>DAHUYV010000013.1 GCA_027306885.1 Candidatus Dormiibacterota bacterium
CAGGGCCCAGTACGAAGGACCGGGCCCGCGACCCAATTGCGACTCAGAGAAGATGACCCTCTTACAGTTTCGTCAGTGAGTTGTCACCGAGAGGCCCGCATACTTTCGGGTTCTCATGCGTCCGCGCGCGAGGGCGAGGCGTGGGTATCCAGTGACTTGTGTGGACCCCGTTATGTGATCCAGTCTCCACGCTGCGCAGATCCCAGTGAGTTGCGCGATGGGCGCCGGGCAGCAGATCGGTGGCGGGCTCATAATCTCGACGACGCCCGACAGGTTGGTGGTCCACCTTGGCTAGGTCCTGGTCCGGGGTCTTCACCCGAGTGAAGGGGTGCGTGTGGTCATTCCAGGCGTCCAAGAACCGTTTGATGGCAGACCGGAGGGCGGCCACGCTGTGAAACACGCCCCGCCTTTCCCGGATCGCGCTCAACTGGCTGACGAGATGCGCCGGCTCCTCAAAGCGGCGCTCTTCCCGCCGCAGACGGAGTGGGAGCAGCGGGCCGGGCTCGCCGCGGATGGATGGCGCTGCCTCGATCGGCTCTCCCGGAAGCTCAGCACCCACCTCCACTTTGAGCATCTCGGCGTCCGCGGTGTGCGGGAGCGCCTCCGCGAGGCAGCTACCGAGTACCGGGCGGCGCCGGCATCGTCACGACCCAAGGCCGCGCAGTTCGCGGCCGCGACCCTCGACCAGATGGCGCAGGCTCCCATCACCCGTACGGCTTACCTCGGGATCCGTCATCTCGATCTCCCGGTCCCCATGGACGTTGCCGGCGTCCGCTTCCTCCATGCCGAGGAGGTCCCGGGGCTGACAGAGGTCTTGCGGACCTGCACAACGTCGCCGCCCCGGCTTGTCTGCTCTACGGAGGTGGCCGCGGGGACCGACGAACTAGCCCTGATGCGAGCCAAACGAGCTGCCACCACCGCGCTCGCCCTGGTTCGCCAGAAGTTCCTGTTCGGTTTCAACGCCAAGATCTACCCGGACCAAATCGCCTTCGGCCTCGATGGCACCTTCGCCTGGAGTCGCGACGGGGAGTTCGAGAAGGCCGGGTGGTGGGCCCTGGACCACCCGATGGAAGAGGATCTCTCTTCCCAGCGGGAGTGGGCTGACGGCCTCTGCCAACTCTCCGAGCGGCGCGACGCGCTGGCTCCTCGCCTGCGGGAGCGGGTGGACACCTGCCTGGGCTGGCTGGACATCGCCGCTCGGAGCAGCAACTGGCTGGTCATCCTCCCCGCCGTCTACAGCGGCATGGAGGCCATCCTGGTGCCGGAGAGCACCGGCCTGAAGGCGAGCACGGTCACCGTCCGCAGTGCGGCGGTGCACGTGGCGATGGGCCAGCCGTTCTTCCACCCCGCCGAGGCTCGCGCTGGCTACGACTGGCGGGACCGGCTGATCCACGGCCAGACGACGCATGAGGTGAACGAGAAGGACGCGCTGGAGTTCGCAGAGGATCGCCGGCTTTGGGCGTTCCGGGTCTTCGCCGACTACCTCGCCGTCGCCACGACCCTGGGCGCCGGAAGCGTCAGGGAGGTGGTCTCCCACCTCGACACCGGGCCCGCCCGCGACGTCTGCCAGTGGTTGGAGAAGCAGGGCGACCACGGCCAGAAGGTTGTCGAGGAGTATCGGGAGGCACTGCACCCCACGAAGGGGCGTCGGCGCGACCCGGATCAGCGCTGGCTGCGGCTCTACCACGATCAGGCGGAGTTGATCTCCGTCCTGGAGGCCTGGCCGCTGAACGACGCGGTGCCCGGGGATCTCGCCAGGGTGCTCTGCGTGGCTCGGGACATCCTCGTCGACTCCTACTACGAGTACGAGTACACCCTGGTGGCCATGGCCTGGGGGCTGGTCGCCCTGGAGGCCGGTCTTCGCGGATGCCTCGGCGTGCCGCGTGATGCAAGAGCCACCTTTGGCACCCTGGTGGGGAGAGCCCGGCGGGCGGGGCTCCTCACCAAGCACGAGGCGGCAGCGCTTGAGAGGCACGGGGCCGGTTTCCGCAACGGCATCCTCCACGGCGGCCTGCTCCTCCCGAAGCCTCCGCCCACCTCCTACTCCCCCGAGGACGCCATGACGTTCCTCCAGGCGATCCACGACGCAATGTCCGATCTCTATGGTCGCGCCGTCTTTCGTCTTCCCTCGTCCGGTGACCAGAGCCCAGCCGCGACGTCACGCGATTGAGGACCGCTGACACGTGATCTCGTCCGCACTGTCACGCTCGTGTCGTCTCACATCGTTCCCTCGAGTCCCTGGCGCCTACGACCCAGCGAATGAGCTCGAGACCGGCTCGAGCTGCGCTGGGGATGTCCCCAACTTCCCATATGTCCTCGGAGCAACTGTCGAGCTGCCGGCGCTGACGAGCTTCCACCCCTCAGTAACCGGCCAAGGCGCCCGAGGCGGGCCCAGGCCGGCGCCTGTACCCCACTGGCGGCCCTCTTGCGCTGCTGATTCGCCGCGACAGGGCCCCACGGTAGTGACAATATCCGGCCACCCCTCTCCCCGTCGCCGGAAAGGCCCAGCGCTGGAGGTCGGCCCCAACGCCCTGCCTGATCGGGCGGCCTAGAATAGCCTCCGGCAACGGGTGGTCTGTGGACTTCGAGAGTTTCTCCTTCGGCTCCATCCAGATCGACGGCGTGACCTATGAGCACGACCTTGTCATTGACCGAGGCGAGATTCGCAAGCGAAAGAAGCGGGCTTCCAAGGAGTACCGGGCCACTTACGGCCATACCCCTCTCTCGATCAAGGAAGACATCCCGTGGCACTGCCGCCGGCTGGTGGTGGGGACCGGGGCCCAGGGCGCCCTGCCGGTGATGGACGAAGTCTTGGAGGAGGCGGAACGTCGGCATGTCGAGCTCCTGAGACTGCCGACGGCGGAGGCGGTTGCCGTCCTCAATACCGGCGGCAAGGACGCGAACGCCATCCTGCACGTGACCTGCTGAGATTAACCACGCGGTGACGGGACCGACCATGAGCGGAAGCGCAGGTATGATCGGGGCCATGTCTCAGGGCTCGGCAACCAAGGGGCGACGGATCCTGGCCGCGTTATGGCTGCAAGACCGGGATGCCGCCATCGCACGCGCCGCCCCCCTTGCAGGGGCCATCGTGGCGGACTACCGGACACGCTTCGGCGTCGGGCCGACATGGCGGGAGTTGAGCGACAAGCTGGGCATCCCGCCCACTGAGCCGGTCCCCCCGACGGGCGACTCGCGCCCGCAATCCGGCTCTCCCGAATGGATCGCCTGGCAGGCCGTGCTTTCCGAGCTGATCCCGGAGCTGATCGCCACGGGATGGCTCGCCGATGTTCGCGGCACGGAGCGCAGCCTCCACCCAGGCCCACGTTGGGAGGCCGGCGGTGCCTCATGGCTGGAGCATCAGTCGACGGTGCCCAACGTTCGCGCGTACTACTTTCGCTGTCGGGCGCGCGTAAGGCCGAGTCCGGCGAAGAGGTCGGGCACCTAGTTCCGTCGCCCCGGGCTCATGCCGCCCCGCCTGGTCTCTCTCAGCCGGGAGCTTCCACTGGGCGCGTCGCCTACTCCCTCGTCTCGAGGGTGACGGCGATCCTTTGGGGCGCCCCGAGCTGGACGTGGGCAGCCTTCTGGACGTACAGGGTGCCCACCACGGGGTACCCGGGGTGGGCGGACTGACCCGCCTCGTCCTCGGCGAACCGCACCGTGTTCTTGGTCTCGCTCTCCAGGGTCAAGTAGATCTTCAAATTGGCCTCCCAATGTCACCGGTCCAATTCTCTACTTCGACTGCAAGACCTGACAGGACCCCTACCAGTGAGTCCACGTGATATCCGAGTTCCTCATCGCCCCAGAAGGGCCAAGGGGAACTCTCACCTACCCCGGGTCAGTTCAAGGGGGCGGGTCACCGTCACAACCACCCGGCTGGCAGTCGAGCTATACCGTCGGTCACCGACCGCGGACACGAATGGGGCTTCGTGCAGGACAAGCCGGTCTGAGTCCCTCTCCCGCCGGGCTAGGATCCTCTAATCGACGATGCGACCAGTTCGGAGATGGTCATTTCCGTCGCGGCCACGGTCTGCTTCAGCTCTTGCAATTGCCGCTCGAGTTTCCGCAAACTCCCAAACTCCGTGCTACCAAAATCGTGAGCGGGCACAGGCAAGTTACGCACCGACCAGTTGGTGAGCTCCTTCTGACTCTTTCCTTGGGAGAAGTTGTAGAGGAAGTCCTTGACGAAGGTCGATCCGAGAAAATACGGCAGCAGCTTCGATCGCCTTGCCTCCGGCGTCAGCCTCACGATGAACAAGTGGTGTGACGCATAGAGCGTTCTAGTCTCGTCGGGCGGAACGCGAACCACGTGAGTATGTCCGATGGTGCCGGAGCGTGTAATCACGACATCTCCGTCTCTAATTTCTACACCTAGATCACCCGCTGGCGTTGACGGCTTGAGGTACACCACGTTCCGAAGGTCTGGTTCCTCCCCGGTAAAGTTGTTCACGGAGAGATAGGCTAGATCGGTCTCCTCAGCCGAGTAGTTACTCTTGGCAACATAGTTTCCGCTGGTAGATGACTCAATGTATTGGCGGAACGGCACAGACTTACTCCAGTCAATGTGATTGAACTGGGTCTGAACAAATCGCACCAGAGAGACCCGCAGCCCAAGCGAAAAGGTATCCGCCACGACCGACCCGGGCGCAATGAACACCGATTGGCTTTCGGGTGCCTGAGTCCGTCCACTGGCCACAAAGGCAACATAGTGATCTAGGATGGTTTCGGGAGCATCGGGTACGGGGGTGGGGAATCCGGATCCCGCCTTCTCCACGACTTGAAACAAGTCGTTGGGCCGGGGAAACTCACCCCTCTTGGTGCGCTTGTAACCGATTTCTCTAGCGTCCGCGAAGAAGATGTTTCGCTGCTGGGTCGTCTGCTCGAGTACCTCCGACAGACACCACCACGCGTTGCAGTAGCGGTCACTTTGGTTATGGTCTGGCCAATCCAGATCGGCAATCGACAGCAATTCGTCGTAGGCTTTCTCGCAGACTTCGGCGATGTCGCTGCACCCCGCCGGATAGAGCCTGCGTAGGAACCTGCGAAGGGCGTCGACCGCGCCCTCATCGGAGCCGCCGAACGGGTCACGATTTACGAAGGCCGTAGCGTCGTCGAAAACCTGCCGGCCGCGCTCAGCCCGTTTGACCTCAGAAGCGCTGCCTTGCTGCCAGGTGGTTAGTCCTCTCTCAATGGCGGTGCGTAAAGCAGAAGTCAATAGGGTGCTGTTCAGGAGCGCCCCACCCTCTGGAATCTCTAGACCCAAGGCGGCACAGAGCGCTCGAAGTCCGTGGCCCGCGGACATAAGCCTCTCATTCTGGATGATGCTCTGGATAATCGGGGTCCCACGCAGGCGGCCATACTCAGCAGCAGCCAATCGCCAGAACTCCTCAAACGTCGCAACTTCAGCCAACGACTTCTTGGTGGCGAACAACAGGCTGGTCTTGATGGTAGTGAAGGGTTGGAACGCTTCGACGGGGAGCGATACGACGGCGTCGATCCAAAAGTATTTGTAGAGGAACAGCCTGATGTATCTATTGTCGGTTGTGTCGAAAACTGACTCGGGCAGCACGACGGCTAGCCGACCGCCCTCCCGTAGCAGCTGATAGTGTCGCTCAAGGAAAAGGTTTTCAGAGTTCCCGCGGTCAGAGTACAGAAACGTCGTGTCGTGACTGGGTCGTGAGGGTAGCCCTTCTACGTCGAGAGCGAAAGGAGGATTCGTGACAACCACATCAAACTGAGCATTCACCGGGACGCCCTGGTAGGCAACCCGGGTCTTTACCTTTGCCCCATGACCATTCCCCCGTTCCTCGTCTGTAGTCTCCACGCAGAGGACACCTTCGTTCATGTTGGCCCACCGCCTGCTGTAGGCTGGGTGAGAGAGACGATGAAGGGCATCCTCTACAAATATGTTCATGTTCCCGTCGCCATGGAGGATCATGTTGACTTTGGCAGCTAAGGCGAGGTCAGGTCTAGTCTCGATTCCGTACAAGTAATCCTCGGCCCACTTGTTTGGCCTCTCAGGAACCAGGAACTGCTTCTTGTAGAAGTCTTCGGCCCGCGGTGCCAGCGCCAGCCCGCTCGCCTGGTCCAATTGCTTTGCTGTTACAGTCGCCGTCACCCACTTCATCGCCTCGATCAGGAAGGTGCCGCTTCCACAGGATGGGTCGATGATGTATGGGAGAGCTGGCTTTGGACTTGCCTTGACCTTGGCTACGGCCAGACCGCCGATGTCGGTCATCGCCAGCATGAACCTCACCAGCGTCTGGTGCGTAAAAAACTGGCCCTTGGACTGCTTGAAGAAGTCCTGGTTCGAAAGGATGCCCTCAAAGAAGGATCCCAGGACGTCAAATCCGGCCTCGGTGCTGAGATTGTTGGTTAAGGAGATGCCCTGCAACTCACGTGTCGCTACCATCACCTTGTCATCGGTAATTCCGCTGCTCTTGAAGGGTTCGTTGGCCAATTTTTCGTCATCGTAGTTGAGGAGCTCTCGCGCAGCCTCCTTGTAAAGTTGTTCTAGTCCCTTCGCCACATCGCTTACTGACTGCTCACCCGCCTGAGTGGTCTGGATCTGAAAGCGGTAGGGTTGCTCAGGCTCGGTTGTCTGCTCGTCATATATCTTCGTGAGAAACAGCTTCACGAGCTGGTAGAAGATCGCGTTATCATCGGATGAAGCCCCTGCCCACAGCCGGTTGTGGAGTAGCGTCCTAAGCTTGCGGAAGTCATTCGGACCGTAACTTCGGTCCAACGGAGCGAGGCCATTTCGTGGCTCGCCTACGTTCCCATAGCGGACGAGGGGCGCATCACCATAGTGGCCAGGGATCACCAACGCCGCTGGAGCGCCGGCGCGGATCCAGGACAAGTGGGTTGGATGTATCCCGAAATCGATGACGATTGCTTGGTCGCGGAGTCCGCTGTCTGAGAGTTCGCAGGTGAAGAGACTCAGATAGCGAACCGACTTCCCGACCCTTTGTTCGATGACAGCTGCTTTGGTGATTCCCCAGAGCTGACCATCGAGATCCTTCTTCCCTGCCTCGTAGTCGTCTGGCCACTTACACTCAATGCCTAAGAAGAGTGCCTCGTTAGTTCCGCTCCGCTTATAGACAGCAACGTCGTTCCGCCCTCGGTCCTTTCCTTTGGAACGTTTGGTTCGTCCGACCCTCACCGTGATGTCCGTCTCAATTTCAATGCAATCTTGGGGGTAGCCAAGTTCGAGGACCAGCTTCACGATGAGATAGGCTCGAACGAAGCCCTCCTTCTCATATTTTGGAAGTTGATGAGAGCGGATGGGAGCCGCAAAACGGATGGTCTCGTTGACCGTGTCCACGTGCACAACCCGATGACTGGGATCGGTGCGCTCGATGTAGGAAAGAAGCGCATCCTGAAGCGGATTAAGTGGCCTCACTGCGTTTAGAGCCCCTGCCCGCCGAACTTAGCGCTACGCGCGGAATTGGGACCCACGGAGCTCGGCGGCCGCAAGTGCTGTTGTCGGTATGAGTCAATCACCTTGAGCAACGATCCTCTAGCATGATTACGAAGTGTATGGGAAAAGGCCAATTGAAGCAAGCCGCCTGCGGGGTCGCGCCTTCTAGTGAGACGAGGGTCGATCATCAGTGTGGCCACCACTTGAATTTGCGGCGCCTGGGCGTTGGCACACTCTTGGGTGCCGGTGCGTGATCGCTACGGCCGATCGGACGCTGTCGGCATTGGAAGGTCGAGCTGGGCCTGTCAAGGTGCCGCCCGGTGAACCAGGACGAGGAGCACGATAGTCGCGGCTGTTACCGCGAGTGAGTAGCTGGATAAGTGCTCGGGTGCGATAACTGGGTTCGCGCCGTGACCATGGGCTGAAGCCTTGTTCCGAATCGTCGGAGCGCCAGACTCCAACAGGCAGCGGAGACAGGTGAATTGCGACGGAAGATACGCTGGCACTAGACTGTGGGCAAAGAGAGGGTCGATGAGCTTCTGTGCCGTGTCCGTTGGTTGATACGGCCAACTGCGCAGGTCGCAGATCGTCTTCATCGTACTCTCGAAGGCTTTGGCCGCTTCAGTAATAGCTTCTTTACCTCGCCCCTCTCGGAGATGCTCGGTAGCAATAAGGAACTCTTCATTCGCACCGGCAAATGATTGGTCAGAGAGAAGTCTCAGAGCGGGCAAAATGGTGGTCTTGTGGACCATCGCGTTATCAATCCGAACGATTGGGCCAGACACCCACTGATACCCGACTCGGCGCTCCAACAACCTGGCGTTGAGTTCCTGGATAGCGTCGTCGGGATACTGACGCGCCCGGGACTCCATGCGGTCGTCCACCGTCCAGCTACGGACGTCACTGTCTATGAGGCGGAAGGCCAATTCAATACCGTCAAGCGCGAAGTCTAGATCCGTCGTCACTAGAAAAAAAATTGGAGAAGTTCTTTAGAGTGTCCGAACTAGGTCTCAGTTGGAACAAGCCAAATGCGTTGGCAAGCGCGTGATGTAGGCGAGAGGTCCTCCGTGAGCCATTTGGTGACAAGTACTCCGTTGCCTTGGTGGTCGCCCGATGTGTGGTTACATCTAGCGCTGCGAACAAGCCCATGGTCCTCGTGATGATGTCGTTCAGGATGACTCTGCCTTGGGACCAGCTAGACGCCACCACCCGCGCTCACCCGGGGCGCGCTCAAAGCGCTGATCGCGACTCAGGGCCCGGAAGAGGGTGGCGTAAGCCCCCTGTGAGCGAAGGAGCTTCCCGGCGACTTGAAGATCTGCCACCAGTTCCACGAGCCGGGCTGAGTCCCCTCGCTGGCGCAGGCAAACCTCGGCAGCGTCGGCGATGGTGCCGGCCTGTATCGCCACGGTGTCTCCTGATAGTCTCCTGGCTGCGATCTGCCGCAACATCTGGAGATTAGCCTCCAGCGTCCGGATCTGAGCCGCGACCTGGCGCCTCTCCTCACGGGTCTCGCTGAGACTCTCGGCAAGATGGTCGTCACGGCGCCGGAGCTTGGTGAGCTGCCGCTCGATCTCGCGAATGGGGTCTTCCGAGTTCGTCGAGGGGGACACTGGGTGGAGTGTAGCCCCAAGGTCGCTCAAGCTAGCTTGCAATGCCTAAATGGGCATGGCATACTAAGTAGGAGGCAACGATCAGGAGGAAACCCTGGTGAGGCTAGGGACCGACCGGTCGAGTCAAGGCGCCGCGGGCGGGCTGGACTCGATCACAGGCGTGTCCTTGGTGCCAGTCGTCCTCACTGATGGTGTCTTTCTCCCGGGGGAGACCCATAGGCTGGATGCCAGCTGGGATGAAGAGATGGCGGTTCTGGCCGGATTCTCCGGACCCGACGATCGCATCCTGCTCCTTCCCAGGGCAGTTCACCACTCCGACTCCGGGCCAGCAATCGGAGTTCTGGCGGTCGCCGACGCCGTGGGTTCGGATGACTTCGGCCAGACTCTGCGAGCCCGGCTGTTCGCGCTTCGGCGGGTCGAGGTCAGGAGCGTGTCTCGTCGCGGGGCGGTGCTCGTGGCCGAGGTCGGCGAGGTGGACGAGGGCCAGGCTACGGAGGCTGACCTGGCCTGCCTGCTGCGCCTCGCCCGCCGAGTTGCCAGGAGGGAGAGCCTCGGGCGTCTGCCCGGACTTTCTCCTGAACCGGGAGGGAAGTCGCCGAGCCAGCTGCAGATGCCGTCGCCGTGGAGCTCGGGGCGAGCGATGAGGCGCGGCTGATGCTGCTGAGGGCGGCAAAGTGGGTTGATCGGCTGCCCCTCTTGGGGCAGCTCGCCAAGCCGCGCCGGACGCGGTTGCGCGCCCCGCGACCCCTCCGGCGGCGGAGGAGTGGAGCAACGGACCAGCCGTCGTCCCCCGGTCGTGGCGGGTCATTGGCAGAGGTCCTGGCGGTCCTCATCGATCAGGCGCTGCTTCCCGGAGAGACGTACAGAACCAGGTTGGGCGGAGCCGAGGTGGGAGAGGTGGGGGCCTGCCCGCGGACCCTGGGGGGACAGGTCGTCATCCTGCCCCGCGAGGCATTCCACCGCGGGTCAGTGCCATTCGTGGGCCTGCTCGCGACCGTGGATGAGCTGGAGGAGGATGCCGGGCGGATCGTGTACTGGCGGGCATACGGCCTGCGCCGGGTCCAAGTGCTCGAGGTCGGGTGGCACGGTCCGTCTCTGCGGGCCTGGTTCGCCGAGGTGGAGCGGGAGTCCGCGCCGCCGGAGGGCGCGGTCCCCAGGCTCCAGCGGCTGGCGAGGCGGGTGGCGCGGAAGCATGGGAACGCCTTCGACCCCGCCGGGGAGGTGACGGCGGGGCCCGCTGGACCCGGAGACCCGGACTCGGTCGCGGATTGGATTGCGCGCCAGGCCGAGCCCAGCCAGGACGACCGCCTGTGGCTGCTGCAGACCGTGAGCTGGGTGGATCGCCTGCCCGTGCTGGAGCGCTGTGCCCGGGTCAGTACCTGGCCGCGGACTCGCCAGCGGCGGACCTCGGACCGGGGCTCGCTGGAGGCAAAGGTGCGGGCCGCCAAGCTCCCCGCCCAGGTGCGGGAGGTGGTGGAGCGCTACCTGAAGGAGCCGAGTGGACTTCACGGCTCGCCGGGCAGGGAGGCCGCGGAGGTGGCCCTGGAACTGGTGTGGGACGCACCCGAACCTCCGGAGTTGAACCTGGGGGAGGTGCGGGAGACCCTCGACCGCTCGCACTTCGGGATGGAGGGTGCCAAGCAGGCGTTCCTGGAGCTGGCGGCGACCGTGGAGTGGGGGCGGCGCCAGGGGAGGGCCTCGGCACCGGGCAGGAGCATCTGCCTGGTGGGGCCGTCCGGCACGGGCAAGACCACCATCGCCGGGGCGGCGGCGCAGGCGCTGGGCCGTCGGCTGGAAGCCATCCACCTCGGCGGAATGGACGATCTCGGGCTGGTGGGGGCCGACCGCACCTACTCGAGGTCGCGTCCGGGCCACCTGGTCCGGCGGCTGCGGGAGGCCCGGCTGCACCCGAGCCAGGTGGCGTTCCTGCTGGACGAGATCGACAAGGTGCGGCGCGACCCCTTCCGCTCGCCGCTCCCGGTGCTGCTGGCGCTGCTGGACCCGGGGCAGAACTCGGGGTTCGAGGACCGGTTCCTGGACGGGCTGAGGGTCGACCTCTCCGGAGCGCTGTTCATCGCCACCGCCAACGACTGGGAGGCGATAGCCGCTCCGCTGCGGGACCGGCTGGAGCGGGTCGAGCTGCGCCGCTACACGCCGGAGGAGCTGTTGCAGATCGGGCGCACATGGTTGCTGCCGAGGCTCGCTTCCGAGCTGGGCCTGAGAGATGGGGTGGTGGTCCGGGACAGCGCCCTGGAGGAGCTGGTCTTCGGCCCGCCTGGGGCCGACGGCTGCCGGGAGCTGGAGCGCAGGCTACGCCGGGTGGTGAGCCGGGGGCTCACGGCGCACATGCAGACCGGGCAGGCGGTGGTGGTGGACGCCCGCCAGGCCCGCGCGTGGGTCCCTATCGAGGCCGAGCGCCAGTCGATTGGCTTCCGGGCTTGGCCTGGTGGCCCGGCGGGGACCGGATTCCAGCGGCAACCGGGGAGAGGCGTTCCCAATCCAGCGGCCGGGCGGGCGGTCACCTCCTTGGGCCGTCGCGGTGGGCCCTGAGATGTGCGGCACCCCAGTGGTCCGACCTGACGAAATTGTTACAAGGGGTCCCGGTATCACGCGCGCACGTATACCGCTGCCCATTGACCCACCCGGGGGCCGCTGGAGGCGTTTGACGCGAAGCTTGAGGTATGGCAGTCTGGGTAGGCCATGTCGACGCCCACTGAATGCCGGGTCCCGGCCACCTCACCGAAAGTGGTCCGACTCCACCTGCAGATGGTGGGGGACGTCGATGGCGGTGGAACCAGCCACCAGACAGGGGGTAGTTGCCTGGCGTAGCCAGCGGCCTCCCGATTGGGGCTGTGGCGGCGCTGATGGCATTGCCTGACGGCAACCCCTACCGGGCGGTGGCGGAGCGATCGTACCGTCCCAAGCTGGCCACTGACGATGCGCAGTGGGAGCTGGCGCTGCCCCTGTTCGTCGAGATCTTGGCCGCTGATCCGCGGCGGACCAGCGACTCCAAGCGTCTCCTCGATGGCAGGAGGTGCACCCTGGCCCGTCATGTCTACTGGCTGGCCAGTGAGCATCCCGACCGACTGAACCCGGACTTCGCCTTGGACGAGATCCAGGTTGAGCGGTCGGCGCTGCTGTCGGAGGGCCACGTCACTTACAAGTCACAGATCTCGTACAAGTCGCAGCTCGGTAGCTTCAGGACTGGTTTCCCCAAGCTGTTTCCCCCAAGCAAGCGGATCTCCCCGTCGGGGGGGCTGGAGCCGACCGGGGATCGCGAGTTCCAGATCGCCCTCAACGCTGCGGAGACCTTCCGTAACAACGACACCTGCGATCGCGTCCGGGCGATGCTGCTGCTGTGTCGCGGGGCGGGGCTGGACAGCGTGGACTGCCGCTATGTCGCAGGCCCCGACGTGTTCCGCCGTCCCGGCGCGGGCCTTTGGGTGCGAGTGACCAATCCTAAAGCGTCCCGCGAGGTCCCTGTGCTGGCGAGGTTCGCCGCCGACCTGGAGGCACTGGCTTCGAGGGCAGGGGACAACGCCCTCATCGCCCAGTACCCACCGCCGGTGGCCGTGGGCCAGACGTCGCAGCTGACCGACATGCTCATCCGCCGCATGCAGGGCCAGTATCCAAGGCTGCGGGTCACGCCGAGCCGGCTGCGCAGGGCGTGGATTCGAGAGCAGATCGAGGGGTGGGACCAATTACGTGTCTTCCTCCAGGCTGCCGGTCTGAAGTCCATGCACTCGGTCGACGAGGGGCAGACACCCTGTCCCAAGTCCCCCGCGGATCCGGTCCGCAGGGCGCGCCTCCTGGGGGGCGTCGCCTGATGGATCGGGTAGTCCTGCAAGACATTGTCGAAAACTTCCTCGATCCGAACGCCGCGCTCTTCGAGTCGCTGGACGAAGCCATTCAGCCCCGGCGGGGGCGGGGCCTGGTCCCGGTGCGCGTCCTGTTCGGCGGGCTCGCGCATCAAGCACTCACGCAGAGGGGGAAGACAATTACTTGCCTGGCTCGAACGCTGAGCCGCGAGTCCACTCCGAGCCAGCTGGTCCAGCTCTTTGGAGAACCTGTGGGTCCCTCACCCCGGCGCCGATCTGCCTCCACGGCACCGTCCGTGTGGCAGCTGTACCGGACCAAAGCTGCCTTGGCCAGGGCCCTGGGCGCCTCTCGGGGAGAAGACGATGCCAAAACCGTCGCCCTGCGTGAGCTCCTGGGCAGCACCAATGTGGAGGATTCCATCGATGAGCTGGGATTCCGCTTGGTCCACAGCAGCGCTCCGCCCATGCCGCCGGACTCGACCATCTCCATGGACACCACCAAGATTCCGGCGGCGTGTCGTCCGGTGAGCCAGAAGTCGATCCAGGCTGGCAAGTTTGCCTCCGATCGACAAGCCAGGTGGCGGAAGATGAAGAAGGGCGTGAGTTCGTTCGACGACGGGGTGGCCCCCCAGGAGCAGTCCCCCCTACAGAACGCCCAGGCCCGGTACGAGTCGTGGCTCGGCTACTGGAACACCAGTGCAGTCCTGACTCAAGGTGGCCGCGAGTATGTCTACGGCGCCTACACGCGTCCTGCCAACCACAACGACTGGCCCGTGGCTCTGAAGTTGGTCGACCGGCTGCTGGCAGCTGGCGATAGGCCGAAGGCAGTCATCGCCGACCGGGGGTTTTCCGGTGGGCGGAGGTGGCTGGACGGTATTCGAGAGCGAGATCTATTTCCGGTCTTCGACTTGAAGGAGGATCAAGCCAAGCGGGACCCCGACTGGCGAGGCTGCCCCGTCCTGCAGGGCTGGCCCTACCTGCCGTCGTTGCCTCCGCGCCTCTGGAACCTGGTCGCCCCGGGGGTGGGAGAAAAGAACACGCCAGAGGGCATGAAGAGGTGGCAGCAGTACTGCCGGGATGTCGAGGAGCGTGAGCAATACGCTCTGGTGGCACACGGGCAGCCGACCCCCACCAAGGCGCGGGTGAGCTCGCCGCTGTTCCGCGGCCGCAAGATGGGCTGCCCCAAGGTTCCAGGGTCGATGCGGGGGCGCGACCCCAAGCTGGCGGTCTGCGACGGCAACCACGGCTACGACGAGGCCTGCTGCCTCAAGACGGGCACCTTCAGGGCCGAGTACGCACCCATGGGCTACCAGCGCCCGACCTGGGGAACCAAGGCGTGGCGCCAGGAGTACGCCCGACGCTCGGGGGTGGAGCGGAGCTACAACCTGTTCAAGAGCCAGAACGTCATCGGCATGACGAAGGAGCACTTCCAGTTGCGAGGCGCGATCAACGTTGCCCTGCTTTCGATTGTCGGCTGGGTGGCGGTCAACCTCCACCTGCGCCACCTGGATCGCGAGGCGGCGGCTCATCCGCCCAAGGTGCCGCGCCATCGAGGCCAGGTGGCTCTGGCCGCCTGACCCAGAGCCCCCTCCGCGAGTCCCGTCCAGCCCTCCGAGGATTCCGCACGTCCCCGTGAGAACTGAACTCGTATTCGGGGTCCGCTGAAGGCGCGTTCGACCGTATTCGAGCTCGGGAAATGCGGCCCCTGGACAGCAAAACGCCCGGAGATTGCTCTCCGGGCGTCTGCTCCGCGAAAGTCGCCAATGTTTAGGCGGAAATTCGCCAAAGGCTCCCTGCTAGGAGCAGCCAGAAGTGCTGCCGCAGTTCATGCACTTGTAGCAGGCGCCGTTGCGCACCATGAGGGCCCCGCAGTCGGAGCAGGATGGGGCATCCTCCTGGTTGCGGAATGTGAGCTCGGCAGCTAATTGCTTGGCTGACGCTTGGGGTGGCGCAGCGGTTGTGGCCTGCCCCCCGGCGCCTTCGCCCGCCGAAACGTCCACCGCACCGTCGGCCGGCGCCTCCCGGCTGATGATCCCTAGAGCCTGCCGATCCTCGGCAGACAGGAATCGGGCGGCGAGCCACCGGAAGATGTAGTCCACGATCGACTTGGCGATCGGAATCTCGGGGTTGGTGGTGTAGCCCGCTGGCTCGAAGCGGCTGTGCGCGAACTTGGCGCAGAAGAGACGCAGGGGCACCCCGTACTGCAGGGCGACGGAGACCGCCGTGGCGAAAGAGTCCATCATGCCGCTGAGGGTGCTGCCCTCCTTGGCCATCTTGAGGAAGATTTCTCCGGGCTGGCCATCCTCGTACAGGCCCACAGTGAGGTAGCCCTCATGGCCCTGGATCTCGAACTTGTGGGTGATCGCCGCCCGCTCGGACGGCAGCCGGTGACGGGCCGGTCGAGCCTCGATCACCTCCTGCCCGGTGTAGGTCGCCTGGCGCTCGGAGGTGGAGAGCGGCTGGCTGCGCTTGCTGCCGTCCCGGTAGATGGCGATCGCCTTCATCCCCAGCTTCCACGCGTCTACGTAGGCCTGCTCCACATCGTCAGGGCTGGCGTCCTGGGGCAGGTTGACGGTCTTGCTGATGGCCCCGGAGATGAACGGCTGGACCGCGGCCACCATCCGCACGTGTCCCTGCCAGCTGATCGAGCGCTGGCCGTTGGCCGGGGAGAAGGCGCAGTCAAAGACCGCGAGGTCCTCGTCCCGGAGGTGCGGCGCGCCTTCGATAGTGTCGTGGCCATCGACGTAGGCCAGGATGTCTGAGACCGCCTCCTCCCCGTACCCGAGGTGGTGCAGGGCCGATGGCACCGTGCCGTTCACCATCTTGAGAAGGCCACCACCCACCAGCTTCTTGTACTTCACCAGGGCGATGTCCGGCTCCACGCCCGTGGTGTCGCAGTCGAGCATGAAGGAGATCGTCCCGGTGGGGGCGAGGACCGTGGCTTGGGAGTTGCGGTAGCCGTGCACCGCTCCCAGTTCATGGGCGTCGTCCCAGGCCTTGCGACCGGCGGCCAGCAGCTCCTGGGGTACGTGCTCCGGACCGAGCTTGTAGGCGGCGGCGCGATGCTTCTCCATCACCCGCAGCATCGGCTGGCGGTTGGCCTCGAAGCCCTCAAAGGGGCCCACCTCCTTGGCGATCCGGGCCGACTGGGCGTAGGCCTCGCCGGTCATGATCGCTGTGAGTGCCCCAGCGTAGTTGCGGGCCTGGGGGCTGTCGTAGGGATAGCCGAGCGACATCAGCAGCGCGCCCAGGTTGGCGTAGCCCAGGCCCAGGGGCCGGAACTTGTGGCTGTTGACAGTGATCTTCTCGGTGGGATAGGCGGCGAACCCGACCAGGATCTCCATGGCGGTGAACATGATCTGGATGGTGTGGCGGTAGCCCTCCAGGTCGAAGGCGCCGGCGCCGTCCATGAAGCGCATCAGGTTGATGCTGGAGAGATTGCAGGAGGAGTCGTCCAGGAAGAGGTACTCGGAGCAGGGGTTGCTGGCGTTGATCCGCCCGGAGTTGGGGCAGGTGTGCCACTCATTGATGGTGGTGTCGAACTGGAGCCCCGGGTCGCCGCAGGCCCAGGCGGCCTCGGTGATCTGACGCATGAGGTCCCGGGCTCGGTGCGTGCTGATGACTCGATTGCGGTCGGTCACGGCGTACGTGCGCCACTCCTTGTCCTCGAGGACGGCCCGCATGAACTCGTCGGTGACCCGGACCGAGTTGTTGGAGTTCTGGAAGAAGACCGACCCGTACGCCTCCCCGGTGAAGGAGCCGTCATACCCGGCTTCGATGAGGGACCAGGCCTTGCGCTCCTCACGGACCTTGCAGTTGATGAACTCCAAGATGTCGGGGTGGTCGGCGTTGAGGATCACCATCTTGGCCGCCCGGCGGGTCGTGCCCCCGGACTTGATCACCCCGGCAAACGCGTCGAAGCCCTTCATGAAGGACACCGGCCCGCTGGCGGTGCCGCCGGAAGCCAGGTGCTCCACCGAGGACCGAATCGGCGAGAGGTTGGTGCCGGTCCCAGATCCCCACTTGAAGAGCATCCCCTCGGTCTTGGCCAGCGTGAGGATGGAGTCCATGGTGTCGTCGACGGAGTTGATGAAGCAGGCGCTGATCTGAGGGTTGGGCTCCGCACCCAGGTTAAACCACACCGGGCTGTTGAACGCCGCCACTTGGTTGACCAGGATGGCGGACAGCTCGGCGTGGAAGATGTCGAGATCCTCGTCGCTGGCGAAGTACTGTCCGACCCGGCCCCAGTCCCGGATGGTGTCGGCCACCCGGGAGATCAGCTGACGCACGCTGCTCTCGCGCTGGGGGGTTCCCGCCAGGCCCCGGAAGTACTTGGACACCACCACGTTGGTGGCCAGCTGGGACCACGCCTGGGGGACCTCGACGTCCTCCTGGCTGAAGATCACCTCGCCCTTCTCATTGGTGATGCTGGCGGTCCGCCGCTCCCAGGGGATAGCGTCGAAGGGATGCACGCCCGCGGTGGTGAAGTGGCGCTGCACCCGCAGCCCGGCGCGGGTGGCCGATTCCGCCGTCGAGCCCTTCCGGGCCGCGCCGGAGGATCCTCCGGGGGTGCCGGCGACGGTGGGCTCGGGGTCGGAGGCGGGTCGGTCCATGGGGATCCCTCCTGGCAGGACGTTCTGGATGGACGAGGCGGCCGGGAAACCATATGTTGGGGTCTGAACCCAGCCTAGGCGCAATATCTTGGGCCTTCGTTGTCCAGGAGTCAAGCCCCTGCGTCGCCATGACGCCCTGCGGGTACTATCCTAGTTGCGATCGGGTGAGACCGCCACTGCGATCTCCCCACGGTGCCAGCGCCAGTGACCCTCGGAGGAAGCGTGCCAATCCGGACCCTTGAGGTGACCCTGCCGCAGATGGGAGAGTCGGTCACAGAGGGGGTGGTTGGGACCTGGCGCAAGCGCGTCGGCGACCTCGTGGCCCAGGGCGAGACCCTGGTGGAGATCCAAACCGACAAGATTGACGCCGAGGTGCCTGCGCCGGAGGCCGGGGTGGTACGCAAGATCCTGGCCCAAGAGGGTGAGGTGGTCCCGGTCGGCTCCCCGTTGGCGGAGCTGGAACTGGATGGCGCGACGTCGGCTCCGGCGGTGCCGGCCCCCACCGGACCCGGCGAGTCCGAACCTCCTCCAGAGGCGCTCGAGGCCGTGGAGGTGCCGCTCCCCGCCCTGGGCGAGTCCGTCACCGAGGGAGTCGTGGGGAGCTGGCACCGGCAGGTCGGCGAGCGGGTCGCGCAAGGCGAGACCTTGGTGGAGATCCAGACCGACAAGGTCGACGCCGAGGTTCCCTCGCCGGTCAGCGGCATTCTGGAGGCGATCCTGGTTCCCGAGGGGGAGACAGTGGCGGTCGGAACCTCGCTGGCCCGGGTGGTCCCCTCAGCGCCCGGGGCACCGGCGGCCCGATCCGAATCGGCCCCTGGGGCGTCCTCGGCTCTAGCGGCGCCGCCGGTCCGGGTCCCCGCCGGGTCCCGCGACCACGATGCGACACCGCTGGCCCGGCGCGCCGCCGCGCTTGAGGGCGTCGACTTGGGGCGGGTCCGAGCCACTGGGCCGGGAGGGGTGGTCCGCCGGGACGACGTCCGGAGGGCGGTGACTCACGGTGCGGCGGCTGAGGAGCTGGTTCCGATAAAGGGGTCTGCCGCGGTGCTGGTCCAAGCCATGCAGGAGAGCCTGCAGGTGCCCACCGCCACCAGCTTCCGAACCTTCGAGGTTCCGATTCTGGTGCAACGGCGCCACCAGCTCAACGAGCTGCTGCGCGAGGCGGGCCGATCCGACCAGCGCTGCTCGTACACCCATCTGATCGCGTATGCCCTGGTTCGCGCGGCCGCGGAACTGCCGCCGTTCTCCACCGCCTTCGGAATGCTGGACGGCCACCCTGCCAAGGTGGTCCGAGACGCGGTCAACCTGGGCTTGGCGGTGGATGTCGAGCGCCGGGACGGCTCGCGGTTCCTCCTCGTGCCGGTGATCCGGCGCGCCGATCAGCTGGAGTTCCCGCAGTTCCGCGCCCGCTACGAGGAGCTGGTGGACAAGACGAGAAGCGGGGGCCTGTCGGTCGACGACCTGGAGGGTGCCACCATCACCCTCACCAACCCCGGTGGGGTCGGGACGGTGGCATCGGTACCCAGGTTGATGGTCGGACAGGCGGCGATCATCGCCCTTGGGGCGATCGGCACCCCGCCCGGGCTGTCGTCTCTGTCGGAGGAGGCCGCGTCGGCGTTGGGGTTGCAGCCGGTGATGACGGTGACCAGCACCTACGATCACCGATTGGTCCAGGGGTTGGAGTCTGGCCTCCTGCTGCGGCGCGTCGAGGGGCTGCTCGCGGGCGATGACGACTTCTACCTGAGGCTCTTCACCGAGCTGGGGCTCACCCTGCCGGCGCTGCCCGAGGCCGGCCCGCGCGCCGCCATAGCCGCCGTGCAGACCAAGGCAGCCACTCCCAGCCAGGAGCTGATGAAGGCCGTGGCTGCCGGGATGTCCCTGGTCCAGGCGTACCGCACCCACGGGCACCTGGCGGCTCACCTCGACCCGCTGGGCAGCGACCCCCCGGGCGACCCCGCCCTGGAGCCGGCCAGCGTCGGCCTGACCCAGGGCATGATGGCCGAGATTCCCGCCGAGGTCCTGCGGGTCGCGGTTCCCGGGTCCAACCTGGCGGAGGCGCTGCCCCAGATGCGGCGTACCTACTGCGGGACCATCGCCTACGAGATCGAGCACATCTCGAGCCATGAGGAGCGCGCCTGGCTGCGGCGGCAGATCGAGTCGGGGGCGCACCGGCATCCGCTCTCGCCGGAGCGCCGCCGCGCGCTCTTTGTGCGCCTGGCTGAGGTCGACGCCTTTGAGCGCTTCCTGCGCAAGACCTACCTTGGCCAACACACCTTCTCGATCGAGGGGATCGATGCGCTGGTCCCGATGCTGGAGCAGGCCATCGACCTGCTCGCCGACGAGGGCACCCGAGAGGTGGTGCTGGGCATGGCCCACCGGGGGCGGCTCAACGTGACCGCCCGGATAGTGGGTCGGTCGCTCGAGGATGTGATCGCCGAGTTCGAGAGCGGCTCGTACCTCGGGGGAGCCTCGTCCGGCGACGTCAAGTACCACTACGGGGCCGCCGGCGAATATCGGACCGCCGCCGGGATCCCCGTCGGGGTGGTCCTGACCCACAACCCCAGCCACCTCGAGGTGGTGGACGCCGTGGTCGAGGGCCGGACCCGAGCCCGCCAGACCACCGACCGCGCCCCGGAGATCGTGCAGGACACCCGGCGGGCCATTCCGATCCTGATTCACGGCGACGCCGCCTTCACCGGCCAGGGGGTGGTCACGGAGACCCTGAACCTGCAGAGCCTGGAGGGCTACCGGGTGGGCGGGACCCTGCACATCATCGCCAACAACCAGATCGGCTTCACCACCGAGCCGGCCGACGGCCGCTCCACCCGCTACGCCAGCGACGTGGCCAAGGGCTACGACATCCCGATCATCCATGTCAACGCGGACGACGTAGAAGCCTGCCTGGACGCGGTGCGGCTGGCGGTCTCCTACCGGGCCACCTTCGAGCGTGATGTCCTCATCGACCTCATCGGCTACCGGCGCTGGGGGCACAACGAGGGGGACGAGCCCGCCTACACCCAGCCCGAGATGATGTCCAAGATCCGCAGCCATCCCACTCCGGTCCAGGTGTACGGGTCGGAGCTGGTGCGCGCCGGCGTGCTCAGCGAGGAGCAGCTGTCGGCGGAGCAGACCCTGCGGTACCAGGAGATGGCCGACGCTCACCGTCGGGTTCTCCAGGCCGCCTCGCAGCTGGCGATAGCCGCCCAGTCCACCGGCACCATGGCGGAGCCGACGGGCCTGCCCGAGGTTGCGACCGCCCTCCCTCTGGAGCGGCTCGTGGAGCTCGACGCTCAGCTGGTCCGCCTTCCCGCCGCCTTCCGGATGAACCCCAAGCTGGCCCGCGCGTTCTCGCAGCGGGCCGGCGCCCTCTCCCCGGACGGACGGGTCCCCTGGGCCCAGGCTGAGGCGCTGGCGTTCGCCGCCCTGGTCACCGAGGGCGTGGCGATCAGGCTCACCGGCCAGGACACGGAGCGCGGGACCTTCAGCCAGCGCCACCTAGTCCTCCACGATTCGGACACCGGAGACGGCTGGGCCCCGATCCAGCACCTCGACGACGCCGGGGCGACCTTTGAGGTGCACAACAGCCCGCTCTCGGAGACCGCGGCGATGGCCTTCGAGTACGGGTTCGCCGTCACCAAGCCACAGTCATTGGTGATCTGGGAGGCGCAGTACGGGGACTTCTTCAACAATGCCCAGGTGGTGGTGGACCAGTTCATCGCTGCCGGCCAGGCCAAGTGGGACCAGGAGTGCCGCCTCACCCTGCTGCTCCCGCATGGCTACGAGGGCAGCGGCCCCGAGCACTCCAGCGCCCGCGTCGAACGCTTTCTCGAGCTGGCCGCCGAAGGCAACATGCGCCTTGCCTCCCCCTCGACCGCATCCCAGTACTTCCACCTCCTCAGGTTGCAGGCGCTGACGGAGGAGCGCCGTCCTCTGGTGGTGTTCACCCCCAAGAGCGGGCTGCGCCTGCCCTCCTACGCCTCACCCGCGGTGGAGATGGCTGCGGGCGGCTTCCAACCGGTCCTGGCGGTTCGGCCCGGTGGCCAGGGGGTGCGGCGGGTTCTGATCGCCAGCGGAAAGGTGGCGCACGAGCTGGAGGCCCGGATGCAGAGGGAGGCCCTGTCCGCCGTCGCGGTGATCCGCCTGGAGCTCCTGTACCCCTTCCCCGAGGAGGCGATGGCGCGGGCGCTGGAATGCTGCCCGGACCTCCAGTCCGTCACCTTCGTGCAGGAGGAGCCCCGCAACATGGGCGCCTTCGCGTACGTCGCCCCACGCTTACAGCCACTCCTGCCCCGGGGAATCGAGCTGGGGTTCGTGGGGCGCCGCGCCCAGGCCTCGCCCTCCGAGGGGTCGCTGAGTGCCCACCTGCAGGAGCAGGAGCGGATCCTGCGGATGGCGTTGCCGGCCCAGGCAGACGGGGAGGAGAGCTGATGGCCGACCGGGTCGTGGTGCTGGGGGGCGGCCCCGCCGGGGCGGTGGCGGCGCTCCGGGCGGCGCAGATCGGTGCTCAGGTCACCCTGCTGGAGCGCAGGGAGCTGGGCGGCACGTGCACCAACCGGGGCTGTATTCCGAGCAAGGCCCTGCTGGCGATCTCCGCGCTCGCCGCCAAGATCCGCCAGGCCGACGAGTTCGGTCTGCGGGTGAGCGGCCTGGAGTTCGACTTCCCCAAGATGCAGAGCCGCAAGGACGAGATCGTCACCCGGATCCGGGGAGGGATCGAGTCCGCCTGCAAACGCCACGCGGTCAACGTCGTGCCCGCCGAGGGCCATCTGGACGGGGACTCGGTGGTGGTGGAGGGCGGGCAGCGCTTCCCCTACGAGCAGCTGGTCGTGTGCGTCGGGACCGAGCCCTCGGGCCTGCCCGACATCGACATGAGCCAGCCTCACGTCATCACGTCGGACGGGGTGTGGACTCTCGACCGCATCCCCGAGCGGCTTCTGATCGTCGGTGGAGGGGTCATCGGCTGCGAGTTCGCCAGCCTCTTCGCGCCCCTGGGGACCCGGGTCACGGTGGTGGAGGTGCTCCCCCAGCTATTGTCCGGGGTGGACGCCCGCACGGCCCAGGCCTTCCAGCGCCTGCTCCAGGCACGCGGGGTCGAGGTGCATCTGGAGTGCCGCGCTGAAGAGCTGTCGTACCGGGCCGACGGGGTCCGGGCCCGGCTCAGCGACGGGGCGGAGGTGGAAGCCGACCTCCTTCTGGTCGCGGTGGGCCGAGCGCCTCAGACCAGGGACATCGGTCTGGAGGAGGCCGGGGTGAAGGTGGACCCGAGGGGCCACATCGAGGTGGACCAATACCTGCGAACCGCCAACCCGCGGGTCTGGGCCGCCGGCGACTGCGTCGGGGGGCTCCAGCTGGCCCACCTGGCCTCCGCTGAAGCCGGGCGGGCGATAGAGAACGCCCTTCGGCCCGCCCTGGCCCGGCCCATGGACCGCACTGTGGTGCCCAACTGCATCTTCACCCAGCCGGAGATCGCCACCGTCGGCTTGCACGCCGACCAGGCGCGGGAGGCGGGCCACGAGGTGAAGTTCGGCCAGGCCCGCTTCATCGGCGAGGCCAAGGCGCTCGCCGAGGGCGACGCCGATGGCTACGTCCAGCTGGTGGCGGATGCCGGCAGCGACCGGTTGCTGGGGGCGACCATCATGGGCGCCCACGCGGTGGAGTTGATCCACGAGGTGGCGGTGGCCCTCAGCGACGGCTTCACCATGGCCGAGCTGGGCTCGGTGATCCACGCCCATCCCACCATGAGTGAGGTGGTGATGGACGCCGCGCAGCAGGGCCACAAGGCAGCCCCCTACCTCAGCTGACGGCCCCGCGGGGCGGCCGCGCCGGACCTTTCGCAGGGAGCGGTCCAGCCGGACCTTCGTTTTAGGGAGGGCGTCGAGTGGTTGGACGGGGCAGGGGGCAGCTCGGTGACGCCGGGCAGTCCCGGCGTCCTCCGGCGGGGCGGGTGCCAAAGGGAACCCCAAGTGGCGGGCCGGAGGCGGTCTGGGCTCGCTTCGGCTCCCTTCAGGTGGAGGGGGACACCGACGAGCTGATCGCCGCCATCCGCCGGGAGGGGGCCAAGACGTGATCACCGCCGTCGACACCAACGTCCTGATCGATGTTCTCCGGGGCGACCCGGGACAGGGACGGGCCTCGGCCCTGGCTCTGGGCCGGTGCCTTGGCGAGGGTGAGGTGGTGGCCTGCGATGCCGTGGTGGGGGAGCTGGCCCAGTTCTACAGCGACCCCACGGCGGCAGCCAGGGAGTTGGCATGGCTCGGCGTCCGGCACGTTCCCAGCCCGCCGGGGGCGGCGCTGGAGGCGGCCCGGGTCCAACGCCAGTACCGCATCCAAGGGGGTGGGCGGGGCAGGATCCTGGCTGACTTCCTAATCGCCGCCCACGCCCAGGCGGTGGCCGACCGGCTGCTGACCCGGGATCGCGGCTTCTACCGCGCCCACTTCCCGAGGCTGACGATCATCGACCCCAGTGTTCCGGAGCGGAAGCCGGGCTCGGCCCTCCCGGAGCTCACTCCACCGCGAGGCAGGTGATGGTGCGGACCACCCCGCTGAAGCTCTGGATCCGGTCGACGATGAGGCTGCCGATGCCCTTGACGTCGTCGGCCTGGATCTGGGCGATGGCGTCGTACTCCCCCGTGATGGCATCCACCTGCAGGACGCCGGCTTCCCGGCGCAAGCGCTGGACCACATCCATGGCCTTGCCGGGCTCCAGAGTCATCAAGATGTAGGCTCGCACCATCATCGCCCTCCTCCTCAACCGTCGGCCGCGAGGGGAATCCCCAGCGGCCACGATATCCGATGGGAGGCGGCTCCGGGCGGTTGGGGTGGGCCCTCATTCTCCCAGAGCGCCGCGACGCGGGGCACCCTTCGCGCGCCATCATTTGCGACGCCGGGTCGATGCCGGGCAGTGCTGGTGGAGGGGCGAGGGTGCGAGCGATCGTCAAGAGGAGGCCCGGGCCGGGGGCGGAGCTGGCCACGGTGGAGGAACCGGTCCTGGGCTCCGGGGATGTCCTGCTCGAGGTGGTCGCCAACGGGATCTGCGGCACCGATCTCCACATCCTGGACTGGAACCCCTGGGCCGCGGCGCGCGTGCGGCCCCCACGGATCATCGGCCACGAGATGGCCGGCCGGGTCCTGGCGGTAGCGGAAGGGGTGCTGAGCCCCCGGGTGGGGGAGCTGGTGGGGGTGGAGAGCCACGTGGTCTGCGGCGTCTGTCCCCAGTGCCTCCGGGGCGACTTCCACGTCTGCCAGCAGACGAGGATCCTTGGCGTCGACATCGACGGGGTCTTCGCCGAGCGGGCGGTCGTGCCCGCCCGGAACTGCCGGCCCGCCCCGGCGCACCTGGACCCGGCGGTGGTCGCCTTCCAGGAGCCGATGGGCAACGCGGTCCACGCCGCCTCCCAGGGGGAGCTCGCCGACCGGGTGGTGCTGGTGACCGGCTGCGGCCCGATCGGGCTGGCGGCGGTGGGCATCGCCAGAGCCGAGGGCGCCAGCCGGGTGGTGGCCGTCGACCGGGTCGCCCCGCGGCTGGAGATCGCCGAGCGGATGGGGGCGGACGTGGTGGTGGACACCTCCCGCTCCACGGACCTCCTCTCCACCCTGCGCCAGGCGTGCGGTGGTGAGGTCGGGGCGGTCCTGGAGATGTCCGGGCACCCCAGCCTCATCCGGGCCGCGATCGATGTGGTGGCGCCCGGCGGCTGGATCAGCCTCCTGGGCCTCGGAGACTCCACTACCACCCTGGACCTCTCGAGCGAGGTCGTGATGCGGGGGGTGACCCTGTACGGGGTGACCGGCAGACGCCAGTTCCAGACCTGGGACAAGACCTCCGAATACCTCAGCTCGGGGCGTGTCGACGTGCGGCCGATCATCACCGACCGGGTATCGATCGCCGACTTCAAGCGGGCCGCGGAGCTGGCCCGCACCGGAGCGGTCGGCAAGGTGGTGCTCTATCCTCCGGAGGGAACATGGCCATGAACGATCTGAACCAGAGCCTGGCTGACGAGCTGGAGCAGCTGCGCCGGGAGGGCCGGTTCCGGGCGCTGGCGGTCCTGGAAGGCCCGCAGGACTCCGAGGTGGTCATTGGCGGGCAGCGGCTGATCAACCTCTCGTCCAACAACTACCTGGGACTGAACACCCACCCCCGACTGATCGAGGCGTCGTGCGAGGCCGCCCGAAAGTGGGGCGCCGGCTCGGGAGCGGTGCGCACCATCGCCGGCACCCAGTCCATCCATGAGGAGCTGGAGTCCAAGCTGGCCGCCTTCAAGCGCACCCCGGCGGCGCTCACCCTGCAGAGCGGGTACGCCGCCAACCTCGCGGTGCTGGGTGGCGTGCTGGGAGAGCCCGACGCGGTGGTGAGCGATGAGCTCAACCACGCCAGCATCATCGACGGGATCCGGCTCACCAAGGCCCACCGCTATCTCTTCCCTCACAAGGACATGGGCGGGCTGGAGCAACGGCTGGAGGAGGCCCGGCGCGACGGCCGGCGGCGGGTGCTGGTGGTCACCGACGGGGTCTTCAGCATGGACGGCGACATCGCCCCCCTGCCGCAGATCGTGGAGCGGGCCGAGGCCGCCGGGGCGGCGGTCATGGTCGACGACGCCCACGGCTCGGGGGTGCTGGGGGAGGGCGGTCGCGGGTCGGTGAGCCACTTCCGCCTCGAGGGCCGGGTAGCCATCCAGGTCGGCACGCTCAGCAAGGCGGTGGGGGTGCTCGGCGGCTACGCCGCGGGATCCCAAGAGCTGCGGGACACCCTGATCCACCTCGGCCGGCCGTTCCTCTTCTCCACCTCCCACCCGCCGGCGGTGGTGGCGGCCTGCCTGGCGGCGCTGGAGGTCATGCAGTCGG
Source organism: Candidatus Dormiibacterota bacterium (assembly GCA_027306885.1). Lineage (GTDB taxonomy): Bacteria > Chloroflexota > Dormibacteria > Aeolococcales > Bog-877 > JAJYXT01. The sequence continues at coordinate 26,297 of DAHUYV010000013.1, forward strand.
AGCCGGATCTGCAGAGCCGGCTCTGGGCGAACACCAAGTACTTCAAGGCCGGCCTCGAGGAGCTGGGGTTCGACTGTGGCCAGAGCGAGACCCCCATCACCCCGGTGATCGTCGGCGAGGCCGCCGCGGCCATGGGCCTCTCCGACGCCCTGCGTCGGCGCGGGGTCTTCGCCCAGGGCATCGTCTTCCCCACCGTGGCGCGGGACCAGGGACGGGTCCGGACCATCGTCACCGCCTCCCACACGAGGGCGCAGCTCGACCTGGCCCTGCGGGCTTTTGCCGACGCGGGAGAGGAGCTGGGGTTGGCGGGAGCGGGGGCGGCGGCGCGGCGGCCGTAACCGTGGCCGCGGCCCCCGAATTCAAGTCCATGAAGCGTTCCGCTCCTGCCCGGGCCGGGCGGAGCGGACCGGACCTGGAGGAGGAGCGCCTGCTTGTCGAGTCGGCCAAGGAGGATCCGGCGGCCTTCGCGCGGCTGTACGACCGTTATGTCGACGCCATCCACGCCTACGTCTACCACCAGACCGGCAGCTGGGAGCGCGCCGAGGACGTGACCGCCACCACCTTCATGCGCGCTTACTCCGAGATCGGCAAGTTTGAATGGCGCGGCGTGCCCTACTCGGCCTGGCTCTATCGGGTGGCCTCCAACCAGATCATGCGCGACCACCGCCGACCGGGCTGGATCGAGCTGCCCGAGGGGCTGGCGGATCCCGGTGAGGGCCCCGAGGATGCCGCTCTGCGCTCCGATCAGGCGGCCAAGATCCAGGCCGCGGTACGCCAGCTGCCCCGGGCGCAGCGTCAGGCGATCACCCTGCGCTTCGGCTCCGGTCTGCGCAACGCCGAGGTGGCTCAGGTGATGCGCAAGAGCGAGGGGGCGGTGAAGCTGTTGATCTTCCGAGCCATGCAGGGCCTGGAGCGCCGGCTCGGCCCTGACTTCGATTCCCACTTCCGTCCTCCGCTCGAAGTCGCCGAGCGGGGTGACGACCAGGAGGTCTGACCATGGCCAACCGAGAGGAGAAGCGCCTCGCCAGCGAGCTGGCCCAGTGGCTGGACGGCGGGCCGTCCTCGCCCGACCCGGAGGCCAGGGCCGTGGCCCGCACCGCCGTGCTGTTGGTGGACGCCCTGGCGCCCCGGCCCCTTGGTGAGGCGACGCGCAGCCGCCTGTACCGCCGGGCGCTGGCCGAGTCCGAGGCGAGGGCGGCAGCCAGCGAGCCGCTGGTCGAGCTGGCGAGGGTGGCGCGCCAGCTGCCCGCTCCGGCGTGGCTGGGCCTGGGCGGGGTGGCCGCCGGGGTGGTGCTGGGGGTGGCCCTGCTGCGGCAGCGGGAGGCGCGGCCCGGGGTTTGACCGCCGCCGCCCGCTTCGAGGGGGGGCCGGACTCCGCAGGCGGGACCGTAGAATCCCACCGTGTGACCACGGTGAGCACATTGGTGGTGCCGGCGGGGGGGCTTGGCACCCGTTTCCTGCCGGCCACCAAGGCGCTCCCCAAGGAGATGGTGCCGGTCGGTGACCGGCCGGCGATCCAGTGGGGCCTGGAGGAGGCGGTGGCCTCGGGGATCAGGCGTGCCGTGGTGGTCACCGCCCCGGGGAAGGACCTGATCCGGGCCCACTTCGCCCCGGACCCAGTGCTGGAGGAGATTCTCGAGCGGCGCGGCAGCCCGGAGCTCGCCCGCCGAGTCCGGGCGATCACCGAGCTCTGTGATCTGGAGTTCGTGGAGCAGGCGGAGCCGCTGGGCCTCGGCCATGCGGTGCTCTGCGCCCGGGACCGGCTGGAGGGCGAGGCGGCGGCCGCTGTGCTGCTCCCCGACGACCTCTTCGACGGCAGCCCGCCCCTTCTGGCGCAGCTGGTGGAGGCGCACACCTGGGAGGGGTGCACGGTGCTGGCCCTCCGCCGCTGCCCGCAAGAAACCATCTCCCGCTACGGGGTGGCGGCGGTGACCGGGGAGGGGCCGGTGTTCACCGTGACCGACGTCGTGGAAAAGCCCACCCCGGAGGAGGCCCCCAGCGACCTGGCGATCATGGGCCGCTACGTCCTGACCGCGGAGGTGTTCGAGGCGCTGGGGTCGGTCACCCCGGGCGCCGGCGGGGAGATCCAGCTCACCGACGCCATCGGTGCGGTGGCAAGGGCCGGCCGGGTCGTGGGCGTGGAGTTCGTCGGCCGGCTCCTGGATGTCGGTACCCTGGACAGCTGGCTGGCCACCAACGCCGCCATCGTGTGGCAGGATCCCGAGCTGGGCCCGGCGCTGCGGGAGCGGATCCGGGAGTTGGAGCAGGGCGGCTGAGGGCCGGGCCCGTGGCCGCCAGATCGACTTTCCTCGGGCGCTATACTGCAGGGCCAGATGACAACCGTGGCGGCTCCTCCCGTCCGCAGTCCCTCCATCCATCAGGTAGTGCAATGGCAGTGCAACGCCCGCGACGCGGTGACGACCTCCTGCGCTACCGCAGCCAGGAGGGCGACTTCGAGGTAGAGGTCTCGCACACCCTGAATAAGTGGTGTGTCTCGGTGCTGCGGCTGGAGGATTCCAGCATCGTGGCGCAGGACTTCTTCCCCGAGCGTTGGAAGGCGATGGCGAGGGCTCAGGACTTCCTGCGGATCCTCAACACCCGCAACCGCCACGAGGGCGGAGAGGGCGGCGGGAGCGAGGACCTCTGAGCGGCAGCGCCGCTCCGGGCACGCGGCCCAGGGCGCGGGAGATCCCAGAGGGGCACTCGGTGGCCGATCCCCACGCCCACACCCTGGCCAGCGACGGGCTCGTCGCCCCGCGCCAGCTGGTGGCGGCGGCTGCGGCGGCCGGGCTGTCCGCGGTGGCTGTCACCGACCACGACTGCATGAACGGGGTGGCGGAGGCGATCGAGGCGGGGCTGGAGTTGGGGGTGGACGTGGTGCCGGGTGAGGAGATCACCACCGCCGGGCCCTCCAAGGTCCACGTCCTGGGGCTGTTCCTCTCCGGCCCGGTGCGCATGGGGATGCCGGTGGCCGACACCATCCAGGCCGTCCATGACCAGGGTGGGCTGGCGGTCCTGGCCCATCCCTTCATGCCCACCTACTTCGCCTCCATCACCCCCGCCGCTCTGCGCCGCCTCCTGGTCCATCACCGGGTCGACGGGATTGAGCTCCGCCACACCGCGGTGACCACGTCGGCCCGGGTCCGTCAGCTGGACGCCTTCTATCGACTGCATCGCGACAGGTTGGGGGCGGCGATCGGGTCCAGCGACAGCCATTTCGGGGCCCACGACCTGGCTCGGACCGTGACCGTGTTCCCCGGGCGCGGGGCCGCCGAACTGCGTGCGGCGATCGAGGCCGGCCGGACCACCCCCATGGAGCACTACCTCAGCCCCGCCGGCCCCCCGCTCACCGACCGTCTGCGCCAGCAGGCGCGGAGCATGGGCTGGCTGACCTGGCAGCGGTTCCGGGGGAAGGTGGGCCGAGAGGGGGTGGCGCCGGCGTGAACCGTCGCTTCCTGGGGCAGGAGTGGGGGGCAGTGGCCTTCGTGGGCACTATCATCCTGGGCGGCCTCGCCGTCTTGGTGGTGCTGGTCCTGAAGTCGCTCAACGCCTCAGCCCTGCCCCCGGCCCCGCCCTGCCCGCGGTATACGCCGATCGTCCTGCAGGCCACCCCCACCCCTCGCCGGGCATCACTCCGTCCCCGACACCGCCGGTGGCCCTGCCCAGCGTGCCATTTGGCTGCCCCGAGCCCTCGGTGGTCGTGGTCACCCCCACGCCGAGCCCCACCGCGTCCCCCTCGGCCACGGCGGTGCCCTCGGCTTCCCCCTCCAAGTCGGCCTCCCCGACCGCGTCTCCCTCGAAGTCGGCCTCGCCGACCCCCTGAGACGATGCCAGGGGAGGCTCCGCCTGGGGCCGAGCCGGTGCGCCTCGCCCCGGTGGCTCCGGCGATCTCCACCTCCTCGCTGACCAAGCGGTACGGCGACAGGCTGGCGCTGGACGGCCTGGACCTGGAGGTCCCGAGGGGGCTGGTCTTCGGATTCCTCGGCCCCAACGGGGCGGGGAAGACCACCGCGGTGAAGCTGCTGCTCGGGCTGGCCCGCCCGACCGGGGGCGAGGGCAGAGTGCTCGGGGCGCCGCTTGGGGACCGCCCGATCCGCTCCAAGGTGGGCTACCTGCCTGAGCTCTTCCGCTACCAGGGCTGGCTCTCGGCCCGGGAGGCGCTGGTGCTCCACTGCCAGCTGGCCGGCCTGCCTCAGCACCAGGTCCGGGACGAGGTCGAGCGGGGGCTGGAGGTGGTGGGGCTGGAGGGCCGGGGAGATGATCAGGTCGCCACCTTCTCCAAGGGAATGCAGCAGCGCCTGGGGCTTGCGGTGGCGTTGCTGGGGACGCCCGAGCTGGTGATCCTGGACGAGCCCACCTCGGCGCTCGACCCGGTGGGCCGCCACGACGTCCGGGAGATCATCCGCAAGCTGCGCGCCGACGGCGTCACGGTCTTTCTCAACTCCCACTTCCTCTCCGAGGTGGAGCTGGTGTGTGACCGGGTGGCCCTCGTCGACCGGGGCAAGGTGGTGGCGCAGGGAGGGCTGGCCGAGCTGCTGGAGGGGGGCGGCCCCCGGGTGCGCTGCACCGGGCTCACCGTCTCCGCCCTGGACCGGCTGGGGGAGCTGCGCACCGACGGCGATTGGGTGTGGGTCGAGGGGCTGGACAGCAGCCGGACCCCGGACCTGGTCGAGGCGCTGGTCGGTGTGGGGGCCCGGGTGCACCAGGTGGAGGAGGGGAGGCGCAGCCTGGAGGAGCGGTTCCTGCAGCTGCTGGAGCGGCCGTGAGCCCGATCCTGGTGATCGCCCGGCTCACCGCCCGGGAGCTCCTTCGGCGGCGGCTGGTCCACGCTCTCCTGCTCCTCACCGTGCTGGTCATCGGCCTCACCGGGTGGGGCTTCTCCCGGATCCCTCACCTGCACCTCGGCGGGGAGCTCCTCACCCCCGCGCTGGCCCACCTGGCCGCGGCCCAGCTGCTGCTTCTGGTGATGTTCATGTTCAGCTTCGTGGTGGGGCTGACGGCGGCCTTCCTCGCCGCCCCAGCGGTCGCCGGCGACCTGGAGTCGGGCATCGCGCTGGCGGTCCTGGCCCGCCCCATCTCCCGGGCTCAGTTCCTCCTGGGCCGGTGGCTGGGGCTGGCGGTGCCGCTGCTCGCCTACGTGGCGCTCTCCGCCTCCGTCGAGTTCCTGCTGGTGGCGGTCGCGGCGGGGTATTCGCCGCCCAACCCAGTCGGGGCCGAGGCGGCCCTGGGGGCCGAGGGGCTGGTCCTCCTCAGCCTCACCCTCCTCCTCAGCACTCGCCTCTCGGCGATGACCGCCGGGGTGGTGACCGTCGTGGTCTTCGGGGCGATGTGGGTGGCCGGGGTTGCGGGGGCCTTCGGCCAGGCCTTCCACAACACCTCCATCGCCGCGGTGGGGGACGTCAGCCACCTGCTGGTCCCCAGCGATGGACTCTGGCGGGCGGCGATCTTCGCCATCCAGCCCAGGGTGTTCGCATCGGCCTCCCTCAGCCGCGTGGGCAGCCCCTTCTCCGCCTCCTCCGGCCCCTCGGTCGCCTACCTCGCCTTCGTCGCCGCCTGGCTGCTCTTCGTGGTGGGGATGGGCATCGTCAGCCTCGACCGCCGGGAGATCTGAGCCTCAGAGCTCGGCGAGGCTGCGGTCCCCGTTGCCGACCCCGATCTTCTCCAGGGGCAGGCTGAGCTCGATCTCCGGCTGCGAGCCGGCCACAAGGCGCACCGAGATCAGGCCGTCGAGCCGGAGCCGGGCCACCCGGACGCAGTCGCGCAGGAAGGGGAAGGCGAGGGGCACCAGCTGGTTGGCCAACCGGTTGCGTACCGCCCGGACCGGGTCGCCCCCGCCATCCATGCTCCGGTCGCGGAAGGACATCACCACCAGCTGGTCGGAGAGGGGGATGGGCTCGCTCCAGCTATATGCCTCGCCGGGTTCCTCGCAGTCGACGAAGAGCTCGCGCTGGGAAAACAGCCGGAGCATCCGCCCCAGCTTGCCCATCAGCGGGGCGTCGCCCTCCACCAGGAAGGGGACCGCCGAGCCGGGGTCCGGGTCGGGCCCCAGCGGATAGCGGACGCTGAAGCCGACCGTATCCACGCCCCAGAAGGGGCCGGGAACCTTGATCCAGAGATCGCCCGAGTTGACCACTGTTGGCAGCTCAGGATAGCGCGGGCTGAGGGGGCCCGGGGCGCCGGCTCCTCAGCTCGGCCAGCGGGCCCTCCCAGAGCCGCCGCACCTGGGCCCGGGTTTCCTCCAGGGTGCCCGAGTTGTCGAGCACCCACGTCGCCAGCCGAAGGCGCTCCTCGGGCGCGATCTGCGCCTTCACCCGCGCCCGTGCCTCCGCCTCCGACAGGTGGTCGCGGGCGCGCAGCCGCGCCAGCTGGATCTCCGGTCGGCAGTCGGCGAGCACGATGCCGGCAAACTCGTCCCGCCGTCCGGCTTCGAAGATGAGCGGAGCCTGATACACCGCCAGCGGGCTCCGGGCTGCCGCCTCCAGCAGGCGGCGCCGGGCCAGCTCGGCGATGGGGGGATGAAGGATCTGCTCCAGAGTCCGGCGGCGCTCGGGGTCGGTGAAGATGAGCGCCGCCAGCCGCGCGCGGTCCAGCGCGCCGTCCGGGCCCAGCACCTCCGCGCCGAAGGCGAGGGCAACCTCGGCCAGGGCGGGGGTCCCGGGGGCCACGACCTCACGCGCCAGCTGATCGGCGTCCACCACCTCAGCGCCGAGCTCCTGCAGCATCCGGCCCACGGTGGACTTGCCGCAGGCGATGCCCCCGGTGAGCCCGATCACCTGGTCGCGCCGGCCCCGCTCAACCGCTGGCGGGAGCTGTCCCGGGGTCCCGGTCACGTCGCCGAACGAAGCATCGGTCGGGGGCGAGCAGCCGCTCCAGTCTGGTCCCCGGCGTGTGCACCCTCACCCCGGGCCGGGCCGGCACCCCAAGCTCCCAACCCTCGCGGTACAGCCGGCGGGCCTCGGCCAGGTCCGTCACCACGGCCGTCGCCCGTCCGTCGGTCATCTGCAGGGAGGGGGAGCGGCTGCCCGGGTACCCCAGCTGGACCACCCCCCCCGTGTCCAGGAGGAACTCCAGCTCGGTGAACTCGGGCTCGCCCAGCTCGGGGGCTTCGACCTGGGCGACCAACTCCATCAGGGAGGGGGCGCTGCCGCCCGCCACCTCGGCCCGCACCTGCTGGCGCTGGCGCAGGTGCAGCTGGCGCTCCCGGCGCCGCCGCTCGGTGGCCAGCCGGGAGCGCTGGGCGGTGAGCTCGGCCAGCTCGCCCTGCAAAGGGGCGAGGCGGCGGCGCAGCTCCCTCTCGGCTTGCTCCAGCCCGCGGTCCAAATCGTCCAGCTCGGGCTCGGACATCTTGGCGAGCCGCTCCGGCTCCGGCAGCCCTCCGTCCGGGCTGGACTGGGTAAGCTCGGCCACGTAGCAAGCGTACCGGGGCCGGGGGCCGGCCGGGAGGTGGTGATGGAGCAAGGGGACTTCGGACCGGTGCGCCTCGAGCGGCACGGCCGGGTGGGCTGGCTGGTGATCGACCACCCGCCAGCCAACGCTCGGAGTCGGGCGGTGCTGGCCGGGCTGCGCTCCGCGCTGCGCGAGCTGGAGGGGGACCCGGGGGTGGGGGCAGCGGTGGTGACCGGGGCCGGCGACAGGTTCTTCGTCGCCGGGGCCGACATCGGGGAGTTCGTCGCCGACGGACCCGATGGCACCCGGGAGAAGATCGCTGACGGCCAGCGTCTCACCCTGGAGATGGAGCGCTCGCGGCTGCCCCTGGTGGCCGCCGTCAACGGGTACGCGCTGGGCGGAGGGCTCGAGCTGGCGATGGCCTGTGACCTTCGACTGGCGGCGGCCGGCGCGAAGCTGGGACAGCCCGAGATCCTGCTGGGAATCATTCCCGGCTGGGGCGGCACCCAGCGGCTCCCCCGGCTGGTTGGGCGGGGCCGGGCCCTGCAGCTCCTGCTCTCGGGGGAACCGGTGGCGGCCCCCGAGGCCCGGGAGATGGGTCTGGTGAACCAGGTGGTCGGGACCGAAGGGCTGCGCTCGGCCGCCCAGGAGCTGGGCGAGCGGCTGGCGGAGAAGGCTCCCCTGGCGGTGGCGGCGATCAAGCGAGCGGTGTCGGATGGACTGGACCGGCCGCTGGCGGAGGGGCTGGAGGTGGAGCTGCGCGGTTTCGACGCCACCTTCCGGACCGAGGACGCCGCCGCCGGGATCGCCGCCTTCCTGGAGAAGCGCCGGGTGGTCTGGACCGGGAGGTGAGCCCCGCCATACCATCAGCCCCGTGACGGAGCGGGCAGCCGGCCGCGGCGGCGTCGAGGACCCCAACACGACTCGCCACGGGGCGCGGCAGCGCTGGGGCCCCTTTTGGATTGAGGAGCCCAGCTGGTACTGGTGGGCTGCGAGCGCCACCCTCCTCCTCGGGATCGCCCTCTTCGCCGTGCTGCTGGTCTTCGATCACCCGTGATCTGGCTGAACCCGGCGGCGGCGGTGCTGCTGGCGGTGGTGACCGGGGTTCTGCTGGAGCGCCGGTTCGGGCCGCTGGTCGCCTCGCTGCGGGCGGCGGCTCCCGCCTCCCGCCAGGACCGCTGGGGGGATCGGCTGCGCGGGGTGGCGGTCTTGGCGCTGGGACAGCGCCGGTTGCTCAGCTGGCCGTTCTCCGGGATCGCCCACCTGCTGATCTTCTGGGGCTTCCTCGTCCTCAACCTGGAGATCATCCAAGCCGGGCTGGAGGCGCTGGTGCCCCCGCTCAACCTGGAGCGGCAGTACTGGTGGGGGCCGATCGCCTTCCTCCAGGACCTGCTGGCTGCGGCGGTGCTGGTGGGCCTCGCGCTGGCGGCCCTCAACCGCTACGTCCTGCGCCCCCGGCGCTTCCTCGGGTCGCACCAGCGGGATGCCACCGTGATCCTGATCCTGATCGCCCTGGTGATCGTCACCCAGCTGGGCATCTATGGGACCCAGATCGCGGTCGGCGCCGACGGGGTGGTGAACCTGCGGCCGTTCTCGGACGCTGTAGCCGGGATCTTCCGCGGCGAGGGCACGCCGGCAATCTGGGCCTGGCACGAGCTCTTCCTCTGGGCCCACCTGCTGCTGATCGCCGGCTTCCTCCTCTACCTCGCCCGCAGCAAGCACCTGCACATCCTCACCGCCATCCCCAACGTCCTCTTCCGCAGCCTGGAGCCCGCCGGGCGCCACCTGCCCCTCCTCGACATCGAGAACTCGGAGAGCTTCGGCGTGTCCCGGTCGGAGCAGCTCAGCTGGAAGCAGCAGCTCGACCTGCTCACCTGCACCGAGTGCGGCCGCTGCCAGTCGCACTGCCCGGCCTTCAACACCGGCAAGCCGCTCTCCCCCAAGCTGCTGATCACCGACCTGCGTGACGCGGTGCTGGCCCGCGCCCGGGGGGAGGCGCCTCCGGCCGGCTTCTGGCACGAGGGGGGTGGGGAGGCCGGGCCCGGGCTCCTCGGCTGGAGCATCGAGGAGGAGACCCTCTGGTCCTGCACCACCTGTGGCGCCTGCGTCGAGCAGTGCCCGGTGGTGATCGAGCACGTGCCGGTGATCGTGGAGATGCGGCGCTCTCTGGTTCTGGAGGAGTCCCGCCTCCCCCGCGAGGCCCAGCGGGCGCTGGAGTCGGTGGAGCAGCGCGGCAACCCCTTCGGAATGGCCGCCGACACGCGCATGCGCTGGGCCGAGGGGCTGGATGTCCCCATCCTCGCCGAGCATCCCGAGGCCGAGTACCTGTACTGGGTCGGCTGCGCCACCGCCTTCGACGAGTCGAACTGGCCCACCGCCCGGGCCCTGGTGGCGGTGCTGCGCGCCGCGGGGGTGGACTTCGCGGTGCTGGGCCAGGAGGAGGTATGCAACGGTGACCCGGCGCGCCGCCTGGGCAACGAGTACCTCTTCCAGACCCAGGCCCAGCAGGTGGTGGGGACCCTGGAGCGGCGGCGGGTGCGCAAGGTGATCGCCAGCTGCCCCCACTGCCTCAACACCCTGGCCAACGAGTACCCGGACCTCGGGGGGCGGTTCGAAGTGGTCCACCACACCCAGCTCCTCAGCCGGCTGCTCGACGAGGGGCGGATCCAGCTGGGCCGGGAGCTGGCCGACGGACGCCTCACCTACCACGACCCCTGCTACCTGGGGCGGTGGAATGGCGAGTACGACGCCCCCCGGCGCCTCCTCCAGGCGATCCCCGGGGTCAAGCTCACCGAGATGAAGCGCAGCCGGGAGGAGGCGATGTGCTGCGGCGCCGGGGGCGGCCGCATCTTCATGGAGGAGATCCGTGGCGAGCGGGTCAACCGTGTCCGAGTCCGCCAGGCCGAGGCCACCGGAGCCGCGCGGGCAGCGCTGGCCTGCCCCTTCTGCGCCACCATGTTCACCGAGGGGATCGGCTCCCAGGACCTCGGGGCTCGGCTCGGCTCCGCCGACGTGGCGGTGCTGGTGGCCGAGTCCATGGGCCTCTCCTACTGACCGGCCTACACTCTCCGCGGTGAGCACCTGGGGCGGGCACCGCATCGATCACGTGGGGATAGCGGTCCATGACCTCGACGCCGCGCTCCTCCTCTACGGAGCGCTGGCCCGAGATCGGCCCGTCCATCGTGAGACGGTGCCCCACGATGGGGTCGAGGTCGCCTTCCTTCAGCTCCCCGGGGCCAGCCTGGAGCTGCTGGCCAGCCGCCGGGACGACTCCGCCGTGGCCAACTTCCTCGCCCGACGCGGGGAGGGGCTGCACCACCTGGCCCTGGCGGTCCCCGACATCGGGGCGGAGCTGGACCGGTGGCGGGGCCTCGGGGCGGAGCTGATCGATAAGGCCCCCCGCGCCGGCTCCCGAGGGATGCTGGTCGCCTTCATCCATCCCCGCTCCGCCCACGGGGTGCTGGTCGAGCTGTGCCAGAGGAGCTGAGCCGGCCCGGAGGGCCGCTCACCACCGCCTCGGGCCTGCCCCTTGAGGCGGTGTACCTCAGCGGGCCGCCGGACCCCCCGCCCCCGGGCCAGCCCCCCTACACCCGCGGGATCCGCCCCGAAGGCTATCGCGGCCGCCTCTGGACGATGCGCCAGTACGCCGGCTTCGGTTCAGCCGAGGCCACCAACCAGCGCTTCCGCTACCTCCTGGAACGTGGTCAGTCGGGCCTTTCGGTCGCCTTCGACCTTCCCACCCAGATGGGCTACGACTCCGACCACGAGCTGGCGAGGGGAGAGGTGGGCCGGGTCGGGGTGCCGATCTCGCACCTCGGGGACATGCGGGTTTTGCTTCGGGACCTGCCCCTGGACCGGGTCACCACCTCGATGACCATCAACGCCCCGGCCGCCATCCTCCTGCTCCTGTACCAGCTGGCGGCGACCGCCGGGGGCGCCCTCCCAGAGCGGCTCGGGGGCACCATCCAGAACGACATCCTGAAGGAGTACGCCGCCCGCGGCACCTACATCTTCCCCCCCCGTCCCAGCATGCGCCTGGTGACCGACACCCTCGCCTACTGCCACCGGGTGCTGCCCCGCTGGAACCCGATCTCGATCTCCGGGTACCACATCCGGGAGGCGGGGGCGACCGCCGTCGAGGAGTTGGCCTTCGCCCTCAGCAACGGCCTGGCCTACGTGGAGGCGGGGCTGGCGGCGGGGCTGGAGCTGGAGGAGTTCGCCCCGCGGCTGAGCTTCTTCTTCAATGTGGACAACGAACTATTCGAGGAGGTGGCCAAGTTCCGGGCCGCCCGTCGGCTCTGGGGCGAGCTGATGGCGGAGCGCTTCCGGGCCCGTCCCGGCCGCTCCCGGCAGCTGCGCTTCCACGCCCAGACCTCGGGGGCGACGCTCACCGCCCAGCAGCCCCTCAACAACGTGGTCCGGGTCTCGCTGCAGGCGCTGGCGGCGGTCCTGGGCGGGGCCCAGTCTCTGCACACCAACTCTTACGACGAGGCGCTGGCGCTCCCCTCCGAGGCCGCCGCCACGCTGGCCCTGCGCACCCAGCAACTGCTCGCCCACGAGTCCGGGGTGGCCAAGGTGGCGGACCCGCTCGGCGGCTCCCACCTGGTGGAGGAGCTGACCGACCGGCTGGCCGCCGAGGCGCGGGCCCTCATCGAAGAGGTCGACCGGCGCGGCGGCGCGGTGGCGGCGATCGAGCAGGGCTTCTACCAGCAGCGGATCCAGGACTCCGCCTACCGCCAGCAGCAGCAGCTGGAATCCGGGGAGCGGGTGATCGTCGGGGTGAACCAGTTCCAGGAGGGTGAGGAGGCCCCGATCGAGCTGCTCCGGGTCGACCCCGAGCTGGAGCGCTCCCAGCTCCGTCGGCTCGCCGACCACCGGCGCGACCGCTCCCCGAGCGCGGTGCAGGCGGCTCTTCGAGGGGTGGAGGATGTGGCCCGCGGCGAGGCGAACCTCCTCCCGCCGATCAGCGACGCGTTGGCCGCGGGCGCCACCTTGGGAGAGGTGTGCGACCGCCTCCGGGAGGTCTTCGGCAGCTGGCTCCCGGTGGCGGCCATCTGACCGGAGCCACTAGCTCCGGTGCGGCAGGTCCGAGCCCAGGACGCTGCGGAAGCGGGGGTCGTGGAACAGCTTGGCGGTGAGCGGGCGCACTCCCCCTGGGAGCCGCCGGAAGAGTCCGGCGGCCAGGACCGCCCCGAGCGGCGGGCCCACCAGGTACACGAAGAGCTGGTGCAGGTCGCCCGCCACCAGCGCCGGGCCGAGGCTGCGGGCCGGGTTCAGACTGCAGCCGGTGTAGGGGGCGCCCCGCCACACCAGGAGCGCGATCACCACCCAGAGCCCCAGCGGGGTGAGACGGACCAGCCTTCGGAACGAGGTGAAGGTGAACAGCGTCAGCACCAGGACCGCGGTCATCAGCGCCTCGATGGCGATCGCCTGGGGGGTTCCGACCCCAGGCTGGGGCTGGGTCAGCCCGTCCTTGAGGGAGGCGGCCACCCTCCCCCAGGCCAGGGCCAGCGCCAGCGCTCCCAGCAGCGCCCCCGCGAGCTGGGCGGTGATGTAGCCCAGCAGGTCGCTGCGGGAGACGTGGCCGCTCACCCAGAAGGCCAGAGTGACGCAGGGGTTGAGGTGGGCTCCGCTGCGCCGGCCCAGGGGCGAGATGGCGACCAGACTGCCGGTGCCGGCGAACAGCAGCCCGGTCAAGAGCAGGCGGAGGCTGGCGCTGGGGATGAGCCGGGGGATGGGTGAGCCGGCGCCGAAGTCGAGGCAGACCGCGCTGAGTCCCCCGAGGACCAGGGCGAAGGTCCCCAGCAGCTCCGCCGCCCACTCGAGGGGATGCCAGCCCTCCTCGGGGGGGCTGGCCAGCGCCGGGGGGCCGGGACTCGCCCTCACCGGCCGCCGGCCTGCCCGAGGGGCGCCGCATCGGTCAAGATGGGCTGGTGGCAGAGCAAGCGGCGGAGGGCCGAGCCGGCCCCGGGGAGAACGAGCGGCTGATCAACCAGCTGCGCAAGCGGCGCCACGACGCCGTGCACCGGGGCGGTGAGCCCGAGCGCCAGCAGCGGCGGCGGGGCAAGCTCACCGCTCGAGAGCGCATCCGCCGTCTTTTGGACCCCGAGAGCTTCAGCGAGCTGGACACCTTCGTCACCCACCGCTCCGGGCAGTTCGACATGGCCGAGCGACGGGTGGCCGGCGACGGGGTGGTCACCGGGTTCGGGACGGTTGAGGGCCGCCAGGTCTTCGTCTTCTCCCACGACGCCTCCTTCATGGGTGGGTCTTTGGGCGAGGCCTTCGCCGAGAAGGTCTGCAAGGTGATGGAGCTGGCCGAGCGGACCGGCTGCCCGGTGATCGGGATCAACGACAGCGCCGGGGCCCGGATCCAGGAGGGGGTGGTGTCCCTGGCCGGGTACGCCGACATCTTCTACCGCAACGTGCGCTGCAGCGGGGTGGTGCCCCAGCTCTCGGTGGTGGCCGGGCCCTGCACCGGGGGGGCGGTCTACTCGCCGGCGATCACCGACTTCACCTTCATGGTGCGCAAGGTCGGCTACATGTTCATCACCGGCCCCGAGGTGGTGCGGGTCACCACCGGTGAGGAGGTGGACTTCGAGCAGCTGGGCGGCGCGGACGTGCACTCCCAGCGCAGCGGGGTTGCCCACTTCGAGTCCCAGACCGAGGACGAGGCGTTCGCCCAGGTCCGCCGCGTGCTCTCCTTCCTTCCCCAGAACAGCTCGGAGCGCCCGCCCGAGCGGCACCCCACCGACTCGCCCCAGCGCGCCGACCCGGAGCTGCAGACGATCATCCCCGACAGCCACCGCGAGCCCTACGAGATGCGCGAGGTGATCCGCCGGGTGGTGGACGACGGCGACTTCCTGGAGGTGCAGCCGCTCTTCGCCCCCAACCTCCTCGTGGGCTTCGCGCGCCTCGACGGGCTGAGCGTCGGGGTGGTGGCCAACCAGCCCCGGCACCTGGCGGGGGCGCTGGACATCGGCGCCTCGGTCAAGGGGGCGCGCTTCGTGCGCTTCTGCGACGCCTTCAACATCCCGCTGGTCACCCTGGTCGACGTTCCGGGGTTCCTGCCCGGGAGCGACCAGGAGCACGGGGGGATCATCCGCCACGGCGCCAAGCTGCTGTACGCCTATGCCGAGGCCACCGTGCCCAAGCTCACCGTGATCACCCGCAAGGCCTACGGCGGCGCCTACGACGTCATGTGCAGCAAGCACCTGGGCGCCGACTACAACTGTGCCTGGCCCACCGCGGAGATCGCGGTGATGGGGGCGGAGGGGGCGGTGCGCTTCCTCGGCCGGGGCCGCTCCGGAGAGCACTCCGAGGAGGAGATGATCGCCGAGTACCGGGAGCAGTTCGCCAACCCCTACCACGCCGCCGAGCGCGGCTATGTCGACGACATCATCGAGCCGCGGCAGACCCGCCCCGCCCTGATCCGGGCGCTGCGGATGGCTGGCGGCAAGCGGGTGGAGCCGCCCCGCCGTCGGCACGGCAACATCCCCCTCTGACCCCATTCGGCGACGCCGCGGCCCAATACACTCAGAGTCGCAGGACGATTGCGGCGGCGGACCGCCGGAAGGGAGGTGCCGGTGAAGCTCCTAGAGCATCAGGCGAAGGCGCAGTTTCGCAGGGCGGGGATCGAGTGCCCGATGGGGCGGGTGGCCCGCTCGCCAGAGGAGGCGGAGCGCGCCTGCTCCGAGCTGGGGCCGGTTGTCGTGAAGGTCCAGGTCCCGATCGGGGGCCGGGGCAAGGCCGGGGGGGTGAAGGTGGCCCGGTCGCCCGAGGAGGCCCGGGCGGTCGCAAGAGAGCTGCTGGCGATGGAGATCCGTGGCTACTCGGTGCCGGCGGTCCTCTGCGAGGAGCTCCTGGAGATCGGCCAGGAGCTCTACCTCGGCGTCACCCTGGACCGCGACCGGCGCAAGCTGGTGGTGATGCTCTCCTTCGCCGGGGGGATGGAGATCGAAGAGGTGGCGGAGCGGACGCCGGAGCGGATCGCCAAGCTCTGGCCCGACCCCTTCTCCGGGCCCCACCCCTTCGAGATCCGCCAGCTCACCCTCAACGCCCTCGCCAGCGCCCGCGGCGCGCAGGTCCTGACTCGGGCCCAGCTGCTGAGCCATCTGGTGCCGCTGGTGCAGCGGCTGTACCAGCTCTGCCAGGAGCTGGACGCCACCCTCTGTGAGATCAACCCCCTGGTGATCACCAAGCAGGGGCTGGTGGTGGCCGGTGACGGCAAGGTGGAGATCGACCAGAACGCCGAGTTCCGCCACCACGAACTGGCCCGGGAGCTGGGCGAGGACGCCGCGGCCGCGTCCAGCGGCGAGGACGAGCTGGAGGTGGAGGCTCGCCGGCGCCAGCTCACCTACGTCCACCTGGGCGGGGACATCGGGGTGATCGGCAACGGGGCGGGGCTGGTCATGAACACCCTGGACCTGGTCAAGCAGCAGGGCGGCGAACCCGCCAACTTCCTGGACATCGGGGGCGGGGCCAAGGCCGAGGTGGTGCGCAACGCCCTGGAGATGGTCCTGCTGGATCCCCGGGTGAAGGGGATCTTCGTCAACATCTTCGGCGGGATCACAAGGGGCGACGAGGTGGCCAAGGGCCTCATCGAGGCCCGGGACCAGCTGCAGATAACGGTGCCCCTCGTGGTCCGGATGACCGGTACCAGGGAGGAGGAGGGGCGGCTCCTGCTGGAGGCGGCGGGGATCACCCCGGCGGTCTCGGCGCCGGCCGCGGCCCGCCGGGTGGTGGAGATGGTGGCGGAGGCGGGCCGATGAGCATCCTCTTGGATTCGCAGTCCCGGGTCGTGGTGCAGGGTATGACCGGAAGTGAGGGCACCTTCCACACCCAGCAGATGCTGGAGTTCGGCACCCAGGTGGTGGCCGGGGTGTCACCCGGGAAGGGTGGCAGCGAGCACCTCGGCCTGCCGATCTTCGACTCGGTGGCGGAGGCGGTGATCGCCACCGGCGCCACCGTCTCGGGGGTGTTCGTGCCCCCGGCCTTCGCCGCCGACGCGATCATGGAGGGAGCGGCGGCGGGGCTCCAGCTGGTGGTCTGCATCACCGAGCTGATCCCGGTGAACGACATGGTGCGGGCCCGGGCCTTCCTCTCCGATCGGGGCACCCGGCTGGTGGGGCCCAACTGCCCGGGGCTGATGTCCCCCGGCCACCACAGCAAGGTGGGGATCATCCCCAACCAGAACGGTCGCCCCGGACCGGTGGGGGTGGTCTCCCGCTCCGGCACCCTCACCTACGAGATCATGCAGTCGCTGGGGGCCGAGGGCTTCGGCCAGACCACCGCTGTGGGGATCGGCGGTGACCCGGTGCTGGGGCTCTCCTTCTCCGACGTCCTGGAGCTGTTCGCCGCCGACCCCGAGACCGAGCTGGTGGTGATGGCGGGTGAGATCGGTGGCTCCGACGAGGAGCGGGCCGCCGAGCTGATCGGCAGGGGGTACCCCAAGCCGGTGGTGGGATTCATCAGCGGCCGCACCGCCCCGCCGGGCAAGCGGATGGGCCATGCCGGGGCGATCATCAGCGGCAACACCGGGAGCGCCTCCTCCAAGGTGGCCGCCCTGGAGGCCGCCGGGGTCGTCGTCGCCGACACCATCGAGGGGATCGTGGAGCAGGTCTCCGCCCACCTGCGGCGGTCCTAGGTGGGCCTCAGCTTCGACCTCAGCCCCGAGCAGGAGGCGATCCGCTCCACCTGCCGCGAGTTCGCCGACCAGGTGGTGGCGCCGGTGGCGGCGGAGCACGACCGCCGTCAGGAATTCCCCTACAAGGTGGTGGCCCAGATGGGGGAGCTGGGGCTGTTCGGCCTTCCCTACCCGGAGTCGGTGGGCGGCGCCGGCGCCGACTTCCTCAGCTACCTTCTGGCCCTGGAGGAGATCTCCCGGGCCGACGCCGCGGTGGGGATCACCCTGGAGGCCGGGGTCTCATTGGGGATCGCCCCGATCTTCAACTACGGGACACGAGAGCAGCGCGAGCGGCTGCTCCCCGAGCTCTGCGCCGGGCGGGGGCTGTGGGCCTTCGGGCTCACCGAGCCGGACGCGGGATCGGACGCCGGAGGCACCAGGACCAGGGCGGTGGAGGACGGGGACTCCCTGGTGATCGACGGCTCCAAGTGCTTCATCACCAACGCCGGCACCGAGATCAGCCGGGGGGTGACCATCACCGCCCTCACCGGCAAGCCCGGGGAGCCCCCGGCGATCAGCGCCATCCTGGTGGAGCGGGGGACCCCGGGCTACACCCAGGCCCCGCCCTACCGCAAGCTGGGATGGCACGCCAGCGACACCCGGGAGCTGACCTTCAACGCCTGCCGCGTCCCGAGGGCCGCCCTGCTGGGCCGGATGGGCGGCGGGTTCGCCCAGTTCCTCTCCGTCCTGGAGGCCGGTCGGGTGGCGATCGCCGCCCTCTCGGTGGGGGTGGCGCAGGCCTGTCTGGACGCCAGCCTCGAGTACAGCCAGCACCGGCGCCAGTTCGGCCGGCCGCTGAGCCGCTTCCAGGCGACCCAGTTCAAGCTCGCCGACATGGCGACCCGGATCGAGCTCTCCCGGATGATGGTCTGGAGGGCCGGGACCCTCATCGACCAGGGGCGCTCGCCCGGTCGGCTGGCGTCGATGGCCAAGCTGGAGGCCTCCGAGACGGCCACCTGGTGCGCCAACCAGGCGGTCCAGATCCACGGTGGGGTGGGGTTCATGGAGGACCTCCCGGTGGCCCGCTTCTACCGGGACGTCAAGATCAATGAGATCGGCGAGGGCACCTCGGAGGTGCAGCGATTGGTGATCGCCTCCCACCTCCTCGGCCTTGGGGGTTCGGTGACCCGGCTGCTCCGCGAGGACGGCGGGAGCTGAGCCGCCCGGTCGGGCATGGGTACCATATGACCGTGGAGGAGCTGGATCCGGTCATCGTCGCCTACGCCCGGACTCCGTTCGGGAAGCTAAGGGGCCAGCTGAGCTCGGTCTCCGCCATCGATCTGGGAGCCCGGGCGATCAGCGCGGCGGTGGAGCGTGCCGGGATCGCGCCGGATCAGGTGGAGCAGGTCCTCATGGGGACGGTGATCACCGCCGGGCTGGGCCAGGTCCCGGCCCGCCAGGCCGCCCTTCGCGCCGGGATCCCCTCCAGCGTGCCGGCCCTCTCGGTGAACAAGGTCTGCGCCTCCTCGCTGAAGGCGGTGAACCTCGGGGCGATGCTGATCCGGGCTGGGGACGCCGAGGTGGTCGTGGCCGGGGGGATGGAGTCGATGTCGGGGGCCCCGATGCTGCTGCGCGGCGCCCGGGGCGGCTTCGCGATGGGCGACCAGACGCTCTACGACTCCATGCTCTGGGACGGTCTCACCTGCCCGGTGGACGACCTCCACATGGGCGAGCACGGCAGTCAGGTGGCCAGCGAGCTGGGCGTGGATCGCCGCGCCCAGGATGAGTACGCGCTGCTCTCCCAGCAGCGCTACGAGCAGGCCCGGGCGGCGGGCCGGATCGGGGAGGAGCTGGTGCCGGTGGAGGTGGCCCAGCGGGGCGGGGCGGTCACCGTCACCGCCGACGAGCAGCCCCGGCCCGACACCACTCTCGAGAAGCTGGAGGCGCTGCGGCCGGTCTTCGGGGGGCCCGACGGCAGCGTGACCGCCGGCAATGCCCCTGGCATCAATGACGGGGCCGCGGCGATCATCCTGATGAGCCGCCGCCGGGCCCGGCAGCTCCGACGGGAGCCGCTCGCGACCTGGCTGGGATACGGTGAGTCCGCCGCGGACCACCCCTATCTGGCGACGGTGCCGGCGCTGGCCCTGCAGAGGGCGCTGGACCGGCAGGCGGGCCCGACCAGCCAGGACCTGAGGCTGCTGGAGATCAACGAGGCGTTCGCCTCGGTGGTCCTCACCAGCTCCCGCATGCTGGAGGTCGAGCTGGACCGGGTCAACGTCAATGGGGGCGCGATCGCCATCGGTCACCCGATCGGCGCCTCCGGGGCCCGGATCCTCGGCGGCTTGGTGCTGGAGCTGAGGCGCCGCGGCGGTGGGCTGGGGGCGGCCACCATCTGCTCCGGTCTGGCCCAGGGCGAGGCCACCCTGGTGGAGGTGGCCTGAGGCTCCCTCTGAGCGCCTTTGCGCTCCGGGACGCCGCCCGGCTCAGCTGCCCAGGTCGACCCCCGAGCCGCTGGCCACGTCGCGCAGCAGCCGAGCCAGCTCCGCGCGCTCCGCGCGGTACAGGGTGCGGCTGCCCTCCTTTCGGGGAGTGACCAGCGCCGCCTCGCGCAGGGTGTGGAGGTGGGCGCTCACCGTGGGCTGGGCGAGGCCAAAGCGCGCCGCCAGCTCCCCGACGCTGGTGGGCCGATCCGCGAGATAGAGGAGGAGCGAGAGGCGGGTGGGGTCACCCAGAACCCGAAGACGGGGGGCCAGAAGCCTTCCCTCCTCCCGGAGGGCGGCGATCGGGTCAGCCCCCTCGTTGAACCCCACCACCAGGTGGTGGGGGAGGTCCCAGAGGCTCCAGCTGCCACCGAAGTAGCTGGGGACCAGGGCCAGCCGTCCCCGGTCCGCGGCCTCGCTCACCATGAGGCCCCATCCCGCCCTCTTGCGGACCAGGTGGCCCACCACCGGGACGGCCTCCTCCAGCGCCGTGCCCGACTCCATCCGGCGGGCCACGGTGTGACAGCTGGCCAGCACCTGGGGGAGCCCCTTGGTCTCCCACTCCTCGCGGAAGGGGGCCCAGAGCTCCTGGAGGAGCCTCCCGTACCGGGCGCGCAGCTTGGGCCGTCGTTGCAGGAGGCCGAGCCGCTCGATGAAACGGGCCCGGTCGGAGGGATCCTCCGAGCGCAGTCCCAGGTCGGGCAGCTCCCCCTCCAGGGCGGGTGGTGAGGGGAGCAAGCCGTCCAGGTCGGTGGCGAAGAGCTGGTCGGAGAGGTCGGCCAGGATGACCAGCTCGCCGACGCCGGCGCTGTGCCCGTCCCCCCAGAAGTCGTTGAGCTCGCGCGCCAGACGCTCCGCCC
The DNA here is from genome assembly GCA_027306885.1 of Candidatus Dormiibacterota bacterium. GTDB lineage: Bacteria > Chloroflexota > Dormibacteria > Aeolococcales > Bog-877 > JAJYXT01. The sequence goes on from DAHUYV010000013.1 coordinate 46,645, forward strand.
TCTCCGGCCCCAGCGCCTGCATCCGGTTGGGCATGTCGGGTTGGGGGCGGAGGAGCTGGTCCCCGAGCCAGAGCAGCTCCAGCACCGCGGAGGGGGCGAGCGCCGGAGGCCGACGCCGCAGGTCATCGCCGCGGTCGACCGGAGCCATAGCCAGACGACTATATCACTGCTCAGGTAGCCAGCGATGCTCTCACTGCAGAGAGAAGTTTGGGGGTTGACAGCAATATAGCTATATGTTAATGTGATGTCATGATGAACTGGTACTCGGCCCGGCAAGAGATCGATCGGCGGCAGACTGAGGCGATGGATTGGGCGCGGTCGGCGCGGCTCGCGAGGCAGACCAGGGATGAGGCGCGTCCGGACGGGGCCGTCCGGAATGCCGCGATTCCCCGGACCCGACGGCAGCTCGGGGCCGGCTGAGCGGAGCTCGCCGACCCTCGACATCGGGTGGCCCTCACGCCTACCATGCCCACATGGTCGGCGCCGGGCTCCGCTCTGCCGAGGTCATGAGCGCGGCGGAGTACTACCGGGTCTTGTCCCGGAGCGCGCTGCTCGTGGTCGGGCTGGGGCTGCTCGCCCTGGTCGTCTCGGTGCGCCCGGCGCGGGCCCATCTGTATGATCCGCTGCTCGTCGGTGTGGTCGTCGTCACCGCCGGGCTGACCGCGTTGTGGGGGCGGCATCAACAGGCACGGCGCCAGTGGCGCGACACGGCCCCGGCCGGGGTCACGCCGGTCCCGGTATCGCATCGGCTCGCTCGGCGTGGGCTGGGCACCATGGCGGTGCTGACCGGCGCCTGCCAGCTCCGGGGAAGGTCGCGCGGGATGGCGACTCGCGAGAGGCGTTCCGGGACCCTTTTGCTGGTGGAGGTCCGCTGGGGCATCTGGGGACATCGCACGGAGTTCTCCACGGCCCCGGCCCAACCAGGAGGCATGGTGGCGAGCGAGGTCGTCTAGGGTGGAAGGACTCGGCGTTCGCTACTTCGCGGTGGCCGGCTTGCTCGAGCGGCGGGCCGCCGTGCTGCTCCTGGAGGCGGCCGCCACCACCGTGGCGGCGTGGGCCTGGGCGGGCCTGCGGCAGCCCTACCTTTGGATGCCGCTGGTGCTGGCCCTGGCGGCCGCCCAGGCCGCGGGGATGCAGCTGCTGTCGCGGCTGGGGAAGACGTGGTCTGGTCGGTTGAGTCGGGCGCCCTCCCTGTCCCCCGGGAGGGCGCTGGCGCCGCCGGTGGAATCGTGGCTCATGCCGGCGGTGCTGTTCGGGCTGATCTGGGCGGCGCCGGTCGGTATCGCGGCGGCCCTCATGCCGGCCCTGATCGCAGTGGCGCCGATGGAGGCCGCCGCGTGGGGGCTCCACCTGGCGGCGGAGGCCCAACGGCTGCGACGCTGCGAGCGCGAGGAGGGGTCGCGCCTGGTCTTCACCTCCCGGCTCGGCTTCCTTGCTCCGGACGGGATCGAGTTTCTGGCGCTGGGCGAAGGCGCCGAGAGCAGCTGAGCCCGGCAGCCCGCACCGCCGGCTCCGATCCAGGAAGCGGTGGGGGCCGTCCCCGGGCCGCGGCGATGGCCCCGGGGCGGGGCTACAATCGGGTCGCCCGGATCCCCCATGGGCGCAGGAGGGCCAGTCGATGGCGGTCGAGGCGGAGGTGGAGGGCCGGGCCCTCCGAGACGCGGTGCGGGAGCTGGCTCGCCAGCGCATCGAGCCTCGGGCCGCGGAGATCGACCGCACCGCCGAGTACCCCTGGGACGTGGTCGAGCTCTTCCGCCAGCACGACGTGTACGCGGTGGCCTTTCCGCCGGAGTACGGGGGTGTCTCCGGGTCGGCGCTGACCCTGGCCATGGTGGTCGAGGAGGTGGCCCAGGTGTGCGCCACCTCCGCCCTGCTCCTGGCGGTCCAGGCGCTCGGGGGTTATCCGATCCTCCTCGGCGGGAGCGAGGAGCAGCGGCGCGCCTTCCTGCCCCGGCTCGCCTCCGGTGAGCTGATCGCCGCGTACGCCCTCAGCGAGCCGGACGCCGGCAGCGACCCCGCGGCGATGCGCACCCGGGCCCGCCGCGAGGGCGACCACTACCTCCTCGACGGCACCAAGATGTGGATCACCAACGGAGGGGTGGCCGACCTGATCGTGGTGTTTGCGGTCACTGACCCCGGGGCCGGCGCCCGCGGCATCTCCGCCTTCCTCGTGGACGGGGCCAGCCCGGGCCTGGAGCGGCGCCAGATCCACGGCAAGCTGGGGATCCGCGGCAGCGACACCGCGGAGCTGATCTTCACCGGCTGTCCGGTGCCCGCCGACCGCCTCTTGGGCCGTGAGGGGGACGGCTTCCGGATCGCCATGGGGGTTCTGGACCGCTCCCGTCCCCAGATCGGCGCTCAGGCGCTGGGGATCGGGGCGGGCGCTCTGGAGCGGGCGGTCGCGTACGCCCGGCAGCGGCATCAGTTCGGGCGGCCGATCGCCGAGTTTCAGGGAATCCAGTTCATGCTCGCGGACATGGCGGTTCAGCTGGAGGCCTCCCGGGCCCTGGTGCACGCCGCCTGCCGGGCGATCGACGATCACGACTCCGGCGTCACCCGGCTGGCGGCCATGGCCAAGCTGATGGCCTCCGACACCGCCATGCGGGTTACCACCGACGCGGTGCAGGTGCTGGGCGGCTACGGGTACATCAACGAGTTCCCCCTGGAGCGGATGATGCGGGACGCCAAGATCACCCAGATCTACGAGGGCACCAACCAGATCCAGCGGGTGGTGATCGCCAAGCAGCTGCTCAGCTGATCTCGAGCGGAGGCTGCCATGATGTGCAGCCTGGCTGCATATCGGGATGTTGCCAGGGAAGGGAGTTGGCCCAGCGGCCCGGGGTGTTGTGGCGATCCGCACGGCTGCCACTCGCGCGGGCCCACTCCCATCAGCAGAGCCCCCTGCTCCGGACTGACCACTCCGGCCTCCACCGTATTCAGCACCAGTACTCGCCTCTGGTCACCCGAGCTCAAGGTGATCCTGGCCTTCACGACCGGACAGAATCACTGAACTCCAACAAGTCGAATATCCGCCGTTGACACGGCGAGATCACAGTGATAGGGTCGCCTGAACGAGGGGTGGTTGGTGGGTGCCAGCGGCTGTTCCCGGTACGGCTCAGTCTTTGGGCGTGGGGGGAATCCGTCTGAGCGCCTTATTGGGGAGGTGCGGAGATGAGAGCAAAGAGGCTGTCCCTGTCACTGGCGTCCGTGGCGATCACCGTGGTGGTGGTTCTAGGCGGCGCCGCCACGGGAGCCGTCTCGACCGTGCCCACCGCGCTGGCCAGCGGACCCACCGCTTCGTCGCTGGGTACTTATACCCCGACCTTCGTCGGCTCCGCCGCCACGGGTTGCTCATCGCCGGGCTGTGACCTGCTCCAAGGCCCGTTCGCGACCGGGTCGACCGCGTCGCTGACGCCCACCGGCCCCAGCACCAACGCTCTGGCCGGACACGCCAATTCGTCCCACGCCGGAAGGGTGATGCCCTCGCCGCGGGCCCTGCGCAACGGCCCCGACCCCGCCCCGCCCACCGTCACCTGCCAGCCGGTCGGCGCCGGCTGCGACAGCATCAGTCCCAACCCCGGTGGCGCCGTCGGAGTCAAGGGCATCAACGCCGTCGACAGCGGCAGCCTGATCACCAACCTCGCCGTGGGTGACATCGAGCCCGCCGACCAGGCGCTCTGTGCGGGCAACGGCTACGTCGTCGAGGCCAACAACATCGGGGAGATCCTGGTCTTCAACACCGCCCTGCAGCGGCTGTCACAGGTCATCCCCCTCGACACCGTGATGGGACTCACGGGCAAGGGTTGGAGCAGCGGCGGGGACCCCTCCTGCCTCTACGACCAGGCCAACGGCGGGCACTGGTTCTTCACCGAGATCGCCTCCGCCAGCACTGAGGCCAGTGGGGGCCCCTTCTCGGGGTGCTTCGCCGGCGTGGCCAACGGGTGCTACGAGGGCATCGCCGTGACCCAGGGCGCGAGCCCGTTCGGCCCGTACAACGTCTACTTCCTCAACGCCAACTACAACCCCCAGGAGCCGGGGTACCCCTACCTCCTCAATGACTTCGCCAAGATCTCGACCACCCGTGACGCCTTCCTGCTCTTCTACGACGAATTTCCGCTGAACAGCAACGTCCCCGGCGTCGGGGGCGGCTCCTTTAACGGGGCCCAGCAGTTGGCCTTCAGCAAGCGCGCCATGGAGGCTGGCCTCCCGGTCACCAGCCCCAAATTCAATGTGGCCCTGGAGAACATGGGGACCATCCCCACCCCGGACGGGGCCTGCGCCAGCACCGACAACCCCTTCGGAGTAGCAGGCGTCACCTGCTGGTACGCGGTGATCCCGGCGCAGCCACCCGACGCGAGCCAGTACGACAACAGCCACGGCGGCTCCGGCTTCATGGTCGGCACCCTCGACTACTTCGGCACGGGCGACACCCGGATCGCGGTCTTCGATTGGACCGGACTTCAAGCGCTGGCCGGTGCCAACTGCAACGGCTGCGGCAACATCCAGTTCGGCGGCCAGCTCTTCTCGAACGTGCTCCCCTACTACGGGGAGAATTTCCTCGCCGCCCAGAAGGCCGGGCCGATACCGCTGGGGAACGAGTGCAAGGCCGCCGGGCTCAGCAAAACCAGCGCCAGCTGCCCCGAGGGTGGGATCGCCACCAACGGGGACTTTATGACCCAGGTCTCCCAGGCGCAGGGTGAGCTCTGGGGCGCGACCACCACCGCGGTTACCCAGACCTACGGGCCGGGGACGACCCCGGAGGTGCACCAGGGTGCGGTCTACTGGGTGGTGGGCACCAGCAGCTTTGATGCCACGGGCCAGTTCACGCTCACCAGCCAGGGTTACGTCTCGGCCGCGCACGAGGACCTGGAGTTCCCGACCATGGCCGCGGTGGGAGGGCCGGGCGCACCGCACGGCCACAGCCCCAGCGCCATCATGAGCTTCACCCTCTCCGGCAACGGCGGTCCCACCGGGGCTGATGGCGGAGGCTTCTACCCGAGCAGCGCCTTCGGCCGGGTCACCAGCGTCTCCAGTGGGCTCGTGGGCTCCGTGATCCACATCGCCGACCTGGGCCAGGCACCCCAGGACGGCTTCACCGAGTACCTGTCGGGCGGTAGCCGTCCCCGCTGGGGCGACTACGGCGCCGCGGTGTACCTCCCCGGGTCGGGGCGGATCTACTTCGCCAGCAACTACATCCAGTACCCCAACTGCACCGGCTCCGCCTTCACCCTCACGGTTGGAACCTGCGGGGGGACCAGGGACGGATTCGCCAACTGGGGCACCTCGGTGAACTACGTCACGCCCTGAGATGGGTTCCTGACCCCAGAACGATCCCGGGCGCGAACCGGGTTTGGGGTTGACGGCCGCCGGTCCAGGGCGAGGAGACCCTGGGCCGGCGGCTCCCCGGCGCGTGCGGGCCGTCGCGCTCCCGACACCGGGCCTGGCGCTCGGGGCGGCTGACAGGCAGCGTCACCCCGGCGGGCCGGCCCCGAGCATCTTGCGGATGCGCGGGAGAGGACTGATAATCCCGGCCCAGCGCCCAGACGGCGCCAGAGACCGAGCGAAGGGGGATTGCCAGGTGTCGGACCCAGAGCCGACCCGACTGCAGTTCGAACCTCCTGGTCGGGGAGCCTGGGGGCGGGACCCGGTGCACTTTCCCCGCCCGGCCACGCGCTATTTGGCCGAGATTCATCCCCCCCGCGATGCGGCGCGGGACCGGCGATTTCGCCAGCTACTACGGATTGCTGTTCGCCGGCATGGAGGCGGCGTACGTCAACGGCTTCGCCGACAGCTTCATGCGGCCGGTGGCCGAGGAGGAGATCCCACAGCGCTTGCAGCGCGCTGAAGAGGTCTTCCAGCACAAGCTCTGGAGGGAGCAGCTGCGCGAGTGGGACGAGGTCAGCAAGCCGTCGGCGATCGCGCGGGATCGCGAGCTTCAGGCAGTCGATCCCGACGCCATACCCGACCAGGAGCTGGTCGCGTACCTCACCCGCTGCCGCGACCACCACGCGGTGATGATGGCGCAGCACATGCGCTACACGAAAGCTGGCCTGCTCCCCACGGGAGACTTCCTGGTGCATGCCGGGGACCGGACCGGGCTCGCCAGAGGCCGGACTTCGTGGAGAGCGAGGCGACCATCGAGACCGTCCGCCGCTGGCTCCGCTCCACGGACCAGATCGTGGGCGCCTCGGGCCGGTGCGCCCAGTGGGAA
>DAHUYV010000126.1 GCA_027306885.1 Candidatus Dormiibacterota bacterium
GGGCTAGGGCGGCCCCACCTCTGGGGGGAAGGCTCCGGTGGCTCCGTCGATGCGCTCCCGCAGCAGGTCGGCGTGGCCGTTGTGGCGGGAGTACTCCTCGATCATGTGGTTGATCATGCAGCGGGCGGAGATCACCGGGTAGTGCGGTGCGCTGAAGGTGCGGTCCAGGGAGTCCAGCTGGCCGAGGATCTCCCGGGATATCCGGCACTCCTCCTCCCAGGTTGAGAAGGCCAACCCGACTTCGGCATCCGAGACCAGCTCGAAGGGTGCCTCGGGCTGGTCGTCGCCGCCCCAGATCCGCCCCAAGCGCTCCCCGTTCAGCCCGCGGCGGAACCAGTGCCGCTCCACCTCGGCCATGTGACGCACCAACCCCAACAGGCTGAGTCGCGATGGGGGGACCGCGAGTTCCTTGAGCTGAGCCTCGCTCAGGCCCTGGCACTTCCAGGCCAACACCGACCGCTGCTCATCGAGGAAGGCGGCCAGAGTGGTCCGCTCGTCACCTGTGAGGGAGGGGTCGATGGCCGGCTCGGGCACCGGGGCATTATAGGCAGCAGCTTCCGAGCTCCCTGTCGGCGCCGCCCGCCGGAGGGAGCTCATCACCTGCTATCGTCGCGCCCACCATGGCACTGATGGTGATGGTCCGTGTCCGGGCGCGAGCGCACCGCGAGGGACCGCCGCAGACGGGAGCTCGGGCAGAACTTCCTCCGGCCTGAGTGGGCCGAGCGCGTCCTCAGCGCCCTCGACGTGCGACCCGGCGAGCTGGTGCTGGAGGTGGGCGCCGGCCGGGGCGCCCTCACTTTTCGCCTGGCGGCACTGGGAGCGCGGGTGATCGCCGTCGAGGTTGATCCAGCGTGGGCGGGTCAGCTGCAGGCCGCGGGCCGGGGGGCTCGCCCAGGGTCGATCCGGGTTGTCGCCGCCAACTTCCTCAACACGGACCTGCCGGAAGCTCCCTTCCGGGTCGTGGCCTCGGTCCCCTTCTCGCTCACCACAAGGATCCTCCACCGCCTCCTGGACGACCCAACCTCCGCGCTCTCACGAGCGGACCTCGTGGTGCAGTGGGAGGTGGGGCGCAAGCGGGCGGCGGCGCCGGCGGCAAACCTGCTCTCCGCCTCCTGGGCGCCCTGGTGGCGGTTCGCCCTGGTGGACCGGATCCCAGCCGCCGCCTTCCGACCGGTCCCGGGAGTCGACGCCGGGCTCCTGCGGGTCACCCGCCGGGACCCGCCGCTCCTGCCCTTGGTCATGGCCGGTCCCTTCGCCAGCTTCATCCGGGAGCGCTGGCCACAGTGAGCCGGCCTGGCGACCCCCTACCGGTCCCGTCGGGCCTCGACGGGCTCCCGCAGCGCTGCCAGGCGCTGGCCCTGGCGGCGCTTGGCCGCCAGCGCCGAGAGCAGCTCCATGAAGCAACGGTTGGCGTTCTGCGCGGTGAGTTCGGCCGGGTCATTGGCGGGAGCCACCTCCACCACGTCCATGCCCACCACCTTGGTGCGCAGGGCCACCTGGCGGATCGCCCGCAGCAGGTCGACCGGGCTCAGCCCACCCGGCTCCGGGGTCCCGGTCCCGGGAGCGAAGCCGGGGTCCAGGACGTCGATGTCCACCGAGATGTAGATCAGCTCCGGGCCGTCCATCGCCTCGGCCACCGCCCGGCGCACCACCTCGGCGATCCCCAGCCGCCAGATCTCCTCCATCAGGTGCCAGCGCATCCCCTGATCGCGCATCCACTCGAAGACCTCCCGCGGCGGCCAGTACCCGCGCAGGCCGATCTGCACGAAATTGCGCCCCGGGACCGCTCCGGACTCGATCAGCCGCCGCATCGGGGTGCCGTGCGAGAGTGGGTTCCCGAAGCTCTCAGCGGCGGTGTCGGCGTGGGCGTCGAAGTGGACCACTCCCAAACGGCCCCGGCCCACGGCGTCGGCGACCGCGGTCGCCGACGGCAGGGTGATGGAATGGTCGCCCCCGATCACCGCGGGAACTATCCCCCGCCTCGCCACCTGGGAGACCCGCTCGTACACCGCCTGGTGGGCCCGCAGCACGTCCCCGGGGGGGCACACGGCGTCCCCGTAGTCCACCACCACCAGCTCCTCGAACGGAGCGACCTCCAGGTCCAGGTGCCACTCCGGGATCTGGTAGTTGGCGACCCGAACCGCCCGGGGACCGAAGCGGGCGCCGGGGCGGTAGGTGGTGGAGTCGTCGTAGGGGGCTCCGATCACCGCCACGTCGGGCCGCCACCGCTCCAGCTCCTCCTCCTCGGTGATGCCCACCACCTTGCAGAACGTCGCCGGACCCAGGTAGGCGGGTCCGTCCATCTGGGCCCTCAGCGAGGGCGGGATCTCAGGCCTGGCCATGGAAGCCCCTCCTGTCGCGGAGGACGGCGCCTTGGGGCACCCTGCCGGGGAGCCTGCCGCTGGCGGCCATCCAACCGGCCATTATCGTTCCGGCGCCCGAGTCCCAGTTCAGACTGCTTCGGAATCCCCCAGGCGCTCCACCCGGACCCTCCCCTCGAGGCCGAGGTACACCCGCATGATCCTCTCCAGCAGCGCCTCGAACGCCCTCGGGTCCCACCCCTCGACCAGCTCGTGCAGCCGCTCCCGGTGCTGCCGGGCGATGACCGCCACCACCCTCCAGCCCTCCGGGCTGAGGCGCAGGTGCACCCGACGACGGTCGGCCCCCTCCCGGTCCCGCTCCACCAGACCGCGATTGACCAGCTGGCGGGTGAGCACCGAGGTGTGGGCGGAGCTGGAGGCGAGGTTGTCGATCAGCTCGTGCTCCCACATCCCCTCCGGGCCGGACCCGCCCAGCACCAGGACGGCGTGATAGCCCATCGGTGAGAGGCCGAACTCGGCGGCGGCGGCGTCCAGGGCGCTGATCGCCCGCCGGTAGAAATACCGCAGCTGGCTGCGGAAGGCAAGCTGCTCCAAGAGGTCTGGATCAGGTGTGAGGGGCGAGGGCTCCTGGGCCGAGGGCAGGGTTGCGGCGCTCAACTACCGATGACCACCGGGGTGCCCATGGGGGTCCAGGAGTATGCCCAGGCCATGAACGACTCCGGAGTGTGCACGCAGCCGTGGCTGGCGGAGTAGAGCAGGTTCTCGCTGCCCGGCCCGAACTGATTGCTGGACTCCCAGGGGGCGTCATGGATGTAGTAACCGCCCTGGGCGAACTCCATGACGTAGTTGACGGGACTGGTCGGGTACCAGAAGGGCGATCCCGGCGGCCAGGGCGAGATGAAGACGTACGGGGACTGCTTGTCAAAGATGTGGAAGGTGCCGGTCGGGGTCCGGAGCTGGGGGCGCCCGGTGGTGACGGGGGTGGCGTTCACCGCGCAGCCGCTGTTGTAGAAGACCATCTCCTGGAGGGAGAGGGAGATGTAGATCGACTTGCCCGCGATGCCGCTGTGCCCGCAGGGGTTGGCGTTCAGCCCCTGTTGCACCGCCGCCTGCACCGAGTTGAGCGTCGACTGCACCGCGGCCAGCTCCGTGGCGGTCTGGGCCGCCGTCAGCGCCAGCTGCGAGCTCTGGTACTGGGCCACGTACGAGGAGGCCTGGGGGATCTGCTCCGCGCCCGCCTGGTCCACCAGCTCCATGACGGTCCGGGACTGGCTCACCAGCTGGTTGTTGAGGCCGATCTCGGCACGCAATGCGGTGATGGCGGGGCCGAGAGCGGCGCTCTCGGCGCTGCCCGTGCCCCCGGCGGCCAGCGCGGTCTGGAGGGCAGCCGCCAACTGGGGCACGTTGAGGGGGGAGAGCGCGTCGGCCTTGGCGATCGACTCCAGCTGGGCCGCCTGCTGGAGCAACCCGCCCGGGGCCCTGGCCAGGGTCACGCTGGCGGCTGCCTTCGCCTGGGCGGCGGCCCCCTCGGCTTTGGCCTGGGCCAGCTGTTGCTGGCTCGGGGCCACCCGGACCAGCAGCGCGCCGGGGGTGCGGGCGGAGCCCACCTGGGTGGCCAGCTTGGCGGTGTCGGCCGGGTCGCTGAGCCAGGCGACGTTGCTGGTGAGGTACCGCTGGAGGCCATCCAACACCAGCTTGGCCTGGGTTCGATCAGCTTCGACTGCCAGGGTGACGAGCTGCCCGGCCTCGGCCCGGATCCGGGCCAGGCTCTGCTGCTGGCCGGAGAAGAGATAGGTCGGATCCCACCACGACGACACGTCGACCGCGGCCAGCTCCCCGGTCAGATGGTCCGCCTTGGCCCCCGGCAGCCCCTGGGCCCGGTCCTGTGCGATCAGCCGGCTGAGCTGCTGGTGCTGCGCGAGCAGCCCCCCCCGGCTGGCGTAGGCGAGGGAGAGGTCGGCGGCTACGGCGACGACGAGGACCACGCCGACCCCGGCCAAGCTGAGCTTGTACCTGCCCATCAGAAGCTGTTTCGCACTCCGTTCATCCGGTTCTCTCCCACACGATAGAACTGGGCGCCGCCCTGTGGGGTAACGGTCGGGTCGCACCGCAGGGCATCTAGGCGTCCAGCAGGAGGTCGAGCTCGCCAACCATCGGCTCCAGCTCGCCGATCCCCCGATTGGCCAGCGCCGCGCGGGCTCGCCGGTCTGTCGCCACCTCCAGAGCCTCGCGCAGCCGGCGGCCGTCCGACGTCAGCTGGACAGGGTCCTCCATGAGGCCGCGCTCGCGAAGGGCGAGGAGCGCCCCCTCCACCTCGGCCTCGGGCCAGCGGAAGAGCGCTCCCGTCGGGCCGGGCGGGCGGCCCCGCCAGGCGGCGTTGAGCAAGAGCAGCTGGAGATCGGAGAAGTCGTGCTCGGCGGCGGCGGCGTAGTGAAGGTGGGCGCGCTCCTCCCGAAGCACCATGGAGTCCACCACCGCTGCCTGGTGCGGGTCCGAAGGCGCATCGAGTGCAGCCCAGCTCTGGGCCAGCTCACCCTCCACCGGACCTCCCCTCGCCAGCCGGGCCAGAGCGGCGGGAGGTGCGGTGGGATGCAGACGACGCAGAGCCGCCCCTGCCGCCTCGATCACCTCCAGAACGTAGTGGGGCGGATCCAGCTCCCGGCACCGCGGCATCAGGTGGTCGACCAGGGACGACGGGACGACCCGCACCAGCGCCGTCCAGCGGTCCTCCGGCAGCCGGCCGAGCCGGCTGGTGAGGTAGTGGGCGTAACCCTGGGACCGCCTCTTCTCCACCAACCGGATGATCTCCGGCTCCTGGCGCCCCAGCAGCCAGAGCAGGTGGCAGACCCGGTCGGTGGCCGCCGCCAGCCGCCGAGCTGGATCGCTGCTCACGGCCGACCGGCAGCAGCGCGCTTCTGCTCGCGCTTCAGCGCCTGGTAGAGGCGCAGCGCCTCCTGGTCGCGGACGCCGGCCAGGGTGGGGTGATCGGGAAGAAGACCCTTCCACCCCTCGGGGCGCACCCCGAGCTGGAGTGCCAGCAGCGCCTGCAGGGACTCCGCCTTCATCGGACCGATGCCCGGGAGTTCCAGCAACCGACGGCGCAGCCCGAGGGCGTCGTCGGCACCGCTCCAGATCGAGGAGGGGTCGCCCTGGTATCGGTCGACCAGGAGACGGCAGGCACTGAGCAGACGGTCGGCCATCATCCGGGGAAAGCGGTGCAGGGCCGGGGGCCGGCGAAACGCCTCCTCCACCGCCTCGGGATCAAGCTCCAAGAGCCGTCGCGGGTCGATGGTGCCGACCCGTTGCCGAAGGCCGAGTGGGGCGGAGAAGGCCCGTTGCAGCGGGACCTGTTGGTCGAGCAGGAATCCGATGAGCAGGGCCATCGGCTCCTCGACCAGCAACCGGTCGGCGGCGGGGTCGCCGGCGAAGGGCAGGCTCTGCACCTCGGCGTGGGGGAAACCGGCCACGCATGAAGAGTAGCGAAGCGGGGACCCTGCTCGTCACCGCGCGGGAAGTCGGCAGGGGTGGCCGGCCCGCCCCGAGGTTAATCTCATGGGGCCTGGGACGCGCCGCCCGCGCGGCGCGGCCGGCGCAGGAGGTGGCCCATGGCCGAAGGTTCCCTGACCGGACCCGGAGGGCCCCTCTCCGGCGCCGAGCTGACGCTCCTGGACCGGTGGTGGCGTGCCGCCAACTACCTCGCCGTGGGACAGATCTACCTCATGGACAATCCCCTGCTGCTCCGCGGGCTGCGCGCGGAGGACATCAAGCCCCGGCTGCTCGGCCACTGGGGCACCTCACCGGGGCTGAACTTCATCTACGTCCACGCCAATCGGGTGATCCGGGGCCACGATCTCAGCTCCATCTTCGTGACCGGGCCCGGCCACGGGGGCCCAGCGCTGGTGGCCAACGCCTACCTGGAGGGCACCTACTCGGAGATCTACCCGGAGGTGGGCCGGGACCTGGAGGGAATGCACCGGCTGTTCCGCCAGTTCTCCTTCCCCGGCGGGATCCCCAGTCACGTGGCCCCGGAGACCCCGGGATCGATCCACGAGGGCGGTGAGCTCGGCTACGCCCTGGCCCACGCCTACGGGGCCGCCTTCGACAACCCCGACCTGGTGGTCTTCTGCGTGGTCGGCGACGGCGAGGCCGAGACCGGGCCGCTGGCCACCAGCTGGCACTCCAACAAGTTCCTCGACCCCGCCCAGGACGGGGCGGTGCTGCCGATACTTCACCTCAACGGTTACAAGATCGCCAGCCCCACGGTGCTGGCCCGGATTCCCCGGCAGGAGCTGAGGGCGTTCCTGGAGGGGTGCGGACACCGCCCGATTGTGGTCGAGGGCGACGACCCGCAGGAGATGCACCAGCTGATGGCGGCGGCGATGGACGAGGCGGTTACCGAGATCCGGGATATCCAGGGGCGGGCCCGCGCCGGGAAGCTGTCAGAGCGCCCGTCCTGGCCGGCGATCGTCCTCATCTCCCCGAAGGGCTGGACCGGGCCGAAGGAGGTCGACGGTCTGCCGGTCGAGGGCACCTTCCGCGCCCATCAGGTCCCGATCGACGAGGCCCGCACCAACCCGCAGCACCGGGCCCAGCTGGAGGAGTGGATGCGGTCGTACCGGCCGGAGGAGCTCTTCACCGCGGAGGGCGTCCTCCAGCCCGACATCCTGGAACTGGCCCCACGGGGCGAGCGGCGGATGAGCGCCAACCCGATCACCAACGCCGGCGGCGCTCCCCGCGGGCTGAGCCTACCGGACTTTCGTGACTACGCGGTTCCGGCGGGGCGGCGCGGCGTGGAGCTCTCCGAGCCCACCCGGGTCCTCGGCCGCTTCCTGCGGGACGTGATCTCGCGCAATCCCCACACCTTCCGGGTGTTCGGGCCGGACGAGACCAACTCCAATCGGCTGAACGCGGTCTTCGAAGTGACCGATCGGGCCTTCGATGGGAGCACCGTCCCCGGGGACGACCACCTGGCCCCGCAGGGCCGGGTGATGGAGGTGCTCTCCGAGCACCTCTGCCAGGGATGGCTGGAAGGTTACGTCCTCACCGGCCGGCACGGCATCTTCAACTGCTACGAGGCCTTCACCCACATCGTGGACTCGATGTTCAACCAGCACGCCAAGTGGCTGAAGGTGACCCGGGACCTGCCCTGGCGGCACCCCCTACCCTCGCTCAACTACCTGCTCAGCTCCCACGTCTGGCGCCAGGACCACAACGGGTTCTCGCACCAAGACCCGGGTTTCATCGACCACGTGGTGAACAAGAAGGCGGAGATCATCCGGGTCTACCTTCCCCCGGACACCAACTGTCTGCTCTCGGTGGCCGACCACTGCCTACGCAGCCGTCACTACGTCAACGTCACCGTGATCGGAAAGCAGCCGTCGCCCAGCTGGCTGACGATGGACGAGGCGGTCGTCCACTGCACCCGCGGGATCGGGATCTTCGATTGGGCCAGCAACGACCAGGGGCAGGAGCCCGACGTGGTCCTCGGTTGCTGCGGCGACGTCCCCACCCTGGAGACGCTGGCCGCGGTCGACCTCCTCCGGCAGGGCCTTCCGGACCTCAAGGTGCGGGTGGTGAACGTGGTCGACCTGATGCGCCTGCAACCCGCCTCCGAGCACCCCCACGGCCTCTCCGACGCTGAGTTCGACGCCCTCTTCACGAGGGACCGGCAGGTCGTGTTCGCCTACCACGGCTACCCGGGATTGATCCACCGGCTCACCTACCGCCGGTTCAACCACGGCAACATCCACGTGCGGGGGTACAAGGAGGAGGGCACCACCACCACCCCCTTCGACATGGTGATGCTCAACGACCTGGACCGTTTCCACCTGGTTATGGACGTGATCGACCGGGTGCCGGGGCTGGCCGCCCGGGCGGGGCACCTGCGCCAGGAGATGGAGGACCGGCGCCTGGTGTGCCGCGCCTACACCAGGGAGCACGGGGAGGACCATCCCCAGGTGCGGGACTGGAGCTGGCCGGGCTGACGGTGGACCCTCGGGCGATCCTGGTGGTGAACGCGGGCTCCACCAACCTCAAGCTGCAGGTGGTCGGTGCTGGTGAGCATCAGCCCAGGCAGCTTCCGGCACCCTGGCCTAGAGGTCGGGAGCTGTCGGCGATCCTGCGCCAGTTGGGGCCGGTGGACGCGGTGGCCCACCGGGTGGTGCACGGCGGCCGGCGCCACGCCGGTCCCGTCCGCATCTCCCCGGCCGTCGTTCGTGAGCTCGGGCGGCTGGCGGACCTGGCCCCGCTTCACCAGCCACCCGCGCTGGCCACGATTCGGGCCGCTCGGATGGCCCTGCCCGAAGTCCCCCAGGTGGCCTGCTTCGACACCGCCTTCCATCACAGCCTGCCGCCGGCGGCGCTCACCTACCCGGTGCCGACTCGCTGGCGTTCCCGCTGGGGGGTGCGGCGGTACGGCTTCCACGGCCTGGCCCACCGCTACCTGGCGGGCAGGGCTGCCGACATCCTGGGTCGGCCGCTCCCCGATTTGCGGCTCGTCACCTGCCAGCTGGGCGGCGGGGCGTCACTGGCAGCGGTGCTGGGGGGAGTGTCGGTCGACACCACCATGGGGTTCACCCCCCTGGAGGGGCTGATGATGGCGACCCGCTCCGGCAGCGTGGACCCCGGCCTGCTCACCTGGCTGGGGCGCCGCCACGGGCTCAGAGCGGCGGAGCTGGAGCGGGTGCTGGAACGGGAGTCCGGGCTGCTGGCGCTGGCCGGCACCAGCGACATGCGCCGGGTGGTGGAGCGGGCCGGGGCAGGCGATCCCCGAGCCGGCCTGGCGCTGGATGTGTACCTGCACCGACTGGTCCAGGGGGTCGCCGCGATGACGGCCGCGCTGGGCGGGCTGGATGCGCTTGTCTTCGGCGGCGGCGTCGGCCAGAACTCGGCCCGCGTCCGGGAGGGGGCGGTGGAGCGGCTCCGCTTCCTCGGCCTGCGCCTGGACCGCGCTCGCAACGAGGAGGGCACCGGCGACCGCCGGATCGAGCCGGCCGGCCAGCCGCTGGCGGTCCTGGTGGTGGCGACCCGGGAGGACCTGGAGATGGCCCGGGAGACCCGCGAGCTGCTCGGGTGGGGGGACCCGGGCGGCGGCTTCCTCTAGGCCAGCTCCTCAAGGAAGGCCTCGATCGCGGCGGCCACCCGGGTCGGCCGTTGCACCGGGAGATCGTGGATCCCCTCGAGGAAGACCGCCTCGGATGGGCCCTGGAGCCGGGATCTGGCGGTCGCCACCGCCGCCCGCTTCTCCTCCTCCCGGCCGTCCTTGCTCAGCGCCGCCACGAAGAGGACCGGGCAGCGCACCCGCCGGAGGAGGGCCGGCTGGTCGAGCTCGTACAGGGACCGGGCGATCAGCATGTGCCGGCGGAGGTCGAGGCGGGGACGGAGCCCCCCCTCCGGGTCGTCCTCGAAGTTGCCGAGGAGGATCCGGACCGCCTCCTCCTCGCCCACCTCATCGGCGAGGCCAGAGGCGGAGATGAACGCCGCGAGCCGCCCCGGCTCCAGCCCCGAGAGTCGGGGCGGCCGCATCCGCTCCTCGGCCTCCTCCCATCTGTTGCCGAACACCTGGCGGAGATCCACCGCACCACCGTCCACGCACACCACCGCCCGCACCGTGGGGTCCTCCGCGGCCAGCCAGAGGGCGACGCTGGCGCCCCAGCTGTGGCCCACCACCAGGTGGTCCTTGAGGGTGAGCGCCGGGGCCAGCGCCAGCAGGTCGGCCGAGACCTCGGGGAACCCGTACCCGTCTTCGGGCCGGTCGCTCCGGCCGTGGCCGCGCAGGTCCACGGCCACCACCCGGTGGCGCGGGGTCAGACGACGCGCCACCGGGTCCCACCAGAGGGCGTTGCTGGCCAGGCCGTGGAGGCACAGCAGGCTCGGCTCACCACCCTCCCACTCCCGGACCGAGAGCGTCAGCCCACCCGCCGGGACCCTTCGCTCTGAGGGAAGGTTCAAAAGGTCAGACCGCGTCGGAGACCGAGGACATGAAGAACCCGTCCACCCGGAGCGGGGGCACCTCTATGAAGGTCATGTCACCGATCTCCCGGGATAGCGCCAGCTCGGCTCGGCCCACCTCCTGGGTCCGAGCCAGGACCCCGACCGGGCTCTCGTTGAACCGGAAGTTGTTCACCGCACCCACCACCTGGCCCCGCTCCACCAGGAAGACCCCGTCCCTGGTCAGTCCGGTGAGGAGCAGGGTGGAGGGGTCCACGTCGCGGATGTACCAGAGCGAGGTGACCAGGAGCGCCCGCTCCGTGCCGGCGATCATCTCCTCCAGGGTGGCGGAGGTGCCCCGGAGGCGAAGGTTCTCCGGGTCAGCCCGCACCGGGTGCCCGTGGTCGCCCGCCCAGCGCCGGGGGCAGATCAGCTCGCGCTGCACGCCGCCCTCGATCCAGGCGGTGCGCTGGGCCGGCAGGCCGTTGTCGAAGACCGAGCCGAACTCGCTGGAGCTGAGGACGCGGACGAAGTCCGGGACCTGCATCCCCCTCTCCCCGGGATCGCTCTCCAGGTTGATGGAGGGGGCGTACATCAGCTCCCCGACCCGGGTGCCACCGGGGGCGGCGAATACCGTGCGCTCCTCGTCCGCTCCCCGAGCGTGCATCTCCCAGGCCAGGCGGAGGACGATGTCGGCCACCGCGGAAGGCTCCAGGATCACCTGGTAGTGGCCCGGCTCCAGCTGGACCTGATGCTCGGTCCAGGCGAGCCGCTCGCGCAACCGGCGGTACATCTCCTCGACGTCAATCGCGCCCAGGTCCTGGGCCATGCGACCGGTCCAGGCACTCCGGCGCAGGTCCGGGGTCTTCAGGGTGAGTGAGATCGACGCATACCGGGCCACGCCCTGGAGCCGGACCCCGGTGCGGGT
The DNA here is from genome assembly GCA_027306885.1 of Candidatus Dormiibacterota bacterium. Lineage (GTDB taxonomy): Bacteria > Chloroflexota > Dormibacteria > Aeolococcales > Bog-877 > JAJYXT01. The sequence continues at coordinate 11,179 of DAHUYV010000126.1, forward strand.
GCCGAGGACCTCCATGGATCCGCTGGCGTGGACGTACCCGTACAGCCTCAGATCGCGGCGGCGGCACTCGTCAAGAGCTTCCCTGAGCGGCTCCACCGCCGCTGAGAGGTCGGCCGGCGGCGGCATCCCCACCGCGCGCGGCGGCGCCGCCTCCCCCGGGTTGAGCAACGGCACGGCGTCAGGGGCCGGGGGATTGCTCTGGGCCGCCCCCCTTGCGGCCCGGGCCAGCTCCAGGAGCCGGCGCCGGTCCTGAACGTCGGCGGTGAACACCCCGACCGCGTCCCCCTCGATCGCCACCACGCCGCAGGAGGTGGATTCCTCAGTGCCGTTGGTGGTCACGGTGTTGTTGGCGAGGCGGAAGTTCTGGGAGCGGTTGGTGGCCGCCAGGACCACCGCCGCACCTCCCTCGGAGATCGCCGACTCGACCACCTCCTCGGGGTTCACGAGCGGCCCTCGGTGCGCGCGTTGAGCACGTTGATCTGCCGGAAGAGCGCTGGCGGGCAACCGTGGGAGACCGGGGCCACCTGTTCCGGCTGACCCTTCCCGCAGTTCATCGCCCCCTCCAGACGCCAGGAGGAGGGGCCTCCCACCGCCTCCATGCGGCCCCAGAAGTCCGGGGTGCGGGACTGGTAGGCGACGTCTCGCAGCTGTCCCTCCAGGTGCCCCCGGTGGATGCGGTAGAAACGCTGGCCGGTGAACTGGAAGTTGTAACGCTGCTGGTCGATCGACCAGGACTTGTCCCCCACCACATAGATGCCCTCCTCCACCGTCGAGATCAGATCCTCCAGGGTGGTGTCGTGCTGCGGATCGGGCTGGAGCGAGACGTTGGGCATGCGCTGCAGCGGCACGTGCGCCCAGCTGTCGGCGAAGGCGCAGCCGTTGGAGCGCCCGTTTCCGAAACGTCCGGCCATCTGGCGGTTGAGCTGGTAGCCGACCAGCACCCCGTCGCGGATGATGTCCCAGCGCTGGGCCTCCACCCCCTCGTCGTCGAACCCGATCGTCGCCAGCCCGAAGGGCTCCAGCCGGTCGCCGGTGACGTGCATGGCGGGGGACCCGTAGCGCAGCCGGCCCACCTGGTCAGGTGTCGCGAAGGTGGTGCCGGCGAAGTTGGCCTCGTACCCGAGGGCCCGGTCGAGCTCGGTGCCGTGCGCCACCGACTCGTGGATGGTCAGCCAGAGGTTCGACGGGTCGATGACCAGATCGTGGGGCCCGGGTCGGACCGGCGGAGAGGCGAGCTTCTCGGCCAGCCAGTCGACCAGGATCGGGGCCTCAGCCGGGAAATCGTGCCCCTCGACGTACTCCCAACCGCGCCCCACCGGCCGGGAGGTGGACCGCATCGTCTCGAGGAGGCCGGAGCCCCCCTCGTCGATGAGACCGACCTCCAGGGAGGGATGGACCCGGATCCGCTGCTGCAGGGTGCGCGAACCCTCGGTGCTGACGAAGAGCCGGTTCTCCTTCACCTGCAGGCAGTAGGCCTCGGTGAACCTGGCCCCGGCGCCAAGGCCAGCGCCGGCCGCCTCCAGCAGCAGGGCCACCTTCTGCTCGATCGGGACCTCGAAAGGGTCCCGTCCCGTCTCCCCCACCCAGGTCGCCCGGTGCTGGGGCTCAGGGGCGAGCTCCACCCTCTCGGAGAGCAGCGGACGCAGTTGGCGGGCCATCGCCGCCGCCTCCAGGACCGCGCTCCGAACGGCTTCGACAGTGAGCTGGCTGCTCGCGGCGAACCCGAAGGAACCATCCACAATCAGGCGGACCCCGAAACCGAGGGGCTCGGAATCCGTGAGCGAGATGAGGTCCCGATCGCGGACGTGGATCCCCTGGATCAGATCTCGGTGCACGCGAAGGTCCCCATACCCGAGCCCAGGGACGGCGGCCATGGCCTCCAGCGCCACCCCCTCCAACCGGTCCAGGGGCAGCGAGAGGAAGGCCGGATCAATTGCTGTCATAGCTCCTCCGCCTTGACGGCTGCACAGCAAAACCCCCGGTTAACGGGGGGCCGGCGGCCCCCCGTTCGCCCGGGGGTCAAAACTCGTCAGTGCAGAAGTCTACTCAGGCCGGGTGGCGCCTCCGGAGGCGGAAGCCGACGCTGAAGAGGAGGCCGCCCAGCAGCAGGGCGACACCCGCCAGCAGGCCCGGGAGAAGCAGGTCGGCCCCGGCTCCCGGGGTGGTGGTGCTGGCACCCAGCACACCTCCACTGGGCGGGGTGGTCGAGGCGTTTATGGTCACCGGCTCGCCGCACTGGTAGGCGATCGGGCTGTTGCCGCTGTCGCCGGAGAAGCTGACATCCCAGTAATAGGTGCCCGCCTTGGTGGTCGTGAATGACGCCGAGGTGGCGGTTCCGGTGTAGGTGGCTCCGGCGGGGCTGAGCGTGACCGGCGACGCGCCAAGGTCCGCCACCACCTGCGTGGAGGTCGGTGCCGTGCCATTGGCGGGGCAGCTGCTCACCAACTGGAAGGACGCCGTGTCACTGGTGGGGAGACTGCCGGAGTTCTCCACCAATCCGGTGATGGTGGCCTGGTCGGCAATCTTGGCCCCGACCGTCGCCGTGGACGGATCTGGGGTGGTGAACAGGCTCGGGGTGCCCAGCACCTGAGCCGTGGGAGCCATGAAGTACCACAGGTGGTTGGCGAGAGGACCCGAGGTGTCGGTGTCCCGGACCAGGAGATAGGCGGCGTAGGGCTGCCCGGCGGTGAGGCCAGCGCCGACGTAGGCGCTCACGTTGAAGTCGAGGACCGCGTACATGTGGTCACCGCAGCTGGAGTTCGGCTGGGTGCCGTTGGGCATCCAGGCCGTGGGGTTGGTGGCGTAGCTCTCGTAGTAGATCTGGGTCGGGATCCCCCCCGCGATCAGGGGCGTCGAGAAGTCGACAACGCCGCTCACGATCGGATACACCTGGGCGTAGGGCAGTCCGGCTCCGGTGGAGGTGACGTTGTCCGTTCCGGTGACGGTGCCCGAAGGAAGGCTCTGCAGTCCCGGTTGGCTGGCGTCGTAGGCACCCGGCGAGCCGTTGGGGCTCGCCCCGGTGGTGCTGTTGTTGACCTGCTCATAGAGCTGGGTCTCGTCCCCGTACCCAGCCGCGAAGGTGCCGGCCGCGATGGGGCTGGTGAGGCTTCCGGTTGTGGGGCCGGAGCCCGAGATGCCCGTCATCCCCGAAGGGAGGTTGCTGGGCGTGCTGGCGATCTCGGAGTCCCCGAAGAAGTTGCTGGCGGCCACCGGGTCGGGGAGATAGCTGGTCGTCGTGGTGATCTGGCTGGTGACCTGGTTCACCGTGCAGCTGAACGTGGAGGTTCCGTCCGAGGGCGAGCCGTCGGCCAGTACCGCGGCGGGCGCAGCAGCCAAGAGGAGCAGCGCCCCGGCCGGGGCCAGGACCCAACGCTTCGCTCCGAGCATCTTCCTCATCACACTGAACTCCTCAACAAGGCGTCTTGAGCACCGGCACCGTCATCAGGCCGACCGGTCGAAGCTAGAGCCATCGCTTGGCCCAGGGCACACCAAGTGGTTCGGCGCACCCCCCAGCGCCGCGCGCCCGCTCGGGACGCCAGCAGCACCACGCCGTCCGGCGGCGAAGCTCGAGGCAGCTGGCGACCCGGCTGCCAATGCCACCTCACAGCTGTACACGCACACTCCCCATCCGTCACCGGCGCCAACCCGGAGCGAGCTGGTTCCCTTCGCCGCGCCGGCTTGACGGACTCTACCGCATTTGTAACGCCAGATGAAGGTCCGGCACGCCACACTGACGGAAGCGTCACAGATCCGTAACGTGGCGAGCAGACGGCGGGCCCCGGGGCCACGCGAGGGTCCGCCTCGCCAACGCCCCATCGCCCGCCCCTCGGACGAGAGCAGACGAACGGCAGTCGACCTTCGACGGGCCGTCCGCGGCCCACCTGCCCGCCTGGGAGCTCCCTCGCAACGCCCGCCGAAGTCGGTCGGTCGGATCAACGGCTGAGGGTCAATATCGAATCCACGAAAGTCGTGCCGGCCCCGCCACCGTGACCCGTTGCTGGCCGAAAGTCGCCCGCCCGGTCCGGACGGCTCCCCACCGCGGAGAGGGGACCGCCGGCGATCGCGGGCCACTCGCGCCCCCGATCACCGGCGGTCAACACGGCCTGAGGCCCCTCAGGCGATGGTGTGCCTCCGGAGCTTGATCCCCACGGCCAGCAGCAGGCTTCCGACCAGGGCTGCCAGTGCGGCCAGCAATCCGGGGAGCAAAAGATCGGCACCGGTACCAGGGGTGCTGGTGCTCGCTCCCAGGACACCCCCAGCCGGCGTCACCACCAGCAGCTCGTTGTTGCTGCTGGTGCAGGGGCTGGTGGCGCCGCCGTTGTTGGCGTCACCGGAGTACACCGCCTGCCAGTAGTAGCTACCCGCGGTGTTGAAGGTCACCGCCGAGCTGCCGGGCACCACCCCCCCGCTCACCGTGACTGCGCCCACCACCACCTGCCCGGCGCTGCAGGTGTTGTTGGTGGAGTAGCTGTAGGTGACACTGCCTTCCGCGTTCGCGGTGGCCCCGCTGAGCTTCGACGAGTCGTCGGCCGAGCCCCCCACCGCAATGCTCCCCGCCGAGAGCTTGGTGCTGATCGTCGGCGTGAGCGCGCTCACCGCTACCGGCTCGCTGGTGCAGTTGCTGAAGATGGTCATGTTGTCCACTTGGTCGTAATACCTGGCGATCCAGTAGTAGGAGCCCGCGCTCGTTACCTGATACGACCCCGGGCTCGCCTGAGTGGACGACACCGTGTAGGGATTGGTCGAATCCGCCGAGGTGCTGAACAACCCGGACAGGAACACCGCACCGCTGGGCAGCTCCTGATTGCCGTCCTGACTGACAGGGCAGCTCTGGGATGTCGGCTTGCCCGAATAGAGCGCGAACTGGTAGTCGCTCGGCGGCAGGTACGGGAAGTACTGCACTGTGACGGTCATTGAGTCGCTGAGGTAGTCACCGACGATCGCCGAGCCCGACTCGGCCCCCGGTTGGCCAGTGGTGGGTACGCTGGTGCTGGTGTAGGTGGCGGTCGCCACCGTGAAGTCGGGCACCGACCAGGCCAGAACGGCGGCGGCGGTCAGCGACCCCGCCAGCCCGCTCATCCCAAGAGCCCCCAGCACGGCTGCGGCCTTGGCCGCCGGACGGCCGAGGGCTCGCGAACCTGCGTTGATCGATCTCACTCCGCTCCTCCTTCACGTTCAGTCCGAGGGCCCAGCCGGGGGCCCCGGGGACATCTCCAACCTCGCAGCCCCCCCGCGGCACGTGGCCTTAGCGGGGTCCGAGCGTCGGGGCGAGTCCGTCGGGGCCTCCATCCCGTCCGGGGCGTGCAGGGCACCGGCCCTGCCCTCGAAGAGCCTGCTTCACTTCCCCCGTCCTTCTCCGGCCGAATCGCCCCAACTCGCCGTGGCCGCGCCCACGACCGGCCCGTCACCAGCAAGGTACCTATCCGTCACAGGAATTTGCGCCCCAGAAACGGCAATTTCAGATCTCGTCACGGTCGTTTCACGCAATCGTCAGATCTGGCCCCTAACCGATGCGGGGCCGGCGGGGACCGCCCGGCAGCGCTGGCGGTCGAGTGAGGGCGCTGGCGCTCCCTTGCGCCCCGCCACTGGCCCAGCCAGTTCCCCGCGGCGGGTGTCCATCGCCTCCGGGGGGACGGCTCCTCGAGTCCAATCAGCAGGGGGCGATCGGGCTCGCCCCAGGCACCCACCGGCCCGAGACCGGCCGGTCCGCCCCAGGGGTTGTGCTCGACTCAGCTGGCGGCACCGGCCGAGAGGAAAAGGGGCAAGCACCTGGGGATCGGCACCGGCCGCACCGCCCTTGGCGAGGCCGGGTTGGCGGCGCTCAGGGCAACCAGACCCGAAAACAAAATGGCCCCCGGACGACCGGGGGGCCAAAGCCCCCCCGGTCGGCCGGAGGTCGCGTCGCGTCAGTGCGGGAGGTCGGTCAGGCCACGGGCCTCCGCCTGAGCCTCAGCCCCACTGTGAGGGACAGAGCTCCGAGCAGAAGGGCGAGGCTGGCCAGCAGACCCG
>DAHUYV010000103.1 GCA_027306885.1 Candidatus Dormiibacterota bacterium
CGGGGGCTGCTCGCGGCCGCCCCCGCCCCAGACCATCTGGAGGGGGTCCCGCCGCTGCAGGTGGGGATCATGGTCGAGGTTCCCGCCGCCGCTCTCGGCGCCTCGGTCCTGGCCCCGCTGGTCGACTTCATGTCGATCGGCACCAACGACCTCTCCCAGTACACCATGGCCGCCGACCGGGGCAACGCCGAGCTCCGCGGCCTGGCCGATCCCCTCCATCCCGCCGTGCTTCGGCTGATCGCCCTCACCGCGGCGGCGGCCGGGCCCGGCAGCTGGGTCGGCGTCTGCGGGGAGCTGGCCGGGGACCCCGCCGCCGTCGAGCTGCTGATCGGGTTGGGGGTGAGGGAGCTCTCCGCCGCGCCCCGCCGGGTCGCCGCCGTCAAGGAGGCGGTGCGGGCCGCCACCCTGCCCCGGGCCCGGCGGCTGGCGGAGCAGGCGCTGGAGCTCCCCGACGCCGGTGCGGTGCGCGAACTGCTGGCCTCCCCGCGCCGGCGCTGAGGCCAAAGGGTCTCCCTGGTACGATCAGCGGCGAGGTGGAGCCGCAATCGATAGCGCTCCGGAGTCCGGTGCGCGCGGGCCGCTGATGGGAGCCCCGAGGCCCGGCCCGGCCCGGGGAGGACCGTGGCAGACCGGGATGGTGGCGGGCACCACCGGCCTGCGCCTGGTGGCTGCCCCCGCCGTCATGGCGCTGGTGCTGGTGGGGGCCGAGCTCGCCGCCGCTGTGGTCTTCCTGGTGGCGGCCGCCACCGACTACCTGGACGGCTATCTGGCGCGGCGCTGGCGGGTGACCACCGCCACCGGGAGCTTCCTCGACACCACCGCCGACAAGCTGTTGGTGACCGCCGCCCTCATGGCCCTCGTGGCGGTCGACAGAGCCTCTGCCTGGGCGGCGCTGGCGATCGTCGGCCGGGAGCTACTGATCCTCGGCCTCCGGGCCGCCGCCGCGGCCCAGGGGGTGGTGATAGTCGCCTCCCAGCTGGGGAGGATCAAGGCCGCCCTCCAGTTCGTGGCGGTGGCGGCCTCCATGCTGGCGGTGGGGCCGCTGCTGGGCCCGCTGCCGCTCTACCAGTGGCTGATGTGGGTGGCGGTGGCGTTCACCCTCATCTCGGCGGTGGACTACCTCCACCGCTTCACCGCCACGGCGACCGGCCGCTCGGGGCCGGACCGATGAGCTCCGGGGCGGTGGCGGTCGTGGGCGCCACCGGTTTCATCGGGTCGGCGCTGCTTCGGGACCTGGTGGCGCGGGGTGAGCGGGTGCGGGGGATCCACCGCGGGCCCGAGGGCGAGGAGGCGATCCGCCGCGAGGGTGGGCTCGGCTTCCGGGCGGAGCTGCTCGACCCAGCCAGCCTTCGCCGGGCCTTCGAGGGCTGCTCCCTCGTGTATCACGCGGGCGGACTGAACAGCCTCTGCCCCAAGGACAAGGGACGTCTCTTCGACGTCAACGTGCGCGGCTCGGTAAACGTCATCGAGGCGGCGGCCGCGGTCGGGGTGCGCCGGGTCGTCTACACCTCCTCGGCCGCCACCATAGGGGAGGCGGCCGGCTCCCTGGCGACCGAGGAGAGCCCGCATCGAGGGTGGTTCCTCTCCACCTACGAGCACTCGAAGTACCTCGCCGAGCGCCGGGTGATGGAGCTCGGCGGCGAGCTCGGGTTGGAGGTGGTGTGCCTAAACCCCTCGTCGGTCCAGGGCCCGGGCCGGACCGCGGGCACCGCGCGGTTCCTCATCCGATATGCCCAGGGCCGGTTGCACTGGATGGTCAGGACCCGGGTGAGCCTGCTGGCGATCGAGGACTGCGTCCTCGCCCACCGGCTGGCGGCCGAGCGGGGCGTCCCGGGCCGCCGCCACCTCCTGAACGGCGCCACCCTCTCGATCGACGAGCTGCTGGAGCTGGCCACCGAGGTCACCGGCACCCGCCACAAGGTGCGCTATGTGCCACCCCCCATCGCCCTCGGGGGGGCGCTCGTCGTTGAGGGGCTGGCGAAGGTCGCCGGCCGGCGAGCCCCCCTCTGCCGCGAGATGGTGAAGACCCTGCTTCACGGACACGCCTACGACGGCAGCCGGGCCGCGGCGGAGCTCGGGTTCTCCTACACCCCGGCCGCTGAGCTGCTGCGCCGGACCTTCGACTGGTACCGCGCCGAGGGGCTGCTGCCGGCGGGCTGACTCGGCCCATCTCGGTGGGGGTGGGCCGCCGTCGCCGGACCTATACTCGGGGTTGTTCGGCTTGGCCTGCAGGATGGGCCGGGCGAGCGTCGGGCCTGCGGGGAGATGCGCAATTGGAGCAAGGGGAGAGGCCCAGGCCGTGGCGGCGGGCCTACCGCCGCGACCGAGACCTTCCCTGGGCGCGCAGCCCGGCGGCCCGTGTGGTGCGGTCGGCGCTGCTGAACTTCGTCATCGGCCCGGTGGTCCGCTACTACGGACACCCCAGGGTCCGCGGCCTGGAGAACCTCAGGGGCCTGCGGCCGCCGTTCCTCCTGGCCGCCAACCACTCCAGCCATCTGGACACACCGGCGATACTGCTCGCCCTCCCGCCCCGTCTGCGACGCCGGACCCTGGTGGCCGCCGCCGCCGACTACTTCTTCGACGGGCCCTGGAAGGGGGCGCTGGTGGCGCTGGCGGTGGGGGCGATCGCGGTGGAGCGCGAGCGGCCCCCGCGCCAGTCGATGCGGCTGGTGCGGCGGCTGCTCCAGGAGGGGTGGAACCTGGTCGTCTTCCCTGAGGGCAGCCGGAGTGCCGACGGCAGGCTGCACCGGGGCAAGCGCGGCATCGCGCACCTGGCGGCGGCGGCCGGAGTCCCGGTGGTCCCGGTCGGAGTGGTGGGGACCTTCGCGGCCCTCCCCACCGGGTACCACTGGCCGCGACGGTCCCAGCTGGAGATCCGCTTTGGGGTGCCGCTGTTCCGGGGCGGCGCCGACCGGCCTCAGCCCGGTCCCGCCGGCCTTCGTTCGGCGACCGAGGGCATCATGGCCTCCATTCAGGCCCTGACCGGGCAGGAGCTGGCTCCAGAGGAGCCGGCGCGGCCGGGGCCGGCGCCCGCCGAGCGCCGCGCCAGCTGAGCGCCGCTCCGCCGCTACCCTAGTCACATGGGCTCCACGATCGGGGAGGATCGGGCGGCGGCACCCCGGGTGGGGGTGGTCATGGGCTCGCAGTCCGACTGGGAGACCATGCGGCACACCTCGCTCACCCTGGAGCGGCTGATGGTGGACCACGAGGTGAGGGTGGTTTCCGCCCACCGGACCCCCGAGCTGCTGGCCGAGTACGCGCGGAGCGCGGAGCAGCGCGGGCTCTCGGTCCTGATCGCCGGGGCCGGCGGCGCAGCGCACCTGCCGGGGATGCTCGCCGCCGGCACCCACCTGCCGGTGCTCGGAGTACCGGTGGAGACCCGGTCACTTGGGGGGATGGACTCCCTGCTTTCGATCGTGCAGATGCCGGCCGGGGTGCCGGTCGGGACCCTGGCGCTCGGCCGGGCCGGGGCGGTCAACGCCGCCCTGCTGGCGGCGGCGGTGCTGGCTCTCGGCGATCTCGACCTGCGCGACCGGCTGCTGGCCTTCCGGCGTGAACAGACCGAGTCGGTGCTCGCGCTGGGTGACCCCCGGGCAGCCCCAACGGCGCCGGAGGGCTGAGACGGCACCCCGGGTCGGATGCCTGGGTGGAGGACAGCTGGGAAGGATGCTGGCGCTGGCCGGATACCCGCTGGGACTGGAGTTCCGCTTCCTCGAGCCCCAGCCCCGCTCCTCCGCCGGCCAGGTGGGCGAGCAGCTGCAGGGCGAGTACCACGACCGGGAGCTGCTCCAGCGCTTGGCCGAGGGCTGCGATCTGGTCACCTTCGAGTTCGAGTCGGTCCCGGACTGGGCGGCGGCGGAGCTGGCCGAGCGGTGTCCGGTGTTCCCCCCCCCGGAGGCGCTCCGCGTGGCCCAGGACCGGCTGCTCGAGAAGCGGCTCTTCTCCCGGCTGGGCGTGCCCGCCGCCCCCTATGCCGAGGTCTCCGAGGGCACCGACCTGGAGGCGGCCCTGCGGTCGGTGGGCCTGCCGGCGCGGCTGAAGTCCCGGCGGCTCGGGTACGACGGCCACGGCCAGGCGAGGGTCGGCGAGGTCTCGGAGCTCGTCCCGGCGTTCGCGGCGATGGGTGGGGTTCCCTCGCTTCTGGAGCGGGAGGTGCACTTCGAGCGCGAGCTCTCGGTGCTGGGGGTGCGGGCCCGGTCCGGGCAGATGGCCTTCTACCCCCTCGTGGAGAACCGCCACCAGGACTCGGTGCTGCGCCTCTCCCTGGCGCCGGCGCCCCGGCTCTCGCCGGCGCTCCAACAGGAGGCGGAGGGGCTCTGCGCCGCCATCATGCAGGAGCTGGGGTACGTGGGGGTGCTGGCGGTGGAGCTCTTCCAGGTGGGCGACCGGCTCCTCGCCAACGAGATCGCCCCCAGAGTCCACAACTCGGGCCACTGGACCATCGACGGGGCGGCCACCTCCCAGTTCGAGAACCACCTGCGGGCCGGGCTGGGCTGGGAGCTGGGGGAGACCGCCGCCCGGGGCTCATCCCTCATGGTGAACCTGCTGGGAGAGCTGCCCGCGGTCGCCGACGTGCTGGCGGTGCCGGGCTCCCACCTGCACCTGTACGGGAAGGAGCCGCGCCCGGGCCGGAAGCTGGGCCACGTCACGGTCACCGGCCGCGATGAGGCGGGGCTGGCGGCGGCGGCGGCGCGGCTGGCCCATCTGCCCGGCGTCACCGTTCCCGCTGCCACCCTCGCGGGATGAGCCCTAGCGCGAAGGGGACGGTCCCCAGCACCGAGCCCCAGTACCCCTCCCGACTGGACCAGGTGATCGGCCACCACCTCCAGAGAGGGCAGCTGTCGCGCCAGGTGGCGACCGGGGCGTGTGCCCACGCCTACTGGATCGCCGGCCCCGCCCGGGTCGGCAAGACCGCCGTCGCCGCGGCTCTGGCCGCCGAGCTCCTCTCCGCCGAGGGATGGCCGGGCGGGTTCACCGCCCACCCGGACCTGTGGCTGGACGACGAGGCGGGGCCGCTGGGGATCGACCGGATTCGCGGCGGAGAGGGCGAGCGGGGTCCCTCGCTGCAGCACTTCCTCAGCCTCTCATCGTTCGCCGGCGGACCCAAGGTGGCGGTGGTGGCCAACGCCGACCGGCTCACGCTGCCGGCGGCCAACAGCCTCCTGCGCCTCCTGGAGGAGCCCCCCTCGGACTCGATCCTGGTGCTCACCACCTCGCGGCCGGACTCCGAGCACCTGCCCAACACCCTGCGCAGCCGCTGCCAGCAGCTGGTGGTCGGGCCGGTGGCAGCGGCGGAGATCGCCCTCTGGCTGGCGAGTCGGACCGGGCTCTCGTCGCCGGAGTGCGAGATCGCCGCGGCGATCTCCGAGGGCCGCCCGGGGCTGGCGCTGGAGATGGCGCGAGACCCCGGGCTGGAGCACCGCACCGAGGGCTTGGTGCGGTCCTGGCTGGATTGCCCGGCGAGCGGCCCGGGGGGGTGGCTGGAGCTCAGCCGGGAGCTGGCGGAGCGCGGCCGGGAGCGGGAGGTGGCGGTCGCCGCGGTGCGCACCTGGGCGGCGTTCCTCCGGGACTGCTGCTGCCGCGCGGCGGGGGCTGAGGAGCTGGTCAGCCTGCCCTCCTTCGCAGCCGCGGCCGAGGCGTGGGGCACGACCCTCGGCCTCTCGGGGTGCCTCAGGCGCTACGATCTGGCGGTAGACGCACTGGCGCGGCTGGCCGAGGGAGCCACCGCCCGGCTGGTGCTCGATCGGCTGCTGCTGCTCTCGTTCGGGGGCCATCCCCCGAACCCGCCCATCCCGGCCGCGAGTGCCGACTCAGGGAGGTGATCCGGATGTCGCTGGCGGTGGGGGTGAAGTTCCGCCGGCACGGCCCGCTCAACTACTACTCCCCGGGGGAGGAGGAGCTGCCACCGGGCTGCCAGGTCCTCGCCGACACCGCCCGCGGACCGGAGCTGGGCGAGGTGGTGATGGAGGCGGCCGAGCTGGCCTCAACCCTGCTCCCCGACCCTCTGCCCAAGGTGATCCGCCGCGCCACCCACGACGACCTCGCCCGCCGCGAGGAGCTGGACCAGCGCCTCCCCGAGGCGCTGCGGGCCGCTCGAGACCTGGTCGCCCGGCGCCAGCTGGCGGTGAAGGTGGCGCGCGCGGAGATCAACTTCGAGGGCAGCCGGATTCTCTTCGACCTCACCGCCGAGCGCCAGACCGCCTACCAGGATCTGGCTCGGGAGCTGGCGACGGAGCTGCGCTGCCGGGTCGAGCTGCGCCAGATCGGCGCCCGCGACGAGTCGCGCATCCAGGACGGATACGGCCCCTGCGGCCGGCGGCTCTGCTGCTCCTCCTGGCTGAAGGAGTTCGTGCCGGTGACCATCAAGATGGCCAAGGAGCAGGGCCTTCCCCTCAACCCCACCCGGCTCAACGGGATGTGCGGCAAGCTCAAGTGCTGCCTCCAGTACGAGAACGAGCAGTACGTGGAGGTGAAGCGGCACCTGCCCCGGCCCGGTCAGCTGCTCCAGATGGCCGCGGGCGCCGCCACCGTCACCGAGGTCAACGTGGTGCGGGAGGAGGTCCTGGTGACGATGACCGAGAGCGGCACGGTGGTGGCGGTGCCGGCGGCGGCGCTGCCCGAGGAGTCCCCGGCGCCGGCGGCGGGCCGACGCCGCGGCCGGCGGGCCGCCGCCCCCAAGGGAGGGCCTGGCTGAGGTCCCACCGGGTCTGGGCGCGCACGGCTGCGCCTTCCCTCGTCGACCGCCCCCGCCGAGAGGGATCAGCGGCGGCGGAGATACCGCCAGACGACGAAGACCCCCGCCGCCACCGTCGCCGCGCCCAGCGCGACGGCGACCGCGGTAATCCGGGGCGTCAGCCGAGTGGGGGCCGGCGGCATGATCTCCAACTGCGGTCGGGCGCCGCCCGGCGCCGGGGGGGGCGAAACCGCGACCCGCGCCTCGATCCCCTCCTCCTCGAGCCTCCGCTCCAATGCTCTGCGGAAGCGGGCGATGCCCTGCCCGACGGCCCGGCCGCGAGCCTCCTCGCCGGCCTCGTCCAGACGGCCCCTCCCGTCGACCAGCACCGTCAGCCGGAGGTCGCAGGCGCCTTCGGGGGCGGCCTTGAACCTGGCCCTCACCTCGACATGGGCGCGGCCCTCTCCGCGGACCTCGCGCCCGCTGAGCGTCCAGGTGACCCGCCGTCCCGGCTCGTCGACGTGCTGCCGGCCGTACCCGCGGTAGGTGACGGCGTGGCCACCGACAGTGGCCCGCAGCGTTCCCCGCCCCGGGGTCCCTCCGCGCAGGCCGGGGAGGATCGCCGCGGCTCCGCCCTCCTCGACCAGGAGCTGCCACAGGCGCTCGGGGGCCGCCGGGATCCGCAGCTCCTCGATGACCGTCATGCCGAGCCCTCCCCGTCACCTGGTTGCTCGCGCGGCGGCTCCGATCCGGAACTCACCGGGGCCGGAGGCTGCGACGCCGGCTCCCAACCGGGCAGATGGCCGCTCCTCGCCGGCGGCGGGGTCTTGGGCGGCGGCACCGGTGGGCCCTGGGCGATGAGGTCCTGGAGGCCGGTGCCGGCCAGCTCCTTGCGGATCACCATGGTGCCGGCCAGAAGGTCCCCGAGGGCCCGGCGATCGGGCCGGGAGATGATCAGGATCGGGCTTCCCACGTACTGGAAGAAGAGGAGCGGGAGGCTGATCGTGGTCACCAGCAGCGGCAGCCAGAAGGGAATTGAGCGGAGGACCGCGGCCCGGACCGAGAGCCGGGAGCCGTCCAGCCGCGTGATCCTCAGCCCCAGGGCGAGCTTGCCGACGGTCGCCCCGAGGCCCAGGTAGGTGCCGATCAGGTAGATGGCGGTGATCACCTCGATGGCGATGTAGAAGTGGTACACCGCCCCATTGACGTCGGGGAACTTGGCGAGCGAGCCGCTGACCCCGACCTTGGGGTGGCTCTGGTAGTAGGTGGCCCAGCGGTTGACCGGTCCGGCGGCGATCAGCTCGTAGGCCACCACCTCGGGGATCAGCAGGACCAGGAAGTCGATGATCGCCGCCAGGAAGCGCGGCCCCCGCGGCAGTGGGGGCTGGCGCCAAAGGTCCAGGTCGGCCGCCCTACCCCGCGGGGACTTCCTCACAACAGGCTCCCTTGCTGGCGCCCTCGACTCGAAGATTCCGAGCCGCGGGGCGTTCCGAAGTTGATTCTAAGCACCCCGAGGGCGAACGGGAGCCGGGAAGCGGCGGCCGGGCACGGCGGGGTGCCGATGGCGTTGCCGCGGCGTAACAATCGAGGCAAGGCGGATCGGATCGGAGCTCCGCCGGGTAAAGTCCCGAGCCATGCAGAAGCCCATCCGGGGCTCGATCAAAGTGCTCCCGGCCGGCCCTCTCCTTGCCAGGTTGAGGCGGTGGTCGGGGCACCTTCGGAGCGGCTCCCCGGGGCAGGGGATGGTTGAGTACGCGCTCATCCTGATGCTGGTCGCCATGGTTGTCATCGTCATCCTCGGGGTGCTGGGAGGGCATGTCACCGACATGTACTCCAACATCTCCAACGGAGTCTCGCGCGCCAGCAGCTGAACCCGCCCGGGGGGCCCTCCGGGGCCTCTGCTATTCTCGGCTCCGGAGGAACTGGCCGGTGGATCCTGCCGGAATGCATTCTGAGGAGAGGCTGCCGAGATGACCTATGTGATCGGCGAGACCTGCATCGACGTCAAGGACAAGTCCTGCGTCGAGGTTTGCCCGGTGGACTGCATCATCGGCGCCGACGAGGACCGGATGCTGTTCATCGACCCCACTGAGTGCATCGACTGCGGAGCCTGCGTCGATCCCTGCCCCGTCGACGCCATCTACGCCGAGGAGGACCTCCCCGTGGAGTGGGTGGAGTACACCGAGATCAACAAGGACTACTTCCTGGACCGCGAATCGGCCCGGGCCAAGGTGGCCGCCAAGGAGGTCGTCCCCGCCGAGCCGAGCTGAGGCCGAACTGCGGGCTCGAGCCGCCTTCGTCTCCATGCTACATATTTGACCGGGCGGACGTTGTGTGATCTGCACGGTGACCCCCGCCCCCCCAGCCCCTAAGCTCGGAGCCGCAGGCGGCTTGAGGCATGGAGGAACCGTATTGGCCATGACGGTCGACAGGCAACTGGGCGTGGAGTCCGGCAGCGATCCCAAGGCGGTGATCGCCTTCGCCAGGGACCAGGGAGTCAAGATCGTCGACTTCCGGTTCAGCGACCTCCTGGGCCAGTGGCAGCACTTCAGCATCCCGCTGCCGGAGCTGACCGAGTCACTGTTCGCCGAGGGCATCGGCTTCGACGGCAGCAGCATCAAGGGCTTCCAGCACATCTACGAGAGCGACATGCTGCTCTTCCCGGATCCGCGCACCGCCACGGTGGACCCGATCCTGGAGGTTCCGACCCTCTCCCTGGTCTGCGACGTCGTCGACCCGGTCACCAAGAGCCGGTACAGCCGCGACCCCCGCTACGTCGCCCACAAGGCTGAGGCCCATCTGCGGGCCTCGGGGATCGCCGACACCAGCTACTGGGGACCGGAGATGGAGTTCTACATCTTCAACTCCATCCGCTTCGGCCAGGGGGTGAACGAGGGCTACTACCACATCGACTCGGACGAGGGGATCTGGAACTCGGGCCGCAACGGCACCCCCAACCAGGGATTCCGGCCCCGGCTCAAGGAGGGGTACTTCCCGGTGCCCCCGGTGGACAAGCTCCAGGACCTGCGCTCGCGGATCGCCCTCACCCTCATGGAGGCGGGCATCGAGGTCGAGGTCCACCACCACGAGGTGGGCACCGCCGGCCAGGCCGAGATCGACATGCGCTACGACACCCTGGTGTCGATGGCCGACAAGGTCCAGACCTTCAAGTACATAGTGAAGAACGTCTGCCAGCGGGAGGGGTACACGGCGACCTTCATGCCCAAGCCGCTCTTCGGTGACAACGGCAGCGGCATGCACACGCACCAGTCGCTCTGGAAGCAGGGGGACCCCCTCTTCTTCGACCGCGACGGCTACGCCATGCTCTCCGACCTCGCCCGCTGGTACATCGGCGGGCTGCTGCACCACGCCCCGGCGGTGCTGGCCTTCGCCGCCCCCACCACCAACAGCTACCGCCGGCTGGTCCCCGGATACGAGGCGCCCATCAAGCTCGCCTACAGCGCCCGCAACCGCAGCGCCTGCATCCGGATCCCCACCTACAGCGAGCGGCCCCAGCTGCGGCGGCTGGAGTTCCGCTCCCCCGACGCCACCGCCAACCCCTACCTCGCCTTCTCCGCCATGCTGATGGCGGGGCTGGACGGAATCCGGCACCGGATCGAGCCGGCGAGCCCGATCGAGGCTGACCTCTACGAGCTGAAGGGAGAGGCCGCCGGGACGGTCAAGGACCTGCCCGGGAGTCTGGAGGAGGTCCTCTCGGCCCTGGAGCGCGACCACGACTTCCTCTACGAGGGAGGGGTCTTCACCGAGGACCTTGTCGACACCTGGATCCAGCTGAAGAGGGAGCGGGAGGTCGACCCGGTGCGGCTGCGGCCCCACCCCTACGAGTTCATGCTCTACGCCGACTGCTGAGGTCTGCCCCCCGCCCGGGCTCGGCCCGGGCGGGGGGCGCTCGCGTCCCCTCACGGGTTCGGCCCCGGATGGCCGGCCCAGAGCTAATGGGGACCGCCCGATGAGCTGGTACCGTCCGCATCTGTGATCGGCTCCGCGCCGCCGGGAGTCCCCCGGCAGAGGCTCCTCCTCGGCTGCTTCCCCGAGCCGCGGAGAGACGACCTGGCCTCGGTGGTGGAGCTGGCCCAGCTGGCGGATGAGCTCGGCCTGGAGCTTCTGGGACTTCAGGACCATCCCTACCAGGCCGCCTATCTCGACGCCCTCACCCTGGCGACCCACCTGCTGGCCAGGACGTCCCGGGTCACGGTCTTCACCGATGTCGCCAACCTGCCGCTGCGGCCCCCGGCGCTCCTGGCTCGGGCCGCGGCGTCGATGAGCCTCACCTCAGCCGGCCGCTTCCAGCTGGGGCTCGGGGCGGGCGGGTTCTGGGACGCCATCTGGGCGATGGGGGGGCCGCGCCGCCGGCCCGGGGAGTCGGTTGAGGCGCTGGAGGAGGCGATCGCCGTGATCCGGCTGCTCTGGAGCGGACAGCCCTCGGCCTCCTTTGCGGGCCGCCACTACCGACTCTCGGGGGCCCGCCCGGGGCCCGCCCCCGACCCGATGCCGGAGATCTGGGTCGGCGCCTACGGTCCCCGCATGCTCTCCCTGGTGGGCCGGGTGGCCGACGGTTGGCTCCCCTCCTCCCCCTATGCCGCACCGGAGAAGCTCCCCCAGATGACCGCCCGGATCGAGGCCGCAGCGGAGAGGGCGGGGCGGGACCCGAGAGCGGTGCGACGGCTGTACAACGTCCAGGGGGCGATCACCGATGGGCGCCGGGCCGGCTTCCTGCAGGGACCACCCGAGAGCTGGGTGGAGGACCTCCTCCCGCTGGTGGTGGAGCAGGGCTTCGGCGGCTTCATCCTCTGGCCGGTGGAGCCGCGGTCGGAGCAGGTTCGACGCTTTGCCCTCGAGGTCGGGCCCCGGCTCCGTCAGGCGGTGGGCGAGGAGAGCCCCCCCGGAGACGGGACCGCCGCCCCGGGGGAGCCGGGGCGGCGGGTTCCGCCGGTATAGGGAGCCGACGGAGGGAGGGAGAGAGCGCCGGGGACGGCGGGTCGGAGGGAGCCGCCCGCCGGCGGCTCTGCGAGGATATTCAGAAGGGATCGCGCTTGGGGCCGAAGTTCACCGCCTCGATACGGCTGTCACCGGATCGTGAGAAATATCGGCCCAGCTGGAGGTGGCCGTCCGAGGTCGCCTCAGCCGCCACCCGCCGCCGCCGGCGGGGCCGCCGACCCCGGCTGGCGCTGGACGACAACCAGGGTGACCCCGGCGAGGACCAGCGCCCCGCCGAGGAGGGTGGCGGCCCCCGGGCGCTCGCCCCGGATCGCCACCGCCAGCGCGGTCCCGACCAGCGGTTGGATGAAGAGGAGGGGCGCCATCGCCCCGGGCATCACCCGCTGCAGCCCGTAGAACCAGGCCCAGTAGCCCACGACGGTGGTCACCAGGCCGAGATACAGCCCGCCCGCCAGCACCCCGAGCGACGGCGCCGGCCACCCGGCCTGGGCCAGTTGAAACAGCCCCGCCGGCCACCAGGCGACAAGGCTGCCCACCACCAGGGCGGCGGTGATGAGAAAGGGCGGGTAGCGCTCGGCGAGGGTCTTGCCCACGATGGTGAAGCCCGCCTCCATCACGAGCGAGATGACGATGAGGAGGTTGCCCAGCGCCTGGCCGCCGCCGAAGCCCGACGGCAGCCGCCACCCGCCGACGACGACCAGGTAGACCCCCAACCCGCCCACCAGCAGGCCGATCCCCTCGGGCCGGCGCACGCGCTCCCCGAGGAGGAGGACGCTGAGCACGACGGTCGCCAGCGCCTCGGCCGCTATCAGCAGGGCCATGTCGGTGGCGGTGGAGAGGCTGAGGCCCCAGTACTCGAACGCCTTGTTGCCGATGAAGCCGAGCAGGCACATCGCCCCAAGGCGCAGCCGGTCGGAGCGGCCGGTGGGCAGCAGCCGGCGGTTCCGCCAGAGGTACGGCGCCAGCACCGCGCCGGCGATCGAGAAGCGCAGCATGTTGAGGCTGGCCACCGGCCAGCTGGCCAGGGCCACCTTGCCGGCGACGTACGACCCCGCCCAGAGGCAGTTGCTGGCGGCCAGCACGGCCAGCGCCCGCCGCCGGGGGGAGTTCACCGGGAACGCTCAGGCCCGGCGGTCACCGGCCTTTCCGCTGCGCCCCGCTTTGCGCTCAGCCGACCAGGTCGGCCCGCTCCGCGGTGCCCCCCTCCTCCAGGGCGGCGACGGCGGCCTCGGCGACGCCCTCGGCGGTGAGGCCGTACTCGGCGAGCAGCTCGGCCGGGGCCC
Organism: Candidatus Dormiibacterota bacterium; assembly: GCA_027306885.1. Classification (GTDB taxonomy): domain Bacteria; phylum Chloroflexota; class Dormibacteria; order Aeolococcales; family Bog-877; genus JAJYXT01. The sequence continues at coordinate 12,916 of DAHUYV010000103.1, forward strand.
CGGGGGGCAGGAAGCGGTCGGGGAGCCCGACCTGGCGCAGCGGGCGGAGCACGCCGGCCGCCGCCAGCTCCTCCAGGACTGCCGACCCCAGGCCGCCCCGCACGGTGTTGTCCTCGACCGTGACCACGGCCCGGTGGGCGGTGGCCCAGCTCGCCAGCCGCGGGTCGACCGGCTTGAGGAACCGCGCGTTGACCACCGTCGCCGAGATCCCCGCCGTCCGGAGCAGGGGAATGCTGTTGGCGGCGACCGCCACCATCTTGCCGGTGGCACAGATCAGAACGTCAGCGCCTCCCTCGTGGACCACCTCCCAGTTCAGGCGCGGCAGGGGCCGGATGTCGAGCTGGTGCTCCCCGGCGGCTCCCCTCGGGTATCGGATCGAAAAGGGGCCGTCGTGGCGCAGGGCGGTGGCCAGGAGGCGGCCCAGCTCTCCCGAGTCCTTGGGGCTGGAGACGACAAGGTTGGGCACCAGCCGCAGGTAGCTGAGATCGAACATGCCGTGGTGGGAGCTGCCGTCCGGCCCGGTCACCCCCGCCCGGTCCAGGATCAGCGTCACCGGGAGGTGGTGCATGCCCACGTCGTACATGACCTGGTCGAACGCCCGCTTCAGGAAGGCCGAGTAGATGCAGACCACCGGGTGCAGGCCGCCCATCGCCAGCCCGGCGGCGAAGGTGACGGCGTGCTGCTCGGCGATCCCGACGTCGTAGAAGCGGTCGGGGAAGCGCTCGGCGAACTTCAGCAGCCCGGTGGAGGAGGCCATGGCGGCGGTTATCGCCACCACCTTGGGGTCCTCCTGGGCCAACTCCAAGAGCGCCTCCTCGAAGACGTCGGTGTAGCTGGGGCCGGAGCCATGGATCTTGCCGGTGGAGATGTCGAACGCCCCCACCCCGTGGAACTTGTCGACCAGGTCCTCCTCCGCCGGGCTGAAGCCCCGGCCCTTGTCCGTCACCACGTGGACCACAACCGGGCCGGGCAGCTGGCTGGCCATGCGCAGCGCCCCCTCCACGGCGGCGAGGTCGTGCCCGTCGATCGGCCCCGAGTACTTGATCCCGAGGTCCTCGAAGAAGACGTGGTCGGTGACCAGCTGCTTCATCCCGGTCTTGAGCCGGCGGGCCATCTCATGGGCGGGCTCGCCGAAGGCGGGGAGGGAGCTGAGGAAGTCGCCGATGCCGGTCTTGGCCGCCTCGTACCGGGGGTTGAGGCGGATCCGGGCCAGGTGGTTGGCCAGTCCGCCCACGGTGGGGGCGTAGGAGCGGCCGTTGTCGTTGAGGACGATCACCAGGTCGGGGCGGAGGGTGCCGATGTTGTTCAGCGCCTCGTAGGCCATCCCCCCGGTGAGCGAGCCGTCGCCCACCACCACCGCCACCTTGCCGCGCTCGCCGCGGCGCCGGCGGGCCTGGGCCAGGCCGAGAGCGTAGCTGAGGCCGGTCGAGGCGTGGCTGTTCTCCACCAGATCGTGAGGGGACTCCGCGCGGCTGGGGTATCCGGACATCCCTCCCGACTGCCGCAGGTTGTCGAAGTCCAGCTTGCGGCCGGTGATGATCTTGTGGACGTAGGCCTGGTGGCCGGTGTCGAACACCAGGAGGTCGCGGGGGCTGTCGAAAACCCGGTGCAGCGCCATGGTGACCTCGACCATCCCCAGGTTCGGGCCCAGATGGCCACCGGTGTGGGAGACCTTCTCCACCAGGAACGAGCGGATCTCCTGGGCCAGGCGGCGGCACTGCTCCGGGCTCAGGCGGCGCAGGTCGGCCGGTGAGTTGACCAGGTCGAGGACCGACTTGGGAGCTGGGTTCGGCGTCGCGCCAGGGGCCGCCATGGGGGTGGATTATAGGCCGCGCCGAATTTGCGACCGGGATTCGAGGCCGACCCACCGACATCTCTGGAGGCTGCCTTGAGGGGCGGGGGCGGGTGGCCCGGACGCCGCTCTTGGGCACCCTTTTCCGGCGCCCCGGGTAGTGCTGAGGGCGGACGCCGGAGTGCGGGGGCGCATCATATGTGGGTGATCGAGCGACGCCGCCGGCTCTCCGCCAGCCCCGCCCGTGAGGTCTTGGCGCCAACGCTGGCCCCCGACGCCGGTTCCCCCTGGGGCCGCCGTCTGGCCTTTGCGCTGGTCCTGGTGGGGCTGCTCTCGGCCCTCGCCAGCGTCATCGCCATCATCGCCCTGGCGGGGGCGATGGGCAACGCCGGCCCGCCCCAGGGCCCGATCGACTTCCTGCCCGTGTTCGCCGGTAGCCTTTTGGGGGTGGTCGGGGACCTCCTCCTGGTTCGCGGCGGCGCCGGGGTGCTCCGTCCTGGCTCCCGCTTCACAGGCGGCCGGGGGTCAGCGCTGGCCGGGATCCTCCTTCAGGTGCCGGCGGCGGCGGCGGTGGGGGAGCTGGAAGCCTCGGTGGTGATCACCCTCCTCTACGTCCTCTTGCTCGCGGGTCTGGCGACCCTGGTGCTGCGCTTGCTCCCGGTTCCCGGGCCGCGCCCGGCGGCACGCCACCCGAGCGCTCCCCTGCCGGCGGCCCCCGACCCGGAGGCGCGCTGGACAGTGCGGGCTCGGTCCGAGCCGATCCAGTGGGTGGCGGGCGGTACTCCTCCCCCGCCCTCGGCCGCCCGGGCGGCGGAGCCGGGCGCCGCCTGGGAACGGAGCCAGCCCCGGGACCACCGCTGACCGCCGACCCGCCGCCCGCGCCGGCCCGCCCCGAGCCGCGGCCCTCCTGGGGGATCCGGGAGGTCGCCTTGGGGATCGCCGTCGGGACGCTGGGCGTCCTGGTGGTGACCTTCCTTGTGGTGGTGGTGACCGTGGGGCTGCACCAGGCGGGGGTGATCAAGAGCCTCTCCGGCCCCAGCTGGACGCGCCTCCTCCCCTTCTACAACTTCGTCACCACCATCCTCTTCTATGGGGCGATGCTGGGTGCGGTCCTGCTGTTCGCGGCCCGGGGAGGGTTGCGCCGGGCCTGGCGGGAGCTGGGGCTGGCCCGACCCCCCTATTGGGTGATCCCCCTCATGCTCCCGCTGGCCGTGGCTCTGCAATTCCTCACCGGGGTGGTGAGCACCATCCTCTCGCCGCTCCTGGGCGGAATGACCAACCCCCAGGGCTGCGACATCTCCACCGGCTTCGGGGCCGACCCCTACCTCGGGGTGATCGCGATCGTGCTGATCGCCCCGGTGGTGGAGGAGATCACCTTCCGCGGCTTCATCTTCGGCGGCCTGCGGACCAAGCTGGGGACCACGTGGGCGGTGGTGGCCAGCGCTTTGGTGTTCGCCGTCGCCCACAGCCTCTCGGTGGGCGGGTCGATCCTGCTGCTGGGACCGTCACTCTTCATCGCCGGGGTGGCGCTGGCGCTGGTGTACCAGCGGACCCGCTCCCTCTACCCGGGGATGGCCCTGCACGCCTCCTTCAACCTGAT
>DAHUYV010000007.1 GCA_027306885.1 Candidatus Dormiibacterota bacterium
TACAACCACCACCGCTAGGGCCTTGGACCTCGAACGTCCTCGGTTAGGACGGCGCGCAGTTTGCGGGCGAAGGCTTCGGGCTGGCCGGCGTAACCGAACTCGCCGCCCGCGAAGCCCGCATGATGGCTGGGGAATACCGTAGCCTGCTGTCCGAGTAGTTCGGCCGTGGCCACCGAGGTGCGTCCGGTGAAGGTCCCGATGGACTCTTCGCCGACAGCGATCACGATACGTGTCGGCACCGCGGCCAGCGCCTCGAACTTGGGGCGATAGCTGGTGACGGCCGAGGAACGGTCTGAGAGCAGGGGGTTGTCGCGGGAGCCGTCGTCGGCGGTCGGCATCCCGAACAGCGTGGGATCTGGTGTTGGTCGTGCGAAGTATTCGTCGGTGAACTCCCCCGGCCATGACGTCATGGCGATGAAAGCCGCCATTCCGGCACCCAACCCCTCAGCCGCGTACGCGTCCCGAAATTGACCGACGGCCCGCTCGGCGGCCTCTGCGTCGGGAAGCACCGGCACGAGGGGCGGCTCGTGGGCCACCAGGACGGTGACGTCAGTGGGATGCGCCGCCACGAGCGCGAGCGCGGTCACCGCCCCCCCACTGCTCGCGAACATCTCGACCGGGCCGACGGCGAGAGCCCCGATGACGGCATGCACATCGTCGGCCTGGACCTCGGGAACGTTGTCAACTCGGCCGTCCTTGCGGGTGCTGCGGCCGAGACCGCGCGGGTCATAGGTGATCACGGTGCGGTCGGGGAAGTATGACGCCAAGGTGCGGAAGCCGCTGGCGTCCATCGGCTGCCCGATCATGAACAGCGGTGGGCGTCCCTCGGCGGTGGGCAACGGCCCCTGGACGTCGAAGACAACGTCGGCTCCGGCAAGTTCAAGCGTGCGTGTTTTCATGCCTGCTTCTCTCGGTCAGTCCGCCAGAAGCCGCTCGAGCTTGTCGAGCTGCTCGGACCAGCCCTGCTCGGCACCGGACATCGCCTGGGCGGGGGGCATCGGCTCGAAGTAGGACTGGCGCATGGTGAGCGCGGTGCCCCCGTCGCGGGCCTCAAAGGTCAGCTCAATGAGCGTGGCGAAGAGTTCGCCCTGCTCGTCGTTTACGGCCCGGCCGCTCATGACCAGGCGACGCGGACGATCGATCTCGTAGTACTCACCCACGAGGTAGTGGGAGAACCGGGCCTCGCTGGGGATGGAGCCGGGCCACTCCATGGCGAGCCGGTACCTCCCGCCGACGCGAAGGTCCACCTCCGCTGAGGGGCAGCTGAAGCCGTTGGGCCACCACCAATTCTTGAGCTGGTCCGGGTCGGTGAAGGCGTCAAAGACCCGCTCCGGCGGAGCCTTGAGGTTGCGCTCGATGACGAGTTGCTTGGTCGGAGTCGCAGCTCGGACGTCCACGGCGGTGCGGGGCTCAGGCATCGGGGCTCTCCTCGGTAATAGTTGATTCCGTTGGGATGGCGAGATGGGCCTCGAGACGATCGAGGCGGTCGGACCACTCAACCTGGGCGCGGCGGAGCCAGTCGTTCGCCGGGACTAAGCCTTCGACCTTGAGTCGCGCCGGGCGGCGCTGGCCGTCGCGGGCCCGACCTATGAGGCCCGCGCGCTCCAGCACCTTGAGGTGCTTGCTGATGGCAGGCTGGGTGAGCGTGGAGGCCTCCGCGAGCTCGACGACCCCAGCCTCGCCGGCCGCAAGGCGCTGGAGGATCGCCCGGCGGGTTGGGTCGGCAAGGGCCGCGAAGGCGAGGCTCAGGGGATCGTTCCGAAGCATTACCGGCAGGTTATATAACCAG
>DAHUYV010000017.1 GCA_027306885.1 Candidatus Dormiibacterota bacterium
CGCGCCACCATGGTCCGCCAGATCGCCCAGCACGCCCACTCGGAGATCATCGGAATGCAGCCGGAGGGCAATTGGATCAACCGGGCCCCCTCTCTGCGCCGGAAGGCGATCCTGCTCGCCAAGGTCCAGGACGAGGCCGGCCACGGACTCTACCTGTACGCCGCCGCCGAGACCCTCGGGGTGCCGCGCACCGAGCTGGTTGGCCTGCTCCAGTCGGGGCGGCAGAAGTACTCCAGCATCTTCAACTACCCGACGCTAACCTGGGCCGACGTCGGCGCGATCGGCTGGCTGGTCGACGGGGCGGCGATCACCAACCAGCTGGCCCTGACCAAGACCTCGTACGGCCCTTACGCGAGGGCGATGGTGCGCATCTGCCGCGAGGAGTCCTTCCACCAGCGCCAGGGGTTCGAGCTTCTTTGGGAGCTCTGCCGCGGCACCGAGGCCCAGCGGCAGATGGCGCAGGACGCGGTGGACCGGTGGTGGTGGCCCTCGCTGATGATGTTCGGCCCACCCGACGACCAGTCGCCCAACACCGCTCAGTCAATGGCTTGGAAGATCAAGCGCGCCAGCAACGATGAGCTCCGCCAGCGCTTTGTGGACATGACCGTCCCCCAGGCCGCGGCCCTCGGCGTCGCCCTCCCCGACCCGAAGCTCCGTTGGAACCCGGAGCGTCAACATCACGACTTCGGGCCCATCGACTGGGCGGAGTTCCGGCGGGTGCTGGCGGGGGACGGGCCCTGCAACGCCCAGCGGCTGGCAGTGCGCCGCCAGGCGGATGAGGAAGGGGCCTGGGTGCGCTTGGCCGCGCAGGCCGGGGCGGCCAAGCATCCGCAGAAGGAGAGCGCCGCGTGACCGCAAACTCAGACTGGCCCCTCTGGGAGGTCTTTTTGCGGGGGCGGCGGGGGCTGGCCCACCAGCACGTCGGCTCCCTCCACGCCGCCGACCCGGAGATGGCGATCCAGAACGCCCGAGACCTCTACACCCGGCGCGGCGAGGGGATTTCGATCTGGGTGGTCCGCTCCGCCGAGATCCACGCCTCTGACCCCGATGACCAGGGGCCGCTGTTTGACCCTCCCGCGGACAAGATCTACCGCCATCCCACCTTCTATGAGGTCCCTGAGGACCTGCAGTTGTGAGTTCCATCGCCGCGGTGGTCGCCCCTTCCGACCTGGTGGAGGTGGCGCTGGGCCTGGGCGACGACTGCCTTATCCTGTCGTATCGCCTTTCGGAGTGGACGGCGCACGCCCCCGAGTTCGAGGAGGATGTCGCCATGGCCAACCTGGCGCTCGACCTCCTGGGGCAGGCCCGCAACCTCCTGACCCTGGCCGGCGAGCTGGAGGGCCGGGGTCGGGACGAGGACGAGCTCGCCTACCTGCGTGACGACCGCCAGTTTTGCAACCTCTTGCTGGTGGAGCAGCCCAACGGTGACTTCGCCGTCACCATGGCAAGGCAGCTCTTCTTCTCCTGCTACCAGGTCCTGCTGTACCGGGGCCTGGCCCAGTCCAGCAGCCCGGCGCTGGCTGGGATAGCGGCCAAGGGGGTCAAGGAGGCCACGTACCACCTGGAGCACGCCACCCTCTGGACGCTTCGTCTCGGCGACGGGACCGAGGAGAGCCACCTCCGCATGCAGGCAGCCGTGGACCAACTCTGGCCATTCACCGGCGAGCCCTTCCTGACTGAGGCGGCCTGGGCACGCCTCTGCGACGCCCGGGTCGTGCCGGATCTCCAGGCGCTCCGGGAGCGATGGCAGGCCGAGGTCCGGGCGATCCTTCGTGAGGCACGGCTCGAATGCCCGGAGGAGCTCGGGCGCCAACGGGGCGGCCGGGAGGGCCTCCACTCCGAGCATCTGGGCCACCTTCTCGCCGAGATGCAACACCTGCACCGATCCCACCCCAATGCCACCTGGTGAGGCCACGGCCCGAAGAGTGGCCTCCCGGGTGCTCGACCCCGAACTCCCGACCCTCACCCTCGAGGACCTCGGGGTGCTCCGGTCGGTCCAGGTGGAACCCTCAGGAAAGGTCCTGGTCGTCCTCACTCCGACCTACTCCGGCTGCCCAGCGCTGGAGGTGATGAAGCGCGACGTGACCGACGCCCTGTTCGCGGCCGGCTTCACCGATGTGCAGGTGGACATCGAGCTACAACCGGCCTGGACCACCGAGTCTCTGGGACGGCAGGCGCGCCAGAAGCTGGCCCAGGCGGGGATCGCCCCTCCCCCGGACCGCGTCGCCGAGGCGCTGCCCCTGCGACTCTCGCTCCGCTGCCCGTCCTGCGGGTCGGTCCGAACCCATGAGATCAGCCGGTTTGGGGCCACCGCCTGCAAGTCGCTGTGGCGCTGCCTCGCCTGTGGCGAGCCGTTCGAGCACTTCAAGACCCACCTGTGATCCAGGCGCGCAACTTGGCTCCGGTGGCCACGCCCAAGGGGCGCTTCCACCGCCTCCGGGTCACGGCCCTGGACCCGGTGGCTGACGATGCCCTGGCCGTGACTCTCACCGTGCCTCAGGAGCTGGCCCCCGCCTTCACCTTCCGAGCCGGGCAGCACATCACCCTGCGCTTCGCCTTGGACGGGATCGAGCAGCGACGCTCCTACTCGATATGCACTCCGGCACCGGCCGGCCCGCTGCGGGTGGGAGTGCGCCTCCTGCCCGGGGGGTTGGTCTCCACCCACATCCACCGGGCCCTGCGGATCGGCGACGAGGTAGAGGCGATGGAGCTCGCCGGCGCCTTCACCCTGGCCCTCGAACCAGGTCGCCAGGGACGGTACGTAGCGCTGGCCGCCGGCTCGGGGATCACTCCGGTGCTGTCACTGGTGTCCACCGCGCTCGCCCAGGAGCCGGCAGCGGTCTTCACGGTGGCGTACTCCAACCGCACCGCGGGGTCGGCGATGTTCCTCGACGAGCTGGCGGAGCTCAAGGACCGCTGGCCCAGCCGCCTGCAGCTCGTCCACCTCTTCTCCCGAGAGCGCCAGACCGTGGAGGTGCGGAACGGGCGGCTGGACAGCGCCACGGTGCGCTGCATAGCGGACCAGCTGGTCGACGCGGCCCGCATCGACCGGTGGTTCCTCTGCGGGCCCTTCGGAATGGTCACGCAGGCCCGCGCCACCCTGGCCGGGCTGGGCGTCGACCCCAGCCGAGTGCGCACCGAGCTCTTCTTCGTGGAGGCGCAGCCGCCCCAGCGCTCGATCGCTGAGGAGACCCTGCTGCGGCAGCCAGGTCAGGTCGACGTGACCGCCCGCCTCAACGGACGGGAGACGACCTTCACCATGACCCGGGCCCAGGCACTGGTGGACGGACTCCTGGCGGCGCGCGACGACGCCCCCTTCTCCTGCAAGGGTGGTGTCTGCGCCACCTGTCGAGCCCGCCTGCTCGAGGGCCGGGTGGCGATGGACCACACCTACGCCCTGGACAGCACGGACCGCGAGCAGGGCTACATCCTCACCTGCCAGGCCCACCCGCTCACCGACCGGGTCGTGGTCGACTACGACGCCTGACCCGCTCACCGCCCTCGGGTGGAATCGCTGCCGCGCCATCCGCCCGCAGGCTGAGATCATGGAAAGTGGTCAGTTGGCGCACCGCCGCTCGATCATGCCCCGCTGAGGAGGGAGTTCCATGGACACCAGCATCTACCGTCTGCAGGCCCGCGAGATCCTGGACTCCCGGGGCAACCCGACCGTGGAGGTCGAGGTGACCCTGGAGGGCGGGGTCCAAGCGCGGGCGGCGGTTCCGTCCGGGGCCTCCACCGGAAGCAAGGAGGCGGTCGAGCTGAGGGACGGCGACCCCGCCCGCTTCGGCGGTAAGGGGGTGCGCCGGGCGCTCGCCCAGGTCCCGGAGTCCATCGCCCCCCGCCTGACCGGCACCGATGCTCGGTCTCAGGCTGAGATCGACCAGGCGCTCATCGAGCTGGACGGCACCGCCAACAAGTCCCGCCTCGGCGCCAACGTGATCCTCGGGGTCTCGCTGGCCTGTGCCAGGGCCGCCGCCGCCGCCAGCGGGCTCCCCCTCTACCGCTATCTCGGCGGGGCCGGCTCCACCCGGTTGCCGGTGCCGATGATGAACATCCTGAACGGGGGTGTTCACGCCCACGGCCAGGGAGCGGACATCCAGGAGTTCATGATCGCCCCGTACGGCGCCCCCACCTTCGCTGAGGCCCTGCGCTGGGGAAGCGAGGTGTACCGCGCGCTCCAGACCGAGTTGATCAAGCGGGGGATGTCGGTGGGGGTCGGTGACGAGGGCGGATTCGCCCCCAAGGTGGAGTCCAACCGAGAGCCGCTGGACCTCATCGTCGGCGCCATCGAGGCCGCGGGACTGCGCCCCGGCCCCGACGTCGGGATCGCCATGGACCCGGCCTCCAGCGAGTTCTTCCGCCAGGGCCGCTACCAGCTCACCCGCGAGGGCCGCGAGCTCAGCAGCGAGGAGATGGTCGGCTACTACGAGGAGCTGGTCTCCGACTACCCCATCTGCCTGTTGGAGGACGGGCTCGCCGAGGACGACTGGGAGAGCTGGAAGCTGCTCAATCGGCGGCTCGGGCAGACCATCGAGCTGGTCGGCGACGACATCTTCTGCACCAACCCCGAGCTCATCGCCCGGGGCATCGAGGACGACATCGCCAACTCGGCCCTCATCAAGCTCAACCAGATCGGGACGCTGACCGAGACCTTCGCCGCCACCAGGCTCGCCCAGTTCCACGGCTGGGGCGCTTTCGTCTCCCACCGCTCCGGCGAGACGGTGGACAGCTTCATCGCCGACCTCACCGTGGCGCTGGACACGGGGCACCTCAAGTCGGGCGCCCCCTGCCGTGGCGAGCGGGTGGAGAAGTACAACCAGCTCATGCGCATTGAGGAGGAGCTGGGGGGCGAGGCCCGCTATGCCGGCAAGGACGCCTTCTGCCGGCCGGTGCGCTTCTGATCTCCTCCGCTCCTCGGGATCAGCCGAAGAGGCGCCGGATGTGGTACCGGCGGCGGGCGATCACGTAGGCGACGGCCCCGGCGGTCATCGCCACCCCCTGGTCCCCCACCCGCTGCATGAGGGCGACGGCGGTGGCGGGGGCCGGCGGGAGACCGGCCACGATCAGGAGGCCGGCGAAGGTGGCCTCGGACGCTCCCAGACCTCCCGGGATCAGGCTGACCGCGCCGCCGATGCTGGCCACCGCGTACACCGAGGCGGCCTCGGGCCAGGTGAGCTCGCCGGGGGCGAGGGCACAGAGGACCAGCCAGAAGACGGTGGTCATCGCTACCACCTGGGCCAGGCCGATGACCGACCACCCGAGGGTGTCGGGCCGATGGAGGAGCTGGACCGTCTCGGCGTGGAGCTCGTCCAGCGGGTCGAGCAGGCGGCGCAGGCCGAGGACCCGTTCGCCCACCGCGTGCAGAAGGTGGAAGACCGGCGGAACGGTGCGGACCGCCAGCGCCAACACCGCCACCAGCAGGGCGCTCAGAGGGATCATCGGGTTCAGATGGAACTCGAAGAGCCCGGGAACCGCCACCACCACCAAGAGTAGCCCGTAGATCAGCTCCTGCACGGTCACCGTGGCCAGGACATCGCTGAAAGGGGCCCTGGCCTCGCGCGCCGCCAGGGCCACCCGGGTCAGCTCGCCCAGGGGAAGCAGCGTTGTGACCTGGCCCGCGAAGTTGATGGCCACGGTCTCCCCCATCGGGAACCGGACCCCCACATCCCGCAGCAGGAACTGCCAGCGGATGCCCTGCAGCCAGTAGTAGCAGATGGATCCAGCCACTATGGGCGGCACCAGCAGGAGATTGAAGTGGGCCAGGGAGCGGCCCAGCTTGGCCGGGTCGATCAGGACGATGAGGGCGGCGAGCCCGGCTAGGCCGATGGCGCCGGCCAGCCAGGACCCGTACCGCCTCCGCCGAGCCCGTCCCGTGTCGCCGCTGGCGATCGCTGGCACCCCCATCCACGATTCACCGGCCCGCCCGGCGGGTGTACCGGTCAGCGGTACCAGCGCCGGCGGCGGCCACCGGCCACAGGTCGGCCCACCCACACCTTGCCTACACAGGCTAAGGGTCGGAGGTGGGCCGCGTCCCGCCGGCGGTGGGAGGCCGGTTGTGGGCGCCCATCTCCGCCTATCCTGGGAGGGATGCCCCCTGCCACCTGGCCCCTTGCTCCGGACGACCTGCTGCGCGCCCGCCAGCGGCTGGAGGGCCGTGTGCACCACACGCCCCTCCTCCACTCCAGGCTGCTCGACCTTCGGCTGGGTCGGAGGGTGTTCTTGAAGGCGGAGAGCTTCCAGCGCGGGGGGTCGTTCAAGGCCCGCGGCGCCTTCAACGCCCTGCTGGCCGCCCTGGAGGAGGGCGACACCCGCCCGGTGATCGCCGTTTCCTCGGGAAACCACGGGCAGGCGGTGGCCCTCGCCGCCTCAGAGCTGGGGATCCCCGCCACCGTCGTGATGCCCGAGGACAGCTCCCCGGTGAAGGTGGCCGCCGTGCGCGCCTACGGCGCCCGCGTCGTGACCGAGGGCGTGACCGGCATCAACCGCGAGCAGGTGGCCGCCGACATGGCGAGCCGGCTCGGGCTGCGGCTGGTCCACCCTCACAACGACCCCCTGGTCATCGCCGGCCAGGCCAGCCTGGCGGCAGAGCTCAGCTCCCAGCTCGAGCCCCTTGGCGTCCGTCCCGCGGCCGTGCTGGCGCCACTCGGTGGGGGCGGACTGCTCGCCGGACTCTGCCTGGGCGCGGCCGAGCATCTGCCCGGGGTTCAGGTCGTGGGGGTGGAGCCGGAGTCTGCGGATGACGGCGCCCAGTCCCTGGCCAGAGGAGAGCTCGTGACCCTGGCACGGCCACCGGTGACAGCCGCCGACGGAGTCCGGACCCTGCACCTCGGCAGCCTCTGCTGGGAGGTGATCCGGGAGCGGGCCGCCTCTGTCCTGACCGTGACCGAGGCGGAGCTGGCGGAGGCGTGCTGGTGGCTGTTCACCCGGCTGAAGCTTGTGGTTGAGCCCACCGGGGCGCTGGCGGTGGCGTCCCTCCTGCGCGACCCCGGACGCATCGCCGCCGGCGGCGACCTGGTTTGTGTGCTCAGCGGCGGGAACTGCCTCCCCAGCCAGATCTCCCAGCTGGTCGCCGAGCACCCCCCGAACGACTGACGGCCGCCCGCCCCGGGCGTCCGGGACCGGTTATCCAGCGACCCGCCGCCAGCGCGAGCCGGAGAAGAGCCAGGTCGTGGAGCTGAAGCCAGAACCCCGGCTGGTCCCGCCTCCGTACAGCAGAACCCCCCGGGCCAGCGGCGCCGCGGCCATCGCCTGGAAGCTGTACACGTCGGGCCCCGGGCCATCGCCGACCGGAACCCAGCCCCTGCCACCGAGCTCCCAGGTCGAGCGGCTGCTCCCGGCCCCGCTGTACAGGAGGACGGTGCCGGTCTCGGGGTCGGTGGCCATCCCGGCGTAGGCGAGCGGGCCCGGCGCCGATGCCCGGGTCAGTTCGACCCAGTCGCTGCCGGTCCAGGCCCAGGTGTCGGACAGCCTCCCCGCCTCGTCGCTGCCGCCGTACAGAACCAGCTCGGCCCGGCTGGGGTCCCAGGCCATGGCGGCCGCGGTGCGCGGGCTCGGCGCGCTGAAGGGGTGCAGCTGCCTCCACCCGCCGGGGCCCCACACGAAGGTGCCTCCGAGGGGGGTGCCCCCGGCGCTGTCCCCGCCGAACATGAGCAGTTGGCGGGTGACCGGGTCATAGGCCACAGCGGGGAACCGCCGGCCGGAAGCCGAGCTCCCCGACCCGACCCGGGACCAACTCCCCTTCCAGACCCAGGTCGAGCTGAGCGCCGGTCCCAGGCCCTGAGAGGCCGCTCCGCCGAACATCACCACCTCCCCGAGGCCCGGGTGAAACGCCGCGCCCGCGTACCCGAGCGCCGGCGGACCGCCGCCCGAGATCCGAGTCCACCCGCGCCCCCGCCAGACCCAGGTCTGGTTGGAGCATCCCAGTTGGCCGCACCCGCCGAACAGGAGGTCCTGGTTCAGGTGGGTGTCGAGCACCATGACCGCACCGCCCACCGCCGGCGGGCCGGCCAGCCCCGGCCCGCCGGTCTCGGCGGCGACGCTGAGGAAGGTGAGCAGCGCCACCCCAGCGATTGCCACCAGGGCGGCCACCCGGTAGGCCCTGACCCGGGACGCCTTCGGATGGCCCCCCGGGCGGGCCCACTCCCACACGCTGAGACGGCGCCAGCTGTGAGTCCGCCAGAGGACCAGCCCCAGTAGGGCATACGGGAGGCCGGAGCTCAGATCGGTGGTGCCCCCGGCGAAGGGCAGCCCCAGCCCCTGGCCGAAGATCCAGATGCCAAGGAAGAGCAGGATGGAGACGGGCAGAGCCAGCCCGGCTCCCACTCCCAACAGGACCGACCCCGCCAGGAGCGCTTCGACCCCGGCCAGCACCCCGTTGGCAATCGCCGGCTGGGAGGACACCAGCTGAGCGGCGAACACCAGGACCGAGCGGAGCGGCTCCGGGCTGACCGAGGCGTTGGAGTACAGGATCCCGTCGAACACCTGGTAGGTGCCGCCCTGATACTCCAGTGCCGCATCGGCAAGCAGAAGCAGGCCGAAGATGATTCGCACGGCCACCGCCCAGGAGGGCGGCCCCGGCGCCCGCGCCTCAGGCGGGAACATCCCCCCGGTCAGCTCAGAAGCCGCAGCAGTCGGTCCATGCCCTCCTCTAGATCGGCGTCGCCGAGGGCGTACGAGAACCGCAGGTGCCCCGGGGCCCCGAAGGCCTCTCCGGGAACGACGGCGATCTGCGCCTCCTCCAGGAGGATGGTGGCCAGCTGAGCCGAGCTGGTGACGGTCTGCCCCGCCACCTGACGGCCCATCACCCCGTCCACCGAGGGGAAGAGGTAGAAGGCGCCGTCGGGTGCCGGGCACTCGAACCCCGGCACCCGCTCCATCTGCTGCAGCATCGCCCGGCGCCGGCTGGCAAAGGCCGAGCGCATCTCCAGCACCGGGCCGAGACCGGCCTCCAGGGCGGCCAGGGCCGCCAGCTGGGAGACGTTGCTTATGTTCCCGGCGACGTGGGACTGGAGGTTCGCCGCCGCCTCCGCCACCTCCGGCGGCCCGACCAACCAACCAACCCTCCAGCCGGTCATGGAGTACGACTTGGCCACGCCGTTGAGGCACAGGGCCCGCGGCTGGAGCTCGGGCACCAGCGCAGGCAGCGAGTTGAACTCCGCTCCATCGTAGGTGAAGTGGTCGTAGATCTCGTCGCACACCACCCAGAGCCCCTGCTCCGCCGCCCACCTGCCGATCGCCTCCATCTGCTCCCGCCGGTACACGGTGCCGGTGGGGTTGGAGGGGGATACGAACAGCAGGACCTTGGTCCGGGGGGACCGGTGACGCTCCAGCTCCTCCACGGTCACCCGGAACCCATTGGCCTCGGAGGTGGGCACCGGCACCGCCCGCCCGCCGGCCAGGGCGACGGCCTCAGGAAAGGTCACCCAGTACGGGGCTGGAATCAGGACCTCGTCGCCGGGGTCGAGCAGAAGGGTGAAGGCGTGCGCCACCGCCTGCTTGGTCCCGTTGGTGATCTGAACCTGCTCCGGCCCCACATCCAGCCCCGAGTCGCGCCGCGTCTTCATCGCCACGGCCTGGCGCAGTTCGGACAGCCCGGCGGGTGCGGTGTAGTGGTGGGCGCGGGGATCGCGGCAGGCGCGCATCGCCGCCTCGACCACCACCTCCGGGGTCGGGAAGTCCGGCTCGCCGGCGGCGAAGGAGATGAGATTCTCCCCCTTGGCGCGCAGCTCCTTCACCCTGCGGTCCAGCGAGATGGTCGCGGACTCCGAGATCGCCGCGACTCGAGTTGAGATCCCGAGGTTGGCGGGGCCCCTGCCAGGCAATAAGATTCCTCCTGATGTCCACCGATAGTGGTAGCGGCATACGGATACCACAGCATCTGCTCCCGGCGGACGGCCGGTTTGGCTGCGGCCCCTCTAAGGTACCTGCTGCCGCGGTCCGAGCACTATCCGAGGCCGCGCCCAGACTGCTTGGGACCAGCCATCGACAGGCCCCGGTGAGATCGCTGGTGCACCGTTTACGGGTGGGGCTGACCGACCTCTTCTCCCTGCCGGAGGATTACGAGGTGGCCCTGGGGAACGGGGGCGCCAGCCTCTTCTGGGACCTCGCCAGCTTCTGCCTCATCGAGAGGCGGAGCCAGCACCTGGTCTTCGGGGAGTTCTCCTCGAAGTTCGCCCAGGTGGTCCAGTCGGCGCCGCACCTGGAGAATCCCCTGGTCATCGAGGCCGCTCCCGGGACCCACCCCGAGCCGGCCTCGTCGCGCGACGTCGACGCCTACTGCCTCACCCACAACGAGACCTCCACCGGGGTTCAGACCACGATCTCCCGTCCGGGAGATGAGGGCCAGCTGGTGCTGGTGGACGGCACCTCTGCCGCCGGAGGGCTGGAGGTGAACGCCGGCGAATTCGACGCCTACTACTTCTCCCCGCAAAAGTGCTTCGCCGCCGACGGGGGACTGTGGGTCGCCCTCCTCTCCCCCGCCGCCATCGACCGCGCTCAACGCCTCTCCGCCGCCGGTCGGTGGGTGCCGAGCTCCCTCGACCTCGGCCTCGCCCTCGCCAACTCCCGCCTGGACCAGACCGTCAACACACCGGCGGTCGCCACCCTCTTCCTCTTCGTTCAGCAGCTGGAGTGGATCCTCGGAAACGGCGGTCTTGCCTGGGCGGTGCAGCGCTGCTCGGAGTCGGCCGACCTCATCTACGACTGGGCCGAGCGCAGCGACTTCGCCCAACCCTTCGTTGCCGACCCCAGCTCCCGCAGCCAGGTGGTGGCCACCGTCGATCTGGATCCGGCGGTGCCCGCGGCCGCGATGACGGCGGCGCTGCGCCAGAACGGTATCGTGGACATCGACGGCTACCGCAAGCTGGGGCGTAACCAGCTCCGCTTCGGCCTCTTCCCCGCGATCGAGCCCGAGGACGTGGCCCAGCTGACCCGCTCCATCGATTGGGTGGCAGCCCGGGTCCGGGATCTGAGCCACGGCTGATTCGGGTGCGAGGGGGCACCGGTCAGGCCCGGTCTGGGTTACGCTCCAAGCGGTCGACTCGGGGAGGCATGAACCGTGGCCGACGACTTCGGACTAGGCGACGAGGTCCTCCGGGCCTTCTCCGACCTCGGCGACTCCGGGTCGGGGCTGGAGGGGCTGCGGCCAATTCTGGTGGCCCGAGCCCAGGCCGTCGTCGGCGATGCCACCCTGGCCGGGCTGGTGGCCCAGCAGGTCCTGGTCGACCTGGCGGCGCGGAGCCCAGTCGACTTCCAGTCGGCCTCCGAGATGGGCGCCTGGCTCGCCATCAGGGTGGCCCAGACCGCGGCCCTCTTCGCTGGCATGCTGGCCCCACCAATAGGCTCCACCCCCACCTCCGTGCCCCTGAGGCGGGCCAGCCTCCTGGGTGCCGTAGGGGTGTCCTGGCGGCGTCTGGTGCGGGTGCCGACGGTCGTGGCGCTGACCGGGTTGGCCTCCATCGCCGCCGCCTCGGCGGCGGTGGCGTTGACGCTGACAACGCCCTATTTGGCGACACCGCTGGCTCCCTACGGCACCTTCCCGATCTCTGCCCCCACCGGCCTGGCGCCGCACCTGGTCGCGCCACCGACCCCCAAGCCCACCACTCCCAGCCCCTTCCAGCCCGCCCCCTCGCCGAGTCCCAAGGCGGCAACCTCCCCCTCCACGTTGGTCACGGTGTCGGAGCCGCCCAGCGCGGCGCCCCCGACTGCCCGGACTCCGGCGCCCCAACCCCCCACCCCGCCACCGCCCCCGTCACCACCCCCGCCACCCACACCGTCTCCCAGCCCCACCTGTGGACAGGGTGATGGCCACTCGCACGCCGCCGACGACTGCCCCTGCGGAGGTGGGGACCATGGCTGCTGCGACTCACATCATCACCATCGGCCCGACCAAGGTCAGGGGAGCCCCTCGGACCAGGGCCAGCCGAGCGCCTCCCCCCAACCCTCCAAGAATGCGCATCCCGGCGGCGACTGAGGAGTACCTCACCTACCTGGCCGTGGACCGGGCGCGCAGCCGCCAGACCCTGCGCGCCTATGGGGTCGACCTCGGGCAGGCGATGCGGTTCTGGGCAAGCCTCAAGGCCGCCCCCGAGGAGATGGGGGACCTCGACCGCGACCTGGTCCGGGCCTACCAGCGTCACCTCGGCCAGACCCGGCTGGCGCTCAGCTCGAGGGCCCGACGGCTGCAGGCGCTGCGTGGGTTCCTCCGCTACGCGCTGCGGGAGGGATGGATCCAGGAGGACCTGGGCGCCCAGATCGACATCCCCAAGGTCTCCGCTCCCCTGCCCAAGCCGCTCACAACCGCCGACGCCCGCCGCCTGCTGGCCTTTGCACCCGGCCCGCAGGAGTCGGCGCTCCGTGATCGGGCGCTGGTCCACTTCCTGCTCAGCTCCGGGTGTCGCATCTCCGAGGCGCTGGCCCTCAACCGGAGCGACATCAACCCCGAGGGCCGGCTGGTGGTGCGCGGCAAGGGGTCCAAGGAGCGGATGGTCGAGCTGACCCCGGCGGCGATGGACGCCGTGCGCACCTATCTCGACGCCCGCCAGGACCGCGAGCCGGCGCTGTTCCTCAACTACGACCGGCGCTCGTGCTCCCGCGGCGGTCGCCGCCTCACCGACGCCGGGGCCCGACACGTGGTCCGACGGCTGCGCCGCGAGCTGGGCCTGGAGGGTCTCCGCTCGCCCCATGTCCTTCGCCACACCACGGCGACCGAGCTGCTCACCATCACCGGCAATGTGCGCCTGGTCCAGGAGGTGCTGGGGCACGCCAACCTCAACACCATGCAGGGTTACACCAAGGTCGTGGACCGAGCCCGGACCGCCGCCTACCGCGAGCTGGCCAAGCGTCTGGAGCCCGGCGCGCCCCCTACGGAGTAGGGCTGGCGGCGGGAAGCGGGAACTTGAAGGTGCTGAGGAAGAGCTGGAAGCTGGCCGCCGATGCCGCCGATGGGCCCTTGGCCACGATGAGGAAGGCCAGGCCGGGCGCCGCCTGGAAGGCCACCGCCGCCAGGTACCCGCTGCTGACGGCGAACGTCACGAGCGAGGTGGTGACGCCGTAGATATCAACCGCCGCCACGTCCTTCTCACCGGTCCCCGAGGGCGCCGCCGCCGGCAGCTGGGCAGTGGTCGAAGCCTGGGTGACCGAGATCGTCTGGCTCCCCGGACCGTTGAAGGCGAGGGCCCCTGTGGATTGCTGGGCGAACTGCCATCCGGCGGGGTACAGCACCGACCAGCCCCCGGTTCCCCCTGACTGGTAGGTCTGGAAGGAGCCCGTCGACACGTACTCGGGGTTGGAGGTCACCCAGCCCGTGGCGGTGCTGCCGCGGACCTCCCACCATCCCCCGCCCGCCGAGGTCTCCGAGACGATGGCGAGGGTCACGCCCTGGGCGACCACCCCCAGGACCGACGCGGTGGTGCTCGGGCTGGAGCGGAAGTTCACCCCGTCCGGGGCGATGATGGTCACCGAGGTGGGCTTGGGGGAGGGGGATGGACTGGGGCTGGCCGACACCTGGGGGTGGTGCACCGCGGGGGCCGGGGTTCCACAGCCCCCCAGCGCCGCTGCCGCGGCCACCACCACCACCACCCCGAATCGGCGCGGCATGACCCAAGGCTACTAGGTAGCCGGTCGCCAGCGCTGCCCAAGACCGCGCATCACGGGCGAGGACAGCGGCCCCAGCCCGGCGGCG
>DAHUYV010000031.1 GCA_027306885.1 Candidatus Dormiibacterota bacterium
GCCTCCGCCAGCATCTCCAGAAGGGTGGACTTGCCCGACCCGTTCTCCCCGACCAGGATGGTGGCGCCGCCCGCCAGGTCAAGCCCCTTGTCGACTGCCGCCGCCACCGCCGGCACGGAGCCCGGCCAGGTCGAGGCGTCCAGCGGAGCGCCCAGCGCCCCGCTGATCCGGCGCACCGGGTGCAGGAAAGGCAGCACCGGCTTCTCGCGGCTCACCGGAGGCGATCCCACAGATTCGATGGTGCCCCGTCCTGCCCCACCCGCCGATCATAGGATGAGTTGCCGGCGAGGAGTCCGGCCCCGGAGGGCTGGTTGACCACCCATCGCCGAGGGCGACCAGCCACTTCGCGGGACCGCCGCAAGCTCGGTCAGCTCGGGGTTGGACCTCTGCCGAGGCCGTCGAGGGATTGGAGGGCGCTCATCCGCGCCTCGACCTCCGCCTGCTCCAGCCTGCTGGGGTTCGGGGCGAGGTGCTCTCCTCCACCGGAGGACCACGGCGTTGGCGGCGGACGGCCCCTCGCCGGCCACGGCGACCGCACAAATCCGCCACCGAGGCTGGGGCTCGTTGTGGCCAGGTCCATATCCTAGGCTGGTGAGCTGCAAGCTCGGCCCCACTCACCGCCCAAAAGGCCGCCCATGGTCTCCCTAGCGAAGGGGGCGCCGTCCGCTCGCCTGGCTGTTCTGGCCGTGGGGCTCGCCTTCCTCGTCGGAGAGTCCCTCGCGGCCTGCGGGGCCAGCTCGCGGCCACCACACCCGCCCTCCTCTCCCCAGATCATCTCCAGTCCCACAGCGACGCCCTCACCGCTCCCCAGCCCCTCCATCGGGACCACGAGTTGCCGGCTTCCCCTGTACGGCTCTGGGCTCTCGTCCCCGGGTGCGGGGAGCCCCGCCGGGGGATTCCTGCAGTTGCCCGGAGGCGGCGTCTCCCCGGCCGCGGGAACCTCGCTCACCGAGGTTGCGGGGAGCTGGCAGACGACCGGCTCGCCCCACCTGACCGGCGACGAGGACGAGGAGTCGTGGGACTACCAGCTGTCACGCTGGCTACCGGCCTCTCCCGCCGAGATCTCCCCATCGGGTACCCAGTACGCCTACGCCGCCGGCGCATCGGGCCAAGTGCAGGTGCACCTGGTGACCCCCGCCAGCGGCGCCGACAACGTGCTGATCGGCGAGTCCGACTACCAGGTCCTCGGCTGGCAGGGGGAGCAGATCCTCCTCGTGGCCGCGGCCAGCAGCGGCTCGGGCACCGAGGGCCTGTACCTGCTCAACCCCGGCACGGGAGCGGTCCGGGAGCTGCAGCCCCAGATCTCGACCGTCAGCTGGTACCTGGTTGGAGGGGGCGCGGTTTGGGGCGTCGGGGTGAACGCCGCGGACCCCTCTCCCCCCCCAACCGGCTCGGGTGACGAGCTGCTGCGCTATGACGAGGCGACCGGGGCGCTCACGACCTGGTCGTATCAGCCCGGGCTCTCGATACTCCCGGTCGGCGTCACCGGGGCCGGGGATCCGGTGGAGGTGGTGGAGGGCACGTCCCAGACCCTGGTCCAGCTGGCAACCGCCCCGGCCGCCGCCACTCGCCTCCTGCAGGGCGCCGGCCTGGACAGCCTCATGCCCCTCGAGGTCACCTCGAGCTTCAGCGACGCTCACGGGACCTGGCTCAGCACCGACAGCGGCCTCTACCTGCTCACCCCCCAGTCACAGCTGCTCCTGGAGCAGACCGGCAACTTCACCAACGCCGAGGTGGTCGGCCCCTGCGACTGACCATCGCCCCGGTCACGACCCGGCGCCGGTGGGCTGGAAGCGGAAGGTGCGCACCGCCACCAGCAGCACCACCAGCCCGACCCCGATGAGGATGTAGAAGTCGGGAGCCACCTGGGCGATCGTCTGGCCCTGGGCCATCAGACCCCGCAGGCCATCGCTGAAGTAGGTGAGGGGCATCACCTGGGACAGCTTCTGAAGCCACTGCGGCGACCCGGCGAGGGGATAGAAGACCCCGGCCACGAACAGCTGGGGGAGCGACACCAGGTTGGACATCACGATCGCCGACTGCTCCCGGCGCGAGAGAGCGGCGATGAGGAATCCCCCGGCGAGGAAGCAGAGGGAGCCCACCAGCAGCAGCGCCAGCAGCGGCCCGGGCGAGGGCCCGAGGCCGATGCCGTACAGCAGGTGTCCGACTCCCAGGAGGACCGCGATCTGGATCGCCACCAGGACGAGTTGGGATATCACGTTGGCGACGAGGAAGGCCCAGATCGGCAGCGGGGTGGCCCGGATCCGGCGCAGCACGCCGCGCTCGCGGTCCCCGACCAGGCGCAGGCCGGCGGAGAGTCCTCCGTTGAGGACGGCATAGGCGAGGACGCCGGGAGCCAGGAACTCGATGTAGTTGCCGGTCGCCAGCGAACCGGCGCTGACCCCGCCCGGGGGGTGCAGCCCCTCGACCTGGGCCCGCACAGCGGGGGGCGCTCCCATGAGGGTCTGGTTCAGCGCCGCCACCGCTCCCAGGGCGACCGCGGTTAGGGATCCGTTCTCCGAGACGTTGGCGGCGTTCTCCAGGACCCGGACCACGAGTGGCGGAGCACTCCCCTCCACCACCAGGGCGAAGGACGCGTCGTTGGCCAGCACCTGGGCACGGGCGGTGGCCTCAGGCACCTCGCGGAGCGAGTAGGAGCTGGCGGGAAGCGCCCGCCGCAGAATCGCCAGGTGCTGTGGCGGTCCCACCAGGTCGACGGTGAGTTGGGAGCGCTGGAAGAGGCCACCGAAAATCACGATCAGGAGCAGGGGCACCAACACGTTGAAGACCAGGACCTGCCGGTTCCGATAGAGGATCTTGATGTTGGCGGCGGTGAGCGCCCGCAGCCCGATCCAGGTGCCGGTCCCGAGCGGCCGGGCCAACGGGCGATCCGCGTTCACTCCCGATCCCTCGCCAGGGGCCTTCCCGCCCGCTCCAGGAAGACGTCCTCCAGGGTCGGGGGGCGCACCGACACGTCCCGCAGTGCGCCCTCGCCCAGCGCCTGCGCCAACCCAGAGAGCACCGAACCCACCTCCCGGGTTTGGAGTTCCCAACGGCCTTCACGGTGCTCGCCCGTGAGGACTCCCGGCAGTCTCCCCAGCTCCGCCGATTCCGGTGCTGCCACGCTCACGTGGGCGGCGGCCCCCAGGCCCGCGACCAGCTCCTTGGGGCTGCCCTCGGCCACCACCTGGCCGCGATCGATGATCCACACCTGCTCCGCCAACTGGTCCGCCTCCTCGATGTAGTGAGTGGTCAGGAGCACGGTTCGGCCCTGCCGATGGAGGGACTTGATCATCTCCCACGTCTGGCGCCGGCCGATCGGATCCAGACCGGTGGTGGGCTCGTCCAGGATCACCAGCTCGGGGTCGTTGCACAGGGTGAGGGCGATCTGCAAGCGTCGCTTCTGCCCCCCGGAGAGATCGGAAGCCCGTCGGCCCGCCATCTCCCCCAGCTCCACCAGCTCCAGAAGCGCGGTGGCGTCCGCCTGGTATCCGTAAAGGCGCCCGAACAGGCGAAGAGCCTCGGCGCAGGTGAGGTCCTCGTAGAGCGCGGACTCCTGGAGCTGGACTCCCACCCGCCGACGGGCGGCGACGGGCGCAACCCCCAGGGTGAGCACCTCCCCGGAATCAGCGGTGCGCAGCCCCTCGATGATCTCCAGAGTGGTGGTCTTGCCGGCTCCATTGGGGCCGAGCAGGGCGGCGATCTGCCCTCTGGGGATGGCGAGGCTCAGCCCCCGAACCGCCTCCACCGACCCGTAGGACTTGCGGAGTTGCCGCACCCACACGGCGAAGGCGCCCCGGTCGGCGGCAGGGGGACCGGCTGTCGTCATCGGCCTCCTGACGAAGGTGGGTGGAGGAGTTTGACCGCCAGCGTACCAGGGAGGTTGGACCTCCCCTTTGGGCAACCCGACCAGCTCCGGCCGGCCCTCACCTAGTCTTGAGTGGATGGGCTCCCTGTGGAGGCGCTGGCACCGGATCCTGCCGCTCCGAACTGTCGCTCGATACCTGGCGCGGGGAGGCCCCAACCAGGCCACCCTGGTGGCCTGGAACCTTCTGTTCTCGGCCTTCCCGATCACCCTGCTGGCGGTCACCGTGGCCGGGCAGCTCTTCCACGATCCGGCCGCCGGAAAGGAGGTCGCGAAGGCGGTGGCGGCGATTCTGCCCGGCGGCAACGGCGGAGCGGTGCTGAGCGCCCTGGACTCATTCCATCGCGATTCGGGGTGGCTGGCCATAGTCGGCCTGGTGGGGCTGATCTGGTCGGGCACCTCCCTCTTCTCGGCGATGGACACGGCGTTCGCCGGGTTGGATGGGGGGCCCACGCGGGGCTTCCTGGCCCAGAAGGTGACGGCAGCCGGAATGATCGTCATCTTCACCTTGCTGGCGGTGCCGGTGGTGCTGAGCTCCAGCCTGCTGGCGGCCCTGGAGTCGGTCACCGGGCTACCCGCCATCCTCCACACGGGGGCCCTGGCGGTGGGGACCCAGGTGGTCGCGGCGGTGTTGGTGGGCTGGGTCCTGTTCACCGCCATCTACGCCCTGGTGCCGGCCCGGCGGCGCCCGCTTCGATCCCTAGCCGGGGGCGCTTTGGCGGCCGGCCTGCTCTTCGAGGGCCTCAGCTTGCTCTTCCCCGTCTACTTCCGCCTGGCCCACGGGTTCAGCAGCTATGGGGAGACCTTCGCCCTGTTCTTCCTGATCCTCACCTACGTGTTCCTGCTCGCCCAGGTGACGGTGCTCGGCTACTGCGTGGTCCTGGAGATCGGCAACCGCCCACCGGGACTCAGCGGGGACGGCCTCTCCGCCGGGGCCGCAGAGAACCTCGAGTCGCCGGCCCCAGCTTCCTCCACCGTGGTTCCCCCCGACACCGGCGGCTGAAGCCTCGAGCGGTCAGCTGGTGGCCGGCTTCCCCGACCAAAGGCCGGCGCGGTACAGCCTCCCCGGGAGCTCTCGCCCCAGGAGCGCCTCCAACCGCTGCGACGTCGCGCAGAGCGCCTCCAGATCGGCGGAGATCTCGGCGCCCACTCGCTGGAGCAGGTAGAGCAAATCCTCGCTGCAGACGTTGCCGGTGGAGCGCGGGGCAAACGGGCAGCCGCCGATCCCTCCCACCGAGCCCTCGAACCGGCGGACCCCAGACTCGTAGGCGGCGAGAGCATTGGCCAGGCCCATCCCCCTGGTGTCGTGGAGATGCAGCGACAGCTGCTCGGCCGCCACTCCTGAGCGCACCAGGAGCTCGATGAGGGAGCTGACCTGGGCCGGGTCGGCGACCCCGATGGTGTCGGCGATCCCGATCTCCGCGGCGCCCAGGGCCTGGACCCGGTCGGCGAGCATCGCCACCCGGTCGGGGTTAACCCGGCCCTCGAAGGGACAGCCAAAAGCGCAGCTGATTCCGACATCCAGGCTGCTGCCGTGGTCGCGGGCCCGAGCCGCCATGACCTCCAGGTCCGCGAGGGTGTCCTCCACGCCCTGGCGCAGGTTGGCCTGGTTGAAGGCCTCGGTGGCGCCAAGGTTGGCCACCACCCGCTGGGCCCCGGCCGCCAGGGCACGGTCCAGGCCCACAAGATTGGGGACCAGGACCCTTATCCGGCGCCACATCCCGTGGCCCCGCGCCTCAACCAGCGCTGCCAGAAGGGCCTCCGCGTCGGCCATCCTGGGCACCCACCGGGGGGAGACCATGGAGGTCACCTCGACCTGATCCAGGTCGGCGTCCAACAGCGCCTCGACCAGAGCCAGCTTGGACGCGGTGGGCAGGTCGCGGTCGAGGTTCTGGAGCCCGTCGCGCGGCCCCACCTCGGTGAAGAAGATGCGGTGGCGCGCCGGCCCCAACTGCTCCATCGAGACGCCAGTGTACCGGCCCCGGTGTCGCTCCCCGCCTGTCTTCGGCGAGGCTCGGGGGGTATGATCTTGACTTCGTCAGCTCTGGAGGTGCAAGAGATGGCCAGCCAGACGCGCCTCACGACGCCGTTGGTCCGCCAGGGTGGGGAGTTGAGGGAAGCCACCTGGGACGAGGCCCTCGATCGTGCCACCGCCGCATTCGCCGCGGCGCGGGACCAGGACGCCACTCGCTCCTTCGGGATGTTCAGCTGCTCCAAGGCGACCAACGAGGTGAACTTCCTCGCCCAGAAGTTCGTCCGCTCGGTGCTCGGCAGCAACAACATCGACAGCTGCAATCGAACGTGACACGCGCCTAGCGTCGCCGGTCTGGCGGCAGTGTTCGGAGCGGGGGGAGGGACCAGCTCCTACCGGGAGGCGGAGGAGGCCGACCTGGTGATCCTCTGGGGTTCGAGCGCCCGGGAGGCCCATCCGATCTTCTTCCACCACGTGCTGAAGGGCGTCCACCGGGGAGCCAAGCTCTACGCGGTGGACCCGCGCCGGACCAGTTCCGCACAGTGGGCCGATGTCTGGCTGGGGCTGGAGGTCGGCTCCGACATCGCCCTCGCCAACGCGATCGGACGGGAGATCATCCACGCCGGCCTGGTCAACCAGGAGTTCGTGAGGCGGGCGACGGCCAACTTCGACGCCTACGCTGCCGCTGTTGAGCCCTGCACCCTGGAATGGGCCGAGGCCCAGACCTCGGTGCCGGCAGAGGCGATCCGCGAGCTGGCCCACGACTACGGCAGGGCGGACCGCGCGCAGCTGTGCTGGACCCTGGGCATCACCGAGCACCACAACGCCACCGACAACGTCCTGGCGCTCATCAACCTGGCGCTGCTCACCGGCCACGTGGGCCGCTGGGGCTCCGGCCTGGTGCCCCTGCGGGGACAGAACAACGTCCAGGGCGGGGGGGACATGGGGGCGCTGCCCAACAAGCTCCCCGGGTTTCAGGACGTCGTCACCAACCTCGAGGCGAGGGATCGATTCGAGAAGGCGTGGGGCGTCGGCATCCCGCCCCGCGCGGGCTGGCACCTGTCGCTGATGTTCGAGGCGATGGAGCGGGGCGAGCTGACCACGGCGTACATCCTCGGAGAGAACCCCATCCGATCCGAGGCGGACAGCGACCGGACGAGCCGCCTGCTGGAGGGCCTGGAGCACCTGGTGGTCCAGGACATCTTCCTCACCGACACCGCCCGCATCGCCGAGGTGGTGCTCCCGGCGAGCGCCAGCTGGTGCGAGGCGGAGGGGACAGTGACCTCCAGCGAGCGCCGGGTGCAGCGGGTGCGGCGCGCCCTCCAGCCGCCCGGGCAGGCGCGCGACGACATCGAGATCATCTGCGAGCTGGCCCGCCGGCTGGGCAGTGACTGGGGACACCCCAGTTCCGAGCAGGTGTGGGACGAGCTGCGTTCCCTGTCCCCCATGCACAAGGGAATGAGCTACCCCCGGCTCGAGGCCCTCGGGGGGATTCAGTGGCCCTGCCGGGATGAGCAGGACCCGGGGTCGCCGTTCCTGCACGGCCGCCTCTGGGAGGAGGATCCGGAGCGGCGGGGACCCGCCGCCCCCTTCTTCGCCGTCGCCGCCGAGGGGCCGCTTGACCTCCTCGATTCCGAGTTCCCGATCCGGCTGACGACCGGCCGGCGCCTGGACTCCTTCAACACTGGCGTCCAATCGTCACAGTATGCGACCCCGATCCGGCGCCGGGAGAGCCTCAATCTATCCCCGGAGGACATGAGCGATCTTGAGCTCACCGATGGGGACCGGGTCATCGTCTCGTCGCGCCGCGGTTCGGTCGAGGCCCCCGTGCTGACGGATTCCAGCCTGCACCGAGGGCTGGCGTTCATGACCCTGCACTTTCCCGACGAGGTGCGGACCAACCGGCTGACCCTTGATGCGTGGGACCCCAAGTCGGGCACCGCCGAGTTCAAGGCCACCGCGATCAGAGTCACCAAGCTGCGCGCCGCCGTGCGTGAGGCGGCGGTTCAGGGCGCCCCGGACCCGGTGGCCTGATGGACCTGAGATTGGGGGTGGCCGGCCCCGCCTCGGACGTGGAGAAGGCTGCCGTGGACCGGGTCCTCGGGATGCCGTCGGGCGGTTGGGACGGGGGCCGGCGCACCCCTGAGGACGGGCACCTCTCCCGCGGCGGACGCGCTGCCCGCAGCCGCCGGCACCTCCTGCTCCCCGTTCTGCAGGCGGTCCAGGACCGGACCGGATGGATCAGCCCGGCGGCTCTCGACTACGTCTGCACCCGCCTGACCGTGCCTCCGGCGGAGGCCTATGGGGTGGCCGCCTTCTACGCACTTCTCTCCACCGAGCCGGCGCCCGCTACGGTGGTCCACGTCTGCGACGACCTGGCCTGCCGGCTAGGGGACGGGGAGAAGCTGTGCGCCGAGCTGGAACGGCGCCTCGGTCCACCCGGAGAGTCCGGGGGGCGGGAAGCGCGCTGGGTGCGCAGTCCGTGCCTGGGTCGGTGTGAGCAGGGTTCGGCGGCGCTGTTGCAGCGGTCCGGAGAGCCAGCGGCGCGGGTCAGCATCGCCCCCGCCACCGTGGCCGGGGTGGAGGCGGCCCTTCACGGCGGGGCGGTGCGGGTGGACACGACGCCACCGGTGCGCTCCGACCCGGCGGGGCACCGCCTGCTGCGCCGAGTTGGCGTCGTCGACCCCGACTCCCTCGACTCCTATCGCGCCCACGGCGGGTACCAGCTGCTCCGCCGCGCCCTTGAGCTCGGGCCGGGAGGCGTCATCGGGCAGGTCAAGACTTCCCGGCTGCTGGGCAGGGGCGGCGCCGCCTTCCCCACCGGGGCCAAGTGGGAGGCGGTCGCCGCCAACCCAGTGCGCCCCCACTACTTCGTCTGC
This sequence comes from Candidatus Dormiibacterota bacterium, assembly GCA_027306885.1. GTDB lineage: Bacteria > Chloroflexota > Dormibacteria > Aeolococcales > Bog-877 > JAJYXT01. Next base: position 8,717 of record DAHUYV010000031.1, read on the forward strand.
AACGCCGACGAGTCCGAGCCCGGCACCTTCAAGGACCGGGTGCTGCTGGAGGCGGATCCCTTCGGGGTCCTGGAGGCGCTGACCGTCGCCGGGTACGCGACCGGGTCCGAGCGGGGCTACCTCTACCTGAGGGGTGAGTACCCCGAGGCGGCCGGCCGGGTGCGCCAGGCCATCTCCCAGGCGCGGCAGCGGGGGCTGCTCGGCGAGGGCATCATGGGCACCGACTTCAACTTCGAGATCGAGCTGCGGGTCGGGGCCGGCGCCTACATCGCCGGAGAAGAGACAGCGCTCTTCAACTCCATCGAGGGGAGCCGGCCTGAGCCTCGAAACAAGCCGCCGTTCCCCACTCAGGCCGGCCTGTTCGGCAAGCCCACCGGGGTCAACAACGTGGAGACCCTGGCCAACGTGCTGGAGATCCTGAGGATCGGCGGCGACGCGTTTGCCCAGTTGGGCACCCCCGACTCGACCGGGACCAGGCTGTTCTGCGTCTCCGGGCGGGTCGAGCGCCCCGGACTGTACGAGTTGGAGTTCGGCGTCACGCTCCGCGGACTGTTGGACCTGGCGGGCGGGGTGCGGGGCGGTCGCCCGCTTGCGGCGGTGCTGCTGGGCGGGGCGGCTGGCTCCTTTGTCGGTCCCCCGGCCTTGGACATACCGCTCACGTTCGAGGGGGTGCGGTCAATCGGGGCGAGCCTGGGGTCCGGAGTGGTGCTGGTGCTCGACGACACCGTCGACGGCCGCGATCTTGTGCGCCGGATCGCCCGCTTCTTCCGTGATGAGTCCTGCGGCCAGTGCGTCCCCTGTAGGGTCGGCACGGTGCGCCAGGAGGAGCTGCTCGCCCGCCTCGCGTCGGGCAATCCGAACGGGTCGGTGGCCGCCGAGCTCGATCTGCTGGGGCAGCTCGGTCAGGTCATGCGGGACGCTTCAATCTGCGGGCTGGGGCAGACGGCCGCCACCGCCATCCAGTCGGCGGCCGCGCTCGGCCTGCTGGGGGACCCCGAAGCCGGGAGGGTGCGGCCGTGAGTCTGAGCTTCGTGGCCCCGCCCCGGCGGCTGCTGACGATCACCATCGACGGCCGCACCGTGAAGGTCCCCGAGGGAGCGACGCTGCTGGAGGCGTGCCGCCAGCAGGGGCTGGACACCCCGACCCTCTGCTACCTGGAGAATCTGGCCCCGGTCAACGTGTGCCGGGTCTGCGTCGTGGAGGTCGAGGGTGCGCGGGTGCTGGTCCCCTCCTGCTCCCGGAAGGCGGAGGAGGGGATGGTCGTGCACACCGACTCCGAGCGGGTGCGGGCCAGCCGCCGCTCGGTGCTGGAGCTGCTGGCGTCCTCGGTCGACCTGTCGCTGGCAGGACCCGAGGTCAAGCGGTGGATGAACCGGTACAGGGCGGAGCCGGAGCGCTTCGGACCGGCCGCCCCGGCCGCCGAGGACGACCGCCGCGACCGCGCCCGCCCCGGGGAACACCACGCCCCCGAGGGGCAGGTGGCGGCGACCGTGGCCCAGCCGGTGAAACTCGACAACGAGACCTACATCCGCGACTACTCCCGTTGCATCCTCTGCTACAAGTGCGTCGAGGCCTGCGGCTCCGAGGCCCAGAACACGTTCGCGATCGCGGTGGCGGGCCGCGGCTTCGAGGCCCGGATCTCCACAGAGTTCGCTGTCGGGCTCCCCGACTCCGCCTGCGTGTACTGCGGCAATTGCATCGGGGTGTGTCCGACCGGCGCCCTCATGTTCAAGTCGGAATACGACCTGCGCCAGAAGGGGCGCTGGGATGAGGCCAGGCAGACCGTGACCACCACCATCTGCCCGTACTGCGGGGTGGGCTGCAACCTTGAGCTCCACGTCCAGGACAACGAGATCGTCAAGGTCACCTCACCCCTGGATCACGACATCACCCGCGGCCACCTCTGCGTCAAGGGCCGCTTCGGGTATCAGTTCGTGCAGAGCCGGAACGGGGGGGACGAGGGCCGCTAGGGCGGGCCGATCCGTCCGGCGAGGGCCATCACTCCTCGTCCAGGGTCCCGGCCTGGTGGCGGGCGCGGAAGCGGGCCACCTTGTCACGGCTGAGGCAGCGGGGCGAGCAGAAGCGGCGCCGGCCGTTCTTCGAGGTGTCGACGAAGACCAGGTCGCAGCGGTTGGCGTGACATGTCCCAAGGCGCCAGGCGCCACCGGAGCCGATGACGGTCGCTAGGGCGGTGGCACAGGTGGCCCCGCGCGCCTCAGCGCGGCCCGCCTCCTTCTCCTGACTGTGGAAGTGCAGATGCCATGGCTCGCCGTCGTGGGTGGCCAGCTGCGGCGCCGCATGGTGCTTCTGGAGGAGGGCGTTCACCAGCTGGGCGGTGGAGTCCAACTCCCCCGAGGCGAGGGTCTGGAAGATGAGCCTCAGCTGCGTCGCCAGTCGGATGAGGCCCTCTGCATCGCCGGCGCTGAGATCCCCGCTCCGGCCCCAGATCGAGGTCTCGACGGCCGCGGCCAGCTTCCGGCGGGGACCGCCTCCCGACGGAAGAGCGCGGAACGCGCCCTGGGCCCAGCTCTCGGTGAGCTGGTTCGCGAGCTCCGCCGCCGCCTGCACGCCCCGGTCTGTGTAACTGTCGAAGTTCATTTGAGGAGTCTTCTGGAGATGATATACTTGCATTGAAGAAATATCAATGAGTAGTTACATGGGAGTTGTAATGCTGAACCCCCGCGTTTTGGGCATGATGGTGGATGACCGCACCCGCGAGCTCCGGGAAATGGTCAGCGGCCAGCGCCGACGGCCGTCGAAGGGGGTCGCGCGCCGGCGCTCTCAGGCAGCCCTTCGACTGCTGCGCATGAGCACCCGGCGGCGCTGAGCTAGATCAGCTCCACCGGTGGCGCGCCCGGCACTGACGGGAGCACCTCACCGATCTCCGTCACCCCGTCGGCGGAGGATCGGATCCTTGCGGCGCCGGCGGGGTTGACGGCGATCAACAGGCCTCCGCTGGTCTGAGCGTCACAGGCGAGTTGGAGCAGTTCGAGTTCGATCCGCTCAGATATGGCGGCCCGGCTGCGCGCCAATTCCAGGTTGCGGCGACTTCCCCCAGGGAGATGCCCGGCCGCGGCCAGGTCCCTCGCCCCGGGGAGGAGGGGCAGATCCTCGGAGCGCAGCTGAAGGCGAATCCCCGAAGCGACCGCCAGGTTGTGCGCGTGGCCCAGGAGACCGAAGCCGGTGACGTCGGTCGCCGCGCTGGCCCCCGCCGCCACCATGGATTCGGCGGCGGCGCGGTTGAGGCGGCGCATGGTGGCGACGGCGGTGGCGAGCACCGGTGCCGGCGCCACCCCCTGCTTGTGAGCGTTGAGGATCACTCCGGTCCCCAGCGGCTTGGTGAGCAGGATCCGGTCGCCGGGCCGGGCCCCGGAGTTGGTCACCAGGCGAGCCGGATCGACCCTCCCCAGCACGGCACAGCCGAAGAGTGGCTCCTGGCTGCGGATGGAGTGGCCCCCGGCGATGGCGCAGCCCGCCTCCTGCGCAACCGCTCTTCCCCCCTCCAGGATCTGGCGCAGGATGGCCGGGCCCAACACCGCCAGGTCGAATCCCACCAGGTTCAGGAGGAGGAGCGGGCTCGCGCCCATGGCGTACACGTCAGAGAGGGCGTTGGCGGTGGCGATGGCACCGTAGTCAGCTGGATCGTCCACCGGTGGGGGGAAGAAGTCGGTGGTGGCGACCAGGGCCAGATCGCTCGTCAATCGATAGACGGCGGCGTCGTCCATCCCCTCGGCCGAGACCAGCAGGTCGCCACCACTTGGGGAGATTAGCCCGGCGAACACCTCGGCCAGGTCTGCCTGGCCGATCTTGGCGGAACAGCCGCCCTGGCCGCTGAGCGCCGTCAGGCGGAGCCGGTCGATCATCGGTCCTCCAGGTTGGGTAGGTGGAGATCGCCACGCCGCACGGTCGTCCGATTCTGCTCGAGCCGCTCTAGCAGCGGCACCAGCACTCGCCGGCTCGTGCCCAGACGGTCACGGAGGTGGGCCACCGTGAGCCCCTCGGGATGGGCCGCCAGCACCCGCCGCAACTGCTGGGTCATCGCCTCCAGCGCCGGCCGCGCGATCAGGACCCCGCCGGGGAGCCGTTCCGCCTCCCCACTGCGCAGGAGGTAGCCTTCGACCTGGCGGTTGAGGCCCGCGGCCCTGAGCTCGTCCGCCCCAGGCGGGGTCGCTCCAGCCGACTGCAGCAGGCTCGCCACCCGGTCCACAGCGGCGGTGCGCCCCGCCGGCCGTGTGCCGCCGGCAACGACCAGCCCCCCCTGCATCTCCAGCCGGCCCTCGGCCGCCAGTCGCTGCAGAAGCGCGTCCCCCCCGCGAGCGGCCGGCAGTTGCAACTCGACCAACAGCTGCCGCCGCGGCATCCCCGGCTCCAGGGGATGGGCCTGCTGGTGCCGACGCACCATCTCCTCAGCCCGGTCGCCCAGCTGGCGGACCCGCGCCACGGAGAGATAGACCGTCCCCAGATGCCCCAGGGCTCCGGCGGCGACGGCTCGCTCCAGCGCCTCAAGGGCGGCGGCGGGGTCGAGCCCGGAGCGTACCCCGACCTCGGCAGCCGAGACGCCGTGCTGAGCCCCCAGCGCCTCCACCACGGCCAGCGACGACAGCTCGGTGGGCGCGCTGACCGCCCGTTCCCTCAGCCCCCACGCGTCCAGGGGGGCATCGGTCCAGCGCCGGTGAGGGAGCGGATGGGCATCCAGAACCAGACCGCCTGCCAGCACCGATACCGGACCCGGAGCCCGCAGGATGAGACGGTCTCCGGGAAGGGCCCACAGCTCTCGCTCCAGCCGCAGCTGCCCATACCCCCGGGCACCGGGAGGGAGATGGTCGTCGCCGGCCAGCCAGACCCGGGCCCGCGATATGGCGGTTCCGCAGATGACCTCCGCCTCCACCCCCTGGCGGACCCCGGCGGCTCCATACGCGGGGACCTCGATCAGGCAGTCCAGAAGTCCGGTGGCGCGGATTGCGCCGGGGCGGCCCACCACCGTGCCCCGCGGCGCCTGGGTGACCGCAACTCCTCGCAGCGACGCGGCCAGGCGTCCGCCGGGGTGGGCAATTCCCACCCGCCCACCCCGGCGCTGCAGCTCCAGCACCCGGGCACGGGCCCCGGAGGGAAAGAGCTCGACCTGCTCACCCTCGGCGAGGTCGTCGCCGTCGAGGACGCCGGTGACGACGGTGCCCACGCCCGGCAGGGAGAAGCTGCGATCGACGTGGAGGCGGGGGCCTCCGCGGCGGGTCGGGGCCGGCACCAGCCCGAGCTCCCGGTCCACCGCGGCCGCCAGCGAATCCAGGCCCGCGCCGGTCGTGGCACTGGTGGCCACCGCCTTTTCGGCCGGCACACCGAGATCGCGGAGCAGACCCAGGGCGGCGTCTCCCACCTCTTCGGCCCGGCCGGGAGCGAGGTCCGCCTTGGTCACCACCGCCAGCGCCCGGCGAACCCTGAGCAGGCTGAGCACCGCGGCGTGCTCACGGGTCTGGGGCATGACGCCGTCGTCGACGGCGACGCACAGCAGGGCGAGGTCGATGGAGCGGGCGCCGACCGCCATGGTGCGAACGAAGCGCTCGTGCCCGGGCACATCGACCACCGACACGTCGCGGCCGGAGGGCAGGCACCAGGTGGCGAAGCCCAGGTCGATGGTCATCCCGCGCCTCTGCTCCTCCTCGAGGCGGTCACAGTCGACCCCGGTCAGCGCCTTGACCAGGGCGGTCTTCCCGTGGTCGATGTGGCCGGCGGTCCCAACCGCCAGCTCGATCAAGCGGCTCCGCCAAAGGCCGCCGACAACGCCGAGAGGAGCACACCCTCCTCCTCGGGGAGCACGCAGCGGGCGTCCACCGCCACCCCGGTGGCGCGCTCCAGGCAGAGTACTGGGGGGTCACCCCGCAGGAGGAGGCGCCGCGCCGCCCCCGGTTGCGCGGTGGTGATCAGGACCCCATGGGAGGGCAGCGCCGGGCCGGGCGTCGTCCCGCCGCCGACCGCGCCCTCCAAGGGAACCACCTCGGCGTCAACCCCGCGGGCCGTCAGGGTCAGTGCCCACCGCTCGGCCCGCGCCCGAAGCTCCCCCGGGGAGGAGTTGAGCATCCGCCACACCGGGATCTCCGCCAGCCGGCCCGGCGCCTCGTAGCAGAGCAGGGTTTCCTCGAGCACCGCCAGCTGAAGCTTGTCCGGACGGAGCGCCCGAGCCAGCGGGTGGCGTCGCATCTTCTCCACTAGCGGGCCGCGGCCCATGACCAGCCCCGCCTGGCTCGCCCCCAGCAGCTTGTCCCCGCTGCTGAAGATGAGGTCGACTCCGGCCGCCGAACTGGCGGAAAGCCTGTCCTCCGCCGCCCCCGCCGGGGTGGGCGGTGGGACCAGCCCGCTGCCCACGTCCTCCAAGAGCAGCACCCCTCTCTCGTGCGCGGCTCGGGCCAGCTCGGCCACCGCGGGGCGCTGCACGAACCCTTCCATCCGGAAGTTTGATTGGTGAACTCGCAGAAACGCCGCGGTACGGTCCGAGCAGGCCTCCAGGTAGTCCGAGACCCGGGTCCGGTTGGTGGTACCGACCTCCACCAGGCGAGCGCCGGAGAGGCGCAGGATCTCTGGGATCCGGAAGCCACCCCCGATCTCGATCGCCTCTCCCCGAGAGACGACCACCTCGCGTCGGGGGCAGAGCGCGGCGAGGCCCAGCAGCACCGCCGCGGCGCCGTTGTTGACCACCATGGCTGCCTCCGCTCCCGTCATCCGACAGAGGAGATCAACCAGCAGCGATTGGCGGTCACCGCGCCGACCGGTTGCCAGGTCCAGCTCCAGATTGGAGTAAGAGGCGGCAAGTTCAACGGCTCGGGACGCCGCGATCGCCGCCACCGGAGCCCGGCCGAGGTTGGTGTGGATCACCACCCCGGTCCCGTTGACGACACGCCTCAGGCGCCGAGGGGTCCCGGCGAGGATCGATCCGATCTCCTGGACCAGGCTCTCCACCGAGGTCTCCCGGGCGGGGGCTCCGGCCCCGCGAGCACGGATCCTCTCGACCGCCGCGCGAACCGCCGCCAGGGTCGCCTTGCGCCCATGCTGGTCGGCCAGGGCGACGATGGCAGGGAGCTCCATCAGGCGACCCACCGCCGGCGGGCGGCGGGCGCCCGGGTGGCCAGTTGCTTGGGTGGGTTGCGGCACCAGTCGATTCACCATGGCAGCTTGGGGTTGGCCCCGCCCGGTGTCGCGGCGACAGCGGACCGGGGTGAGTTGTGACGAGGCGGATCGTACTCCGTGCCCTGGCACTCATCTAAGGAGCAGGGACCGCCTGCACCCGTCCCCGTGGGCGGCGGCACCGGCCGCCCGGCGTCCGCCGGAGGCCGAGGCTCCCCGGCGCGGTGCCAGAGGTCCACCGGGAGGATGGGCCGCTGGACGCTACCAGCGGCCCCAGAGGGCCCTCCAGACTCCAGCGCGGGCGAGCGCCCGACCCACGGCGATGTTGCGGGCCCGTCTGGCCACATACTTCGGGTCGCCGGTCACCAGGGTCCGGCGCACGGCCCTCCCGCTGGCGCTGAGTCGGGCCGCTCGGTACAGCTCCGAGGTGAGGCTTCGGGCCATCAGTCGTCGTCCCGGACAAAGGCCGCCTCCAGAGCTTCCATCAGGGCGCGGGCCGCTCGATTGACCTCCGGGTACTTGCCCTCCCCGAAAGCGGAGTCGGCATGGGCCTCCAACTCGTCCATGAAGACCTCGAAGCGAGCCTCGGCCGCTTCCTCGGTCAGCCCCGCTTGGTCGGTGTCGCCGTGGCCCTCGAGGATGGCGTCGAGCCGCGCCACCGACTCGAAGTGGTGCGCCCTAGCCATCGCCAGCAGCTCCCGTTGGTCGTCCGCATCCATGTTCATCCCTCGTTCATCCCTCCGGGTGTGTGGGCGTCCGCCCCAACATCAGGCACATTTCCCCTCGGCAGGCGACGCAGATCCTCTCTGGGGGGTCGGCAACTCCAATAGACGCCCACGCCGGATGCGCTCTGTCCAGCCCGCCGGGCCGCGCAGCGGCTCCGACCGGGTCGTGGTGGCGATGGCCGGGGTGGTCCCTCCCACGGCCAGGGAGTGTATCCCGGCACGGCGGCATGGTCCATTCGCCGTAGGTTCCGGTCGCCTGAGCCGGTAACGGACCTTGATGGAGCGAGTCGTGGATCACTCGCCAGACCTTGTGGGCGGAGTGTCGGGGGGGAACTCGTCGGACAGGGGCTGTCAACTCGCTCCGGTCGCCTTCACTGGAAGGCGACCGCGCAGAGGCGCCCGGGGTTTCGCCAGCGCGCCCCGATCGTCAGTGTGGTCTCGGTCGCTCGGAAGCGTGAAGATCGGCCAGTTTCAAGAATGGAGACCGCACTCGGTCTTGTCGCTGTCCGCCCAGCGCCCGGCCCGGGGATCCTCGCCGAGTTTGACGGCTCGAGTGGTGGGAGCGCAGCCGATCGACAGGTACCCCTGGGCGAAAAGCGGGTGGATCGGCAGGTCGTGGGCGGCGCTGTACCTGGCGACGTCGGCGTCGCTCCAGGCCGCGAGTGGATTCACCTTGACCATCTGGCGGCCCTCATCCCAGGCCAGCACCGGCGTGTTGGACCGAGTGGATGCGTCGCTGCGCTTGAGCCCAGTGAGCCACGCGGCCTTGCCCTGCAGGGCGAGGAAGAGGGGCTCCACCTTGCGCCGCTGGCAACACTCCGAGGTGCCGCACGGCCAAGGCTCGGCGGCGGCGTCCGGGTGGGTCACCGTCAGGTTGAGGTGGTAGCGGTCCCGGACCAACTCGACGAACTGCAATGTCTCCGGGAAGTGGAACCCGGTGTCGAGGAAGATCACCTCCAGTCCCGGATCGACCTTGGCCGCCAGGTCAACGATTACGCAGTCCTGGAAAGAGCAGGCCAAGGCGACCCCCGAGCCGAACCGACCCAGGGTCCAGCGGATGGCTGCCATGGCGCCCTCCTCCTCCAGGCGGGCCGACACCTCGGCGAGCTCGGTCGCGTCAATCCCTGTCTCGCCGACCGTCACAATTCGCACCCCCTGGCTGAACTCGGCTCCCGAACGGCCGATTCGGGATACACCATCATTCTGGTAGACTTCTCAAGAGCATCTTAGCAAGGCAGCCCTGTCGTTTTCAACCGACCGCTTCTGGGGTCGTTTGAGAACGCCGACGAGGCCCACCCGGAGTCCACCTTGGCCCAAAGCTCCACCACCCGCTTCGGGTACCCCGGCCCGGCGCTCAGCCTGGAGCCGGCGGGACCGGATTACCTGGACGTGATCGAAAGTCACGCCGTCTTCGTCCTGCGGGAGGTGGCTGCGGAGTGCCAGCGCCCGGTTCTCCTCTTCAGCGGCGGCAAGGACTCGGCGGTGATGCTGCGGCTGGCCGAAAAGGCCTTTTGGCCGGGTCGGATCCCCTTCCCCCTGCTCCATGTGGACACCGGGCACAACTTCGCTGAGACCCTCGAGTTCCGCGACCGGCGCGTAGCCGAGCTGGGTGCCGAGTTGAAGGTAGGCTCAGTGCAGGAGTCGATCGAGAGCGGCCTGGCCGCGGACCCCGGCGAGGGGGAATCCCGCAATCGGATCCAGAGTGTGACCCTGATGCATGCCATCACCACCTACGGGTTCGACGCCTGTATCGGGGGCGCACGCCGGGACGAGGACAAGGCGAGGGCCAAAGAGCGGATCGTCTCGGTGCGGGATCGCCAAGGACGATGGCAGCCCGACCGCCAGAGGCTGGAGCTCTGGAACCTCTACCACGGCGGGGTCGGCGCCGGCGAACATCTGCGGGTCTTCCCCCTCTCGGACTGGACCGAGATGGACGTCTGGCGCTACATCCGCCGCGAGCGCATGGCGCTGCCATCGATCTACTACGCCCATCGCCGAGAGGTGGTCGAGCGGTACGGGATGCTCCTGGCGGTCTCGAAGTGGGTGATTCCCAGTTCAACCGAGGTGTCGGAGCGCCTCAGCGTGCGCTACCGGACCGTCGGCGACGCCACCAGTACAGGCGCGGTGCGCTCCCGGGCCGGGACGGTCGACGAGGTGATAGCCGAGATCGCGGAATCCAGGGTCAGCGAGCGCGGAGCGACTAGGGGCGACGACCGGTTCTCCGAGACCTCGATGGAGGACCGCAAGCGAGAGGGCTACTTTTGACCGCAGGCGAGATCGATGCGCTTGCGCGTGATTCCCGGGCGAGTGGGGAGGCGCTGCTCCGACTCGCAGCGATCGGGGCGGTCGACGACGGCAAGTCGACTCTCATCGGGCGGCTGCTGCACGACGCCGACCAATTCACCGACGACCAGCTGGCGGCCCTTGAGAGTGCCAGCCGGGCCCGCGGGCAGTCGACGCTCAACCTCAGCTTCGCCACCGATGGCCTCCGGGCTGAGCGGGAGCAGGGAATCACCATCGACGTCGCCTATCGCTATGCGGTGACCCCTCGGCTCAAGATGGTCATCGCCGACTGTCCTGGCCACCCGGAATACACCGGGAACATGGCAACCGGCGCCTCCACCGCTGATCTCGCCATGGTGGTGGTTGACATAACCAAGGGGCTGCGCGAGCAAACCCTCCGCCATACCGCCCTGGCGCTTCTGTTTGGGGTCCCATATCTGCTCATAGCGGTCAACAAGATGGATCTGGTCGGCTGGGACGAGCGGGGGTACCGCGGCCTGGCCGAGCAGATGGAAGAGCTGGCCCAGCTCCTGGGGGGGGCCGAGGTGCGGGCCGTGCCTATCTCCGCCCTCCACGGCGACAATGTGGTGGAACGGGCAGGTAACCTCGACTGGTACCACGGGCCGACCGTGTTGGAGGCGCTGGAGCAGGTGCCCACCTCCACGTTCGCCGCCCACGGCACCAAGGGAGCGCGCCTTCCGGTCCAGAGCGTCACGCCGCAAGCCGACGGATCGGTGCGGATCGCCGGGATGCTGACCGGGGCCGGACTACACACCGGGGATGCTGTGGTGGTCCTGCCCCGGGGACACCGCACCACCGTCTCCGGCCTGGAGACCCTCAGCGAAGTGGTGCCGTCCGCTCAGCCCCCGCTGTCGATATCCGTCGCCCTGGCCGACGGTGGGGAAGTCCAACGGGGGGATCTGATCGCCGCCGCCGCCGATCCGCCTTCAGTCTCCCGGGACCAACTTACGACAGTCTGCTGGTTCGCCGAGCGCCGGCTAGAAGTGGGCCAGAAGTTTCTCGTCAAGCACACGACCCGGGTGACGACGGCGGAGGTTGTTGAGATCGCGAGCAAGCTGAATCTGGAGACGCTCCGCCTGGTACCGGCTGGAGATCTCGGCCCCAACGACATCGGGGTGGTCCGGTGGCGGTTGGCAGATGCGATCGCGGCGGACCAGTACCGCGACAGCCGGGTCACCGGCAGCATGATCGTCATTGACCCTGACACTCACGTCACCGTCGCGGCGCTCATGATCGGGACACCCCCGCTCACCTAGCTTGGCGGCGCTTGCTTGGCGCACCCTCCTCTGGCCCTCGATTCCCGCCGACGGCGGTCGCAGCTGCGTGACTCGGTGCCGCCGGGGAACCGTCCCGCTGGCTGGGCGCGCTGAAGGCTGCGGTCACCAGCGTCAGGTCGCGGCGGTGCTAGACCGGATCCCAGCACTCGCGCTGAAAAGTGCTCCTCGCGGGGGGCCGGTTGGCGTGACGCCAGCATCGATTACCAGAACCTTGAGTTCCATTTCTTCGGCGACGACTTCCTCGGCATCCCCACCTGGTCAGCGCCGCCATGCTCAGTCCCCGGCCTCCGGCCTCCCCGTCGACGTCGGTCCGGCACCGCTCGCTATCGGGGCCCGAGCAAGCATCCGGCCGGAGGCGCCGCCGCGGCCCGGACCCTGTCGACCGCCTTGCCCTGGGACCCCCAGCTGCGGACCCTGCTTGGGATCGACCTTGATCCGTGGCACCCAGGCATCAATCCGCTCCGACTGCCTGGTCACGACCGGCGGCAGTTCCCCACGACAGACCTCGGCCACACTCACCTCATCGAGCACATCGCGGATGTAGGCCCTGACTGCCACCCAGACGTCGCGCAGCGCTGCCGTGTGTCCTGAATAGTTCAGTTGGTCCGGACGGTAGTCACCGACCCGCGCCAGGGGGCCGTCGGTCACGCGGATGATCTCGCCCAGGGTGATCAGGTTGGGATCGCGCGCCAGGACGAAGCCGCCGCAAGGGCCTCGCTGGCTGGCGACGATGCCTTCCTGCTTGAGCTCCGCCAGGATGTTCTGGAGAAACTTGAGAGGGATGCCCTGGATATGTCCGATGTGCTCCGCGCTCATCGGACCCAGGCCCTCCGCCGCAGCTAGCTCGATAACCGCCCGTACGGCATAGTCGGCCCTGACTGAAACCCGCATCTCCCACATTGTGCCTGCTTGCGAAGCAACCGGGCCATCACTCGCCCACACCGGCCGCCTCGCCGGGTGCTGAAATTCGATCCCAGTTGGGGCAGAAAGACTAGTGGGCTGAGGCGAGATCGGATTGGCGAGGTGCTGGAGAGAGTTGGGTGCGTGGCAGCAGCTCCCGCCCGGTGGCGATGTTGGGGGGGATTCAACCGAGGACCTGACGCCCGGCGGCCACCCGATCCGCGGAATCAGGCCGCTGGCGGGCCCGCCGCTGGGAGATCTGCAGCCGACCTTCGGGAGCACGTGCGCCGAGATTGGGCGGCCCTCGATCCCGCCCGAACACCTGCTCCAGAGCTGCCTGCCGATGACGCTGTGTTCAATCCGCAGCGAGCGGCAGTTCTGCGAGCGACCGCGGTGCGACCTGGTCTTCAAGTGTTTCCTCGGGCTGAATGTGGAGGACGAGCACTTCGGCCACTTCAGCTTCGCCAAGAACAGCCGGCAGCTCTTGGGCCGTGGGCGCATCAATCCCTGGCGGTGGTACGGCTTCCCCAGCAACGCTCCTGGCACGCGACCGTCCGATTGGAAGTCCAACCGTGGACATGCCGTTGGGGGCGTTGCCGGGTTCGCGCCAGGAAAGCGCCTGTCGGACCTAAGGGAGTGGTGGCGGGAGGCGAGGGGAACGATCCCTCCGAGGACGCCTGAGGCGCCCCCCATCGATTTTGAAGATCGCTCCTTTTTGAGATCCTAATTGGCCATTTGTCCCCCATTTCTGTCCCCAATTATAGGGATGCGTGGGGAAGTAAGTGGAGCTCTGACTGCCGGTACCTGAATTGGGAGAACCAGCGATTCTTCCAGAGCAGCCGGCCAACTCAGGAGAGGAGCCGCCCCTTGGTCGCCTCGTTCAGCACAATGATTCCGGCGATCGCAGCTGCTCCAGCCACTAGGAACTTGACCACGCTGTCTTGCGATGCCGCACGGGTACCCTGCTCATAGGAGTCGTGCGGCAGCTCATACCACTGTCCGTCGGGAGCGAGGAACCTTATCCGCTTCACTACGACCCCGCTGGGAAGTTGCAGTGGAAACGACGGAGACACTTGGCACACCACCACGCCCGCCGGGATTTTGACCTCCGCACCGTCTAGGACCCGCCAAGCCAGGGCTACGTCGCTGCTGAACTCGGCTACAGCCCCTGCGCGCCC
>DAHUYV010000044.1 GCA_027306885.1 Candidatus Dormiibacterota bacterium
TCACCAGGCGGGAGTCGGAGGTCAAGACCGCGCTCAGCGATCTGGAGAAGTTCAAGGAGCGGGCCGCGCGGGTGGCCGTGCCGGGCGAGCGGGCCTACAACCCGGGCTGGCACTACGCGCTTGACCTGCGGAACATGCTGCTCGTCGCCGAGTGCGTGGCGATGGCCGCGCTGGAGCGGCAGGAGTCCCGCGGCGGGCACACCCGCGAGGACTACCCGGAGATGTCGCCAGAATGGCGCAAGGTGAACCTGATCCTGACGCTGACCGGCGACAAGCTCGAGCTGACCCACAAGCCGCTTCCTGTAATGCGGCCCGACCTGCTCGGCCTGTTCGACAAGAGCGAGCTCAACAAGTATATGACCGCCGACGAGCTGGCCTCTTTGCCCGCTCCGGCTTCGTCCGCTACCGCTGCGGCGGAGGAGGAGGGGCACTGATGGGATACACCGCATCGCTTCGGGTCTGGCGCGGTGACGCCGGGACCGGGGCGCTGAAGGACTACAAGGTCGAGGTCAACGAGGGCGAGGTCGTCCTCGACGTGCTGCACAGGCTGCAGGCCACCCAGGCCTCCGACCTGGCGATCCGGTGGAACTGCAAGGCCGGCAAGTGCGGCTCCTGCTCGATGGAGATCAACGGGCGCCCCCGGCTGGCCTGCATGACCCGCATGTCCACCTTCGAACCCGGGGCGCCGATCACCGTGACCCCGGTGCGCACCTTCCCGGTGATCAGGGACCTGGTCACCGACGTGTCGTTCAACTACGCCAAGGCGCGGTAGATCCCCTCGTTCACGCCGGACCCGTCCATTAAGCCGGGCGAGTTCCGGATGCAGCAGGATGACGTGAACCGGTCGCAGGAGTTCCGCAAGTGCATTGAGTGCTACTTGTGCCAGAACACCTGCCACGTGATTCGCGACCACGAGGAGAACAAGGAAGCCTTCGCGGGCCCCCGGTTCCTCATGCGGATCGCGGAACTGGAGATGCATCCCGCCGACACCGCCGACCGCCGGGAGATCGCCCAGGGTGATTTCGGCCTGGGCTTCTGCAACATCACCAAGTGCTGCACCGAGGTCTGCCCGGAGCACATTCAGATCACCGACAACTCCATCATCCCCTTGAAGGAACGAGTTGCCGATCGCCATTACGACCCGATCCGAGGGGCGCTGCGGCTCCTGCGCCCACGCCCGGGGCAAGAGAGCTGAGACCCGCCAACACCCGGTCCAGTACCCTGGGCCGCAGTCCGGGACCATGAGAGGAGGTGTGCCATGCCGGTGAGGAGCGCCAGGGCGGTCTGGGAACCGAACGAGGCGGGAGGGGGAGGGGAGATCGTCCCCGAGAGCGGGGACTTCAAGACCAGCTACTCCCGCCGCTCGAGGTTCGAGCAGGGCACGGGCAGCAACCCCGAGGAGCTGCTGGGGGCGGCCCACGCGGCCTGCTTCTCGATGGCGCTCTCGCTCGCCCTCTCCGCGGACGGGCACCAGCCGGAGCGGGTGGAGACCGAGGCCAAGGTGCACATCGACCGGGCAGAGGCGGGGTTCCGGATCACCCTCATCGAGCTCTCGACGGTGGGCCGGGTGCCGGGCATCACCAGTCAGACCTTCTCGGAGTTTGCCGACCGGGCCAAGCGGACCTGCCCGGTGTCGATGGCGCTGGCCGGCGCCGAGATCACTCTGGAGGCGCGGCTGGAGGGGTAGCCGGAGCGGAGTCCCCCCGGCGCACGATCACCACCGGCACGGGGGAGTGGTGGCTGCACTCCTGGCTCACCGAGCCGAGGAGGAGCGCCTTGAAGTCACCCATCCCTCGAGAGCCCACCACCAGCAGATCCGCCCCGCGAGCTCGCTCCACCAGAACCCGGGCGGCCTGCCCGCGGTAGGAGCGGACGGTTAGGGGAACGCCCGGCGCCACCCGTTGCGCCAGCTGCCGGCCCGCCTCGCCGGCCTCCTTGGCCGCTCCCTGGAGCGCCTCGACCACCTCGGCCGAGGCGGCCTCTGAGCTGACCGCCGGGAGGCTCCAAGCGCTCACCAGCTCCAGGGAGTCGCCCCTCAGCTCGGCCTCGCGGCAGGCCCATTCCAGCGCTCCCAGCGAGTGCTGGGAGCCGTCGACACCAACCACGATGCGTCCCACCGCTACCCCCTTCTCCTCCGCCCCGGCCAACTTCCCTGGCAAGCGGGATGATAAGGGCCCGGGCCTCAGACCAGCTTGCGCGCGGCTTTGCCGATCCCCTCCGACGCCATGGGGTGCTGGTCCGCAAACCGGGCCAGCTGGTGGGCGTTCAGCCCCGCCGCCACCGCGGTGCCCATCTCGCCAATCAGCTGGGCGGCGTCGACACCCACCACCCACCCCCCGAGGAGACGAAGGCTGCCGGGCGCGAAGAACAGGCGCACCTCGCCGTCCAACTCACCCAGGATCTGGGCCCTTGAGTCCTCCTCGAAGCTGTAGGCGGCCTCCAGCACCTCCACCCCGAGCTCTTTCGCCTCGGCGGGCAGAAGGCCCACGTAGGCCGCCTCGGGGAAGGTGAAGACGGTGGTCGGGACGGCAAGCCAGTCAACCTGGTCCACCGGACGGTCGCCCTGAAGTATGCAGTTCGCCACCGCCAGCGACTGCCGTACCGCGGCGTGGAACAGCATCGAGCGGCCGTTGACGTCCCCGGGCGCATAGATGTGGGGAGCTGTCGTCTGGAGGGCATGGTTGACTAGCGGGACCCCCGCCTTCACCTCCACGCCGGCCTCCTCCAGACCTTCGGGAAGGACCGGATGGCGGCCCACCGCGAGCAGGACCTTCTCCGCGCCCACGGTTGCCGTCCGCCCTGCCTTGCGATAGGTCACCAGCAGCCCGGTGGGGCTTGCCGCGACGGCCTCCACCTTGGCCCCCAACCTCACCCGGATTCCCTGGTCCAAATTGGAGCGCAGGAGGGAGGCGAAGCCCGGGTCCATGCCGGGCAGGATCTGCTCCTCCATCTCCAGGACCTCGACGTCGGTCCCGAAGGTGTGGAGGATGCTGGCCACCTCGAGGCCGATGTAGCCGGCGCCGATCACCACAAGGCTCCCGGGCAGATGGCGCAGGCTCGGCTCCAGGGCGAAGAAGTCGCGGCTGGTGAGGCAGAGCTCCGCCCCCGGCAGCTCCGGCACGGTGACATCCGATCCACTGGCCACGATCAGCGAACGGGCCGAGATTCGCTGGGTGCCGGTGGGTGCCTCGACCTCCACGGTGTGGGGGTCGATCAGCTTGGCGGAGCCGGCGACGAGGCGCAGGCGAGGGTCGGCTGCGGCCAGCTCCTCGGCGTGCTGTCGGTAGCGGAGGTTCTGGACCCACGCCTTGTGCGCCAGCACCCCCTCGTAGCTCGCGCAGAGCGAGCCGGTGATTCCCATGGCCTCTGCCGCCCCGGCCCGGCGGTACAGCTGAGCCACCTCGCGCACCGCCTTGGAGGGGACGCAGCCCTCGGCCAGGCAGTTGCCGCTCATCACGCCTCTGGAGTCGACCATCACCACCTTCAGTCCGGCTCGCGCGAGCCGGAAGCCGGCTGGATAGGCACCGCCGCCGGCACCGATGGTGACCGTGTCGACCGACGATTCCAGCATCTCCGCCCCTCCCTGCGTCGATCTCCGCCCCGGCCCAGCGTACCCATAAAGGGCTCCGGCGTCGAAGTTAGAGATGGGACGACAGACGTACGATGAGGTGAGCCCCGCCGTCCCCGAGGTCTTCGCGGACAGCGCTCGGGGCAGTGGGATCGGGTGCTCGGGGGAGGGGGGTGGCTTCTGACCCGTGGCCGAAGAGCGACGGTGGGCCAGCCGCGCGGCCAGAGGGCGCCGGCATAGCCGTCGGCCTGAGCAGCGCCGAGGCCGCGGTACGGCTGGCCAGCTCCGGTCCAAACACCATCCCCGAAACCTCCCCGAGCCGCCTGCGCGACCTGGCGGTAAAGTTCTGGGCACCCGTCCCTTGGCTGCTGGAGGTGGCCATCGTCCTGGAACTGGTCCTGGGGGATTACCTGCAGGCTCTGGTCTTCGGGATCCTCCTGGTGGTGAACGCCTTCCTGGCGGCGCTCCAGGAGGGGCGCGCCCAGGAAGCGGTTCGCCTCCTTCGCCAGCGGCTGACGGTCATGGCAAGAGTGCGCCGGGACGGGGAATGGCGACTCTTGCCGGGCGAGCAGCTGGTGGTCGGTGACCTCGTCCACCTGCGTCAGGGCGACATCGTCCCCGCCGACCTGGAAATCGGTGAGGGCGAACTGCGCCTTGATCAGTCCGCACTGACTGGAGAGTCCCTGGCGGTGACCGCCGGCGCCGCGGCGCGAGCGTACTCGGGCAGCGTCGTGCTCCGCGGCGAGGCCAGCGGGGTGGTCACCGCCACCGGAGCCCGCTCGTACTTCGGCCGCACCGCCGAACTGGTTGCCACCGCCAGGGCCCCCGGCAACATCGAGCGGCTGATCTTCGGCATCGTGCGGGCCCTGGTCGTCCTCTCCCTGGGGATCGTGGCGGCGGTGGCGGCTTACGGGCTGCTGCAGCATCTACCCGCGCGCCAGCTCCTGCCCTTTGCGCTCATTCTGCTGATCGCCGCCGTCCCCGTGGCGCTGCCGGCGACCTTCACCCTGGCAACGGCTCTGGGCAGCCGGGAACTGGTCCGGAGCCGGGTCCTGGTGACGCGGCTTGCCGCCATCGAGGACGCCGCCGGGATGGAGGTGCTCTGCACCGACAAGACCGGCACCCTCACCCAGAACCGGCTGGCGGTGGAGCGGCTCTCGCCCCAGCCGCCTTACGACGCGGACGAGCTGCTTTCCTGGGCGGCCGCCGCGAGCCAGGCTTCGACCCAGGATCCGCTCGACCTCGCGATCCTGGAGGCGGCCACGACGCGGGGGCTGCCGTCGAGGGGGAAGGTGGTCTCCTTCACCCCCTTCGAGCCCGCCACCAAACGCTCGGAGGCGTTGGTCGAGACCGAGGATGGCCGGTGGCGCACGGTAAAGGGGGCACCCCAGGTGGTGGCGGAGCTGGCAGGTCTGCCGAAAGAGGAGCTGTCCGACGGTGTTGCCGCCCTGGCCAGCTCCGGCGCGAGGGTGCTGGCGGTCGCGGTGGCCGCGCCGGGTGGACCGCTGCGGTTGGTGGGCCTTTTGGGGTTGGCCGACCCACCGCGCCCGGATGCTGCCCGACTGGTGGAGCAGCTCCGCCAGCTCGGCATACGGGTGGTGATGGTCACCGGGGACGGGCTGGCGACTGCCGCCGCGATCGCCGGCAGGCTGGGCCTCGGGCAACGGGCGGTCCGGGGCGACGTGCTGCGCCGAATGGGCGAGGGAGGGTTTCCGGGCAGGAGGGAGGGAGCGACAACCGGGCACGAGACCGAGTGGGCGGACGTGTACGCCGAGGTCCTCCCCGAGGACAAACTGCGACTGGTCAGCTGGCTTCAAGAGCGCGGGGTGGTGGTGGGCATGACCGGGGACGGCGTGAACGACGCCCCGGCGTTGCGGAGGGCGGAGGTGGGGATAGCCGTGGCCAGCGCCTCTGACGTCGCCAAGGCCGCGGCCAGCCTGGTGCTGACCGATCCCGGTCTCGGGAACATCGTGGCGGGCGTCGAGGTCAGCCGGCGCATTCACCAGCGCATGCTCACCTACACCCTCAACAAGATCATCAAGACCCTGCAGGTCTCGCTCTTCCTCGGACTGGGACTGATCATCCTGGGGCAGTTCGTGATCACCCCGACGCTGGTGGTGCTCCTGCTGCTGGCGAACGACTTTCTCACCATGTCGATCGCCACCGACCGGGTCCGGACCCCGAGGCGGCCGCAGCGTTGGGGGGTGCGGCCGCTGGTGGTGTCAGCGCTGGCGCTGGCGCTCCCCCTGGTCCTCATGTCCTTTGGCGTCTGGGGGCTGGGTGTCCACACCTTCGGTCTCGATCTGGCGGGCCGGCAGACCCTGGTGTTCGTCTGGCTGGTGGCCTCGGGCCAGGCGACCGTCTACCTGGTGCGGCAGCGCGGGCACTTCTGGCACG
Source organism: Candidatus Dormiibacterota bacterium (assembly GCA_027306885.1). GTDB lineage: Bacteria > Chloroflexota > Dormibacteria > Aeolococcales > Bog-877 > JAJYXT01. The sequence goes on from DAHUYV010000044.1 coordinate 5,966, forward strand.
CGAGACCCAGCCGATGGCTGGCCACCAGCTCCGCGGCAGGGCTGCTGGCGGTGCTGCTCCTGGCCTGGCAGGGCTGGCTCATGACACCGGTCCCCGCCCCCGACCTCGGGGTGATGCTGCTGCTGGCACTCGCCTACTTGGGGCTGGGGGACCTCATCAAGTCTCGGGTCTTCGGCTGGGCCGGGCTTCGCCGGTAGAGGGGCGAAGCCGGGGCCGGTGGGGACCCGGGGCGGAGAGGGGCGACGGCCTGCCCCGCGATGGACCGCTTGCCGGGGAGGGGACCGTCAGTCGCCGGAGCCGGCCTCCCGGTGTGGCCCGCTTGGCGCCCCGGACCCGTTGCCGCGCCGCGGCCGGCACGAGGTTCGTCGCGCCCGAGGGTGCCCTGCCAGCGACATGCCAGATGGGGGCGGGTCAGGTGGTGGCGGGGGCGGGGGCGCCCTCGAGCGCCGCTGCGACCGCGGCGGGCGAGAGATAGACCTTGCGCAGCAGCTGCGCCCCCCGGAAGGTGAGCTCCAGCAGGCCGCCCTTGGAGCACTGCAGGCGGTGGAGGGCCCAGGGCGGCCTGCCGTCGAGGGTCGCCCAGTACGCCTGGATGGGATCGCCGTGGCTGATGCACACGAAGGCACCGCCGGCGTGGCTGCGAAGGCCGCTCTCGATCACCGAGCTCACCCTGGCGTGCATCGCACCCACGCTCTCGTCCGGAGGCAGGATCCCCGGCCAGACCATGTGGGCCAGCCAGCGCGGGCGACGCCAGGGGATCTGGCGGTACCTCACCCCCTGCAGGTACCGCCCGAACTCCGCCTCAATCAGCTCCTGGGAGCGGTGGAAGGGAACCCGGGCGGGAAGCTCCTGCTGGATCAGCTCCGCGGTCTCGACCGCCCGCTCCAAGGGGCTGCAGTAGATCGCCTCCGGCTCCCGGACGGCGAGGAAGAGGCCCAAGCGGCGCGCCTGCTCCCGGCCCCTGGCGCTCAGTCCGTACCCGGGCAGGTGGCCGTAGATGACCCCGCGCGGATTCTCCACATCACAATGGCGCAGCAGGTAGCAGGTGGTGATTGCGCCAGCAGCGCCGTCGATGGCCACAGCTCAATTCTAAGTTGGGCACGGCTCCGCGACCCAGGGGGATGATCGCGGCAGGCCTCACAATGGCCTCAGTCCGCCCCCTTAGCTCAGTGGATCAGAGCGGCGCCCTTCTAAGGCGACGGTCGGTGGTTCGAATCCACCAGGGGGCAGGGAAGACCTCCGATGGCTGCCTGGGCTCGGGGCGGGGGGTTCTGCCGGTCTCGCGCTGCGGATCCGATCGGACCCAGAGGGCTCGAGCCAGCACCCCAGGGAGGTGGTCGAACCGGGGGAGCCGAGACCCCGGCCAACCAACAGTGGTATTCCCCCACCGTGGGGCGCGGATACCACCCTTCCGCCATCGGCTGGCGCGGACAACAATCGAGACCATCGTGGCAGGGCAGTCCCGGTCACAGAAGGATGCGGGGAAGCCGCTTTCCGACCAGCCGCGGTGGGCGATCCGGGGAACCCGGCGTGCCGGCCGACAAAGGGGTGGAACCACAGCAAGGGCCTGGGCTCAGCGCACCTCCCACAGGAGTGGGAGCGGCGACCTCGGACCCAGGTAGGAGGAGAGATGTACAAGAGACTGCTGACACTGCTAGCAGGGGGGGCGTTCGCCGTCGCCCTCTTCGCCATCCCGGCTGTGGCGGCCAAAGGTCCGCCAGCGGGGCGGGGCGAAACCGAGACCGTGGGCAACAACCTGTCAGTCCCGGCGATCTTCGTCCCGACCAGCACCGCGACCGGGGCACCGGCGCTGCGCGTGGCCTGCGCTGAAACACCGCAGGCACCGATCGGAGCGCAGTCCGCCCAGTTCCCCGGCTACTGGCTCCAGAAGAGCGAGGCAACCTGGAGCGCCACCTGCGCCGAGCAGGCCTCGGCGGCAGTCAGCGCCCAGTGGGGAGCCAACCTCACCGACGCACCCTCCGTGGCCACCGGCAAGCCGATCCGGGTTGAGGTCAGCCTGCTCGACAAGCTGGCCGCCGGGACGGGCTACGTGATCACGAACCTCACCCCGGAACTGGAGGACCGGCTGGCCACCTACGGCAGTGATGGCACCACCTTCCAGGCCGGCGTCAATGGCGCGCCCTTCACGAGGGTCTGGGGTTCCGGCGCCACTCTGACAATCACCACCACCAGCACCCAGGTGAGCTCCACCTACCCACTCACCGCGGAGATCAACTCCAGCGGAGCGGTGGTGTACGGCTACAACTGGGGCTCCCAGGGGAGCAGGAACACGCCCGGGGCGGGCACCTACCTGCTGACCTTCAGCATCGGGGCCGCGGTCGCGATCACCGGTGTCGAGGCCGGCGCGCTGCGCTCGCCGGTGTTTGACCCCGTGGCCAACACCTCTTCGATAGAGGTCACCCTGACCTCTGCCAACCGCGGTGGCGGCGGCGGGCACGGCGGCGGCGGCCGCTGATCTCATCAAGACCAGGGGTGTACCGGGCCGACGGGCCCGGTACACCTTTGCCATATCGACTGACCGGAGGAGAACCTGTGAAAGACAAGGCCACAGCACTTGTCCTGGGGATGGTGACCCTCGTCGCCGGGGCAGCACTGATGGGAGCCGCGCGGCCTGGCGTTCCGGTAAGTGCAGCGACCCTGCCGGGCATGTGCAACGGACGTAGCGACGCCAACACGGTGGTGGTCGCCCACTCCAACGGGCGGCCCACCGCGGTTCCGAGGTTCATTCTTAACCTCTCGACGGATGGCAACGGGGTGCCGACCGGGACCCTCATCCTCGGGAGCGGAAGAGACCGACTGCAGGTGACCGATTGGTGCCGGCTCTGGCAGCACATCGCCGGACAGCAGTCGAAGGGCGACTGTGAGGAGTCCTACCCGGCCGGCGCCATAACCGCGCACGCCGTCGGCATGACCCAGCTCGCCGGAAAGGCGACGGTCGTCCGCGCCGACGTGAGGGAGCTGGCGGACGGCCAGATGTACTTCCGGGTGCGGTACCGGACCTGGACAGTCGAACAGACGAAGGCAACGACCGAGGACAGTTGCGCTGACGAGGGTTGGACATGGGTGCCCGCCGAGGAGGGCTGGGCGCCGCTCGACCAGATGAAGGTCCACCTCGAATCCGTGACCCGGTGAAGGTCGGCGGCCGGTGGCTGCGGAGACTCTTCGCAGCCACCCATCCGCTGCCTGACGCCCGTCCGACGCCCCAACCTGGCCGAGGCCCGCGCCAGACCGAGGTCGATCGGCGCATCGCCCAAGGGCATCGCGCTAGTGCCGAAGACCGGCGCCTCGCCCCGGATAAACTGACCGCTTGGCCAATTCACCGGCGACCCGGCACTTCTCCGTCCCGTCCACGGCGCGTGCTGTGAGCTGCCCTCCCGGGCAACCGGCACCCCCGGCCCCGGCACGGTGGCCGAGCCGCTGAGCCGGCGGGGCGGCCGGGGGGCTGACTCAAGGTTGCGCCTCGACGGCCGCCGGTCAAGGACGCTAGTCCTGACCCAGTGGGGACTACGCCGGATGGTGACCCTGGTGGCCGCGGGAGGGCTGGACGCCGCCGGGCTCGAGCACATCCCCGAGCAGGGGCCGCTCCTGCTGTGCTCCAATCACGTCTCCAACTTCGACCCCCTCCTCCTCGGGGCCACCGTCCCCCGGGTGATGCACGCCATGGCCAAGGCCGAACTCTTCCAGAACCGCTGGCTGGCCCGCTACCTGCACCGCTGCAACTGCATACCGGTGCGGCGCGACCGCGCCGACGCGGCCGCGCTCCGGTCCGCCCTGGCGGTGCTCCAGGCCGGCGGGGTGGTGGTCCTCTTCCCCGAGGGCCATCGCAGTCATGGGCTCGCGATGAGAAGCTTCAGTCGCGGGGCGGGGTACCTGGCCTGGAAATCCGGAGTCCAGGTCCTGCCGTGCGCCATCTGGGGAACGGAGCGGGTTCTTCCCCGGGGCCGGCTGCTACCCCGCCGGGCTAAGGTGCACCTTCGCTTCGGCCCTGCGTTCCTTCCGGTTGGGGCCGGGCCCGAGGCGGTCACCAGGGACCTGGAGAGGCGGGTGGCAGCGCTGCTCCCCGCGGACCGTCGGCCCTCAGCCGACCCCGACCAGGGTGATTGTGAAGATCAGGGTGGAGTTGACCGGGATTGAGCTGGAGGGGGAAACGCACCCGTAGCCGAGGGCCGGGGGGATCACCAGCTCCCGCTGGCCGCCCACCTTCATCCCGGGGATGCCCTCGACCCAGCCCTGGATCACGCTCCCGCTGGCGATCTTGAGCGAGATCGGCTTGCCGGCATTGTCGTTGACGCTGTTGTCGAACACCTTGCCGTTGGGCAGCGATCCGACGTAGCTGACCGACACCGTGTTGCCGGTCACCGCGGTGGCGCCGGTGCCCACCTTGAGGTCCTTCACCTGGAGGTTGCCCGCGAGGATTCGCGCCCCGGCCAGGGTGTAGGAGGCTTGAGTCGACGGGTTGACGCACGCCGGCGACGTGGTGGGGCTGGGCGAGGTGGCGGCTTGGACCTTGACCGAGGCGGAGGGCGAGGGTGCGGTCACCCCGGAGTCGAAAGATCCGCCACAGCCGGCCAGGGCCACCGTGGCGGCGAGGAGGAGGGCACCGCCAGTGGCAGCGCGCAGAGCGGACGTCAGACGCATGTGGGGGCCGTCTCCTACAGGTGGGGCTGGTCGGAAGCTCCACCAACTCTAGCGGGGGATGCCGCCGGGGCTCCCCAGGTCAGGTCGGGTGGTGCCCGTTTCGGGCCGGGCAGACGTGGCCGGTGGCGTCCATCGGCAGCTGGCAGAGGGGACAGATGGGACGGCCCCCCTCCACCACCCGCAGGCATCGCTCGGCCAGCCCCCGCATCTGACCGAGGCTGGCGACCAGCCGGACCTGGCGGCGCTCGGGCTCGAGGGCGACCTCCTCCGCCTCTTGGGCCGGATCGGCCAGCTCCTCAAGGAGCAGGGTGCAGCTGCCGCCCGGGTCGTCCATCGAGATCTGGATGCTGCCGACCCTCCAGCCCGGAGGGTCAAGGGGACCGGTGGTCGCGTCCGGGGCGGGGACCGCGATGCCCTCCTGGTCCTCCATGACCGACAGCAGTTGGGCCCCGAGCTCAGCCAGCTGGACCTTCTCCACCACGAGGGTGCAGGAGCGGCGGCCCTGGCGGGCCTCCAGGTAGAAGGTCCGGTGCCCCGGCTCGCCCTCCACGCCGACGGTGATGGTGTCGACCGGGTCGAGGTCCAGCTCTAGCTCCGCCATGCGGACATTGTGCCGACCCCGGGCCGGAGCCCGCGGCCGCTCAACGCTCGGCCAGGGGGCCGCGGTTCTCCTCGGCTCGCTCGATGTGGGCGGCGGCGTTGATGATCGCCAGGTGGGTGAACGCCTGGGGAAAGTTGCCCAGCAGCTCGCCGGAGCTGGGGTCCAGCTCCTCGGAGAAGAGGCCGAGGTCGTTGCCGTGGGCCGCCAGGCGCTCGAAGAGATCCCGGGCCGGACCCAGCTGGCGCTGCATGGAGAGGTTGTTCACCAGCCAGAAGCTGCATAGAAGGAAGGTGCCCTCCGAGCCCTCCAGGCCATCGTGGCGGCGGTATCGGTACACGAAGCCGTTCTCGTCGGTCAGGTCGCGCTGGATGACGGCGGCGGTGCTGCGCACCCGAGGATCCATGGGGGGTAGGAAATTCAGCATGGGGATCATCAGCGCCGTGGCGTCCAGGTTGTCCTCGTCCAACGCTTGGCGGAAGGCGCCCAGCCGGTCGCTCCAACCCCGGGTGAGGATGGTATGGCGAATCTGCTCACGGGTCCAGATCCAGCGATCGCGGTGCGGGCTGTCGAGCTTGAGCTGGTCGGCGAGCTTCAGCCCGCGGTCCAGGGCCACCCAGCAGAGCAGCTTGCTGTACAGGAAGTGGCGCTTGCCCCCGCGCACCTCCCAGATCCCGTTGTCGGGGCGCTCCCAGGTGGTGGCCACATGCTCCAGCATGTCGAGCAGGCTCTCCCGCACGTGGGGGGCCTCGAGGCGGCCGAAGTGCAGGTGCAGGAAGACCGAGTCCAACGTCTCGCCGTAGATGTCGAGCTGGAGCTGGTGCGCCGCGCCGTTGCCGATCCGCACCGGCTTCGACCCGCGATACCCCTCGAACTGGTCGAGCTCCAGCTCCCTCAACTGGGTGCGCCCGTCGATTCCGTACATCGTCTGCCAGCTGCGGGGGTGGCGCTGGTGGACCCGACCCAGCCAGTTCATGAAGGCCACCGCCTCCTCCTGGTAGCCGAGAAGCTGGAGGGCGTAGATGAGGAAGGAGGAGTCCCGCAACCAGGTGAAGCGGTAGTCCCAGTTGCGGGGACCGCCGATCGACTCGGGGAGAGATGTCGTGGGGGCGGCCACGATGGAGCCCTCGGGGTCGTAGATGAGCAGCTTCAGCGTCAGGGCGGAGCGCAGCACCAGGTCGAGGTACGGGCCGTCGTACCGGCAGCGGCCGACCCAGTCCCGCCAGTAGCGGCGCGTCGTCGCCAGCAGCTCGCTTGCGTCCTCATGGCGCTGGTAGGTGCGGTCACCGTCGTAGCGGAGCACCACCGCCAACGGCTTTCCCCGCTCCAGGTGGAGACGCTGGACCATGGTCCTTCCCTCGGCCTGCCACGCCTCCGGCCCGTCCAAGTGCAGGTGCAGCTGCCGGTGGTCCAGCTCCAGGCAGCGCTCACCTTCGCCCATGATCTTGAACTTCGGCTCCAGCCGCCCGTAGTCGGGACGGGCGTCGACGTGAACCGACGCCTCCAAGTCGCCGTCCGGAGCCTCCAAGAGGCGCACCAGCACGTGGTCGTGCTCCAGGGTGCGGGCGCCCTCGCGGGCCACCATGAAGTCGGTTACCCGCAGACGGCCGCGGGTGCTGCTAAGGCTGGTCTCCAAGATGTTGGTGCCCGGGAGGTAGCGCCGGCTGTCCGGGATCACCCCTCCGTCCGCCTCGACCCACATGGAGCCGCCGCGGTCGGCGTCGAGGATCCGCCCAAAGAGAGATGGGCTGTCAAACCGGGGGACGCACATCCAGTCGATCGAGCCCAGGCGCCCGACCAGCGCCGCGGTGTGCAGGTCCCCGATGATCCCGTAGTCGGCAATCGGCAGGTAGGGGGGGCGGGGCACTCTTCTTCCTCCGCTTTCCGAGGTGGCCGCCGGGTGCGCTGATCATCGCGCCTTGAGCCCCGTTGACGCTGGCCGCCTCGGCGGGGAGATGGCGTCGCAATCAGGTGGCGCCTGGAGTCAGGTCAAGGTTCTTGACTCCGAAGCGGGTGCCGCCGGTGTCGTCCGCTCCTCGGCGGGCGGCCGGCCACGGAAGAAGAGGTAGAAGGCGAGGGCGCTGAGCACCTGAAGGGCCCCCCCGACGATGAAGGGCAGCGCGAGCAGGGAGTCCGAGAACAACGCCCCGGCCAGGGACGGGGCCCCCGCCCCGAGGACCTGCGATGGCACCTCCGACCAGGCGGCGACAGCACCGCGTTCGGCGGGGTCGGAGACCCCCATCGCGTACGACTGCCGTAGGGGCAGCGCCACCCGTTGGCACATCATGCGCACCAGGTAGACGGCCCCCGCCAGAACGAAGGTGGGGGAGAGCACCATGGGGATGAGGAGGAGCCCCTGGAGGACCCGGAACCAGAAGGTCGCCCGCACCAGGCCGAACCAGTTCGCCAGCGGCGCCGCCCCGAGGTTCGCGACCAGCGTCGCGCCGTTCACCACCGCATAGAGGTCGCCCACCGAGCCCGGCCCCACGCCGTAGCGGCGGTACAGCCAGTAGGCGAGGAACGGGCCGAACATTCCGACCCCGATGCCGTTGAGGCCGTTCACCACCCACAGCCGGTAGAGGAGGCCGCGTGAGCGGCGGGGAAGGAGTGGGAGAGCCGGCCCATCGCCGGAGGAGCGGCGTTTAGCCTCGACCAACCAGAGGGCCATGAGCCCCGCCAGGGTGCTGCCTGCCGCGATCACCAGAAACTCAGGCCGGTAGCCCTGAAGAACCTGCCCTCGGGGGGCCGGGTGGGCGAGCGGCCCGATCAGCAGGCTGCCCACAACCGCGCCGGCCGAGGAGGCGAAGTTCAGCCGGGCGAACGCCGGTGTCCGATGAGAGGGCGCGACCGAGTCCCCGGTCAGCGCCTGCTCGGCGGGGCGGTAGGGACCGACAGTCCCTCCCCCGGCGCCACCCCCCCGACCAAAGCTCCCGAGGCTGGCGGCGAAGAAGACCACGACCGGGTCGAGCGTCAGGGCCAGGGCCACGGCACAGCCGGCGGTAAGGACGGGAACCGCCACCATGAAGGCTTTGCGCCCCCAACGGTCAGAGGCGATCCCAATAGCCGTCGAGAGGAGTGCTGAGGTGGCGGCCACCACCGCGAACAGGGCGCCGAGGGCCAGCGCCCCGTACCCGGCCTGAGCGAGGTAGATGGGGACAACCACCCCGGCGATGGCGCGCCCGCCGCGCATCGGGATCCGGGCGGCCATGATGATGGCGAGATTCCGACCCATCCAGGGAGGGCGCACCACCGCCTCCCAGCGGGCGCGCCGACCTCTTTCCCGGAGCACCTACCGAGTGTCGCAACTCCGCCAGCGGCGGGGCGACCACTGTGGAAGCTGCCGGGCCGCCTGCACCTCCGGCTCCGGAGCCCGGTCGCAGCTGATCCGGACCCGCAACAACGTGCCCGCGGCCGCGGCCGGTTGGACGGGTGACCTGAGCGATGACCGCCCCGGCGAATGGCATGGCCAACCCCCAGCTCGCCCCCGCCCATGCTGACGACAGAGAGCGGTGATCTCCGAGTCACGCGCCTTTGACGCGATCGCCATCAAGGGACTGGCTTGGCCGCCGGTCACCAGTTTCACCATCGGCCCGGCCGGCGCCGGGAGCACCCACCCCGAGGTTCGAAGAGGAGCGATGGCGGAGCGGGAGGGATTCGAACCCTCGAAGGGGTTGCCCCCTTACGGCATTTCCAGTGCCGCGCCCTCGGCCAGCTAGGCGACCGCTCCCGACGTGGGGGAATTCTACGGCCGCAGCCCAGCCGCCCTCA
>DAHUYV010000052.1 GCA_027306885.1 Candidatus Dormiibacterota bacterium
GACGAAGCCGATCACGATCGAGGGAACCCCGGCGAGGGTCTCATAGCCGAGCCGGAGAAGCCCGCCGCCGGAGCGGGGCGCGAACTCCGCGAGGTAGATGCCTCCGGCGATCCCGATCGGCCCCGCCACCACCAGCACTCCCAGCATGATCAGGAGGCTGCCGAGGATGGCGTTCTGCAGCCCGTTGTCGGCGGTCGTCGCGGTTACGAGGTGGAGGTTCAGGGCCGGCCCCGCCTGCTGGATCAGGGTCGCGACCATCGCCAGCGAGGGCGCTATCACCAGCGCCAGGGCGACGAAGCACAGCGCCCAGAAGCCCACCTCCCGTCCTCCCCGCCGGGCCGAGCGCATCACCTACAAGCCCCTGCCGACCGGGAGGACGGCACCCCCGGCCGCTCTGCGGATGATCAACCGACCCAGCAGGTTGGTGGCCACGGTGATGACCAGGAGCACTACTCCCAGCGCCGCCAGGGCGTGGACCGCCATCCCGGTGGCGTCGGTGAGGGCGGAGTCGAGCATGGCGACGATGGTGGCGGCCATCGTGGAGAAGGTGCCGAAGATGTTGGCGGGCAGGCCGTTGAGAAGGTTGCCGCTGACCAACAGCACCGCCATGGTCTCCCCCAGCGCCCGGGCCCATCCCAGGACCGCGGCCGCCCAGATGCCCCGGCGCACATAGGGCAGAGTCACCACCCGGGCGGTCTCGTATCGGGTCATGCCCAGCGCCAGGGCCCCCTCCTTGGCGAGGATGGGGACGGTCCGAACCAGCTCCCTCGTGGTGGTGGCGATGATCGGGACGATCATCAGGGCGAGGATGAGCGAGGCGGTCATCAGCCCCTCGCCGAAGCCCACGCTGCCACGAAAGAAGGGCAGCACAACCCCCAGGTGACCGAGCACCGGGTAGACGTGCTGCGCCAGCAGCGGGCCCAAGACCAGGATCCCCCAGAAGCCGTACACGACGCTGGGGATCCCCGCCAGCAGCTCGAAGAAGATTGAGAGGGATGACTGGAAGCGAGCCGGGACCCGCTCGGTGAGCGCCAAGACGGCGCCGACCGCCAGCGGCAGGGCGACGACCAGGGCGATGAGGGAGGAGACCAGGGTCCCGAAGATGAACGTGAAGGCGCCGTAGGTGGCCCCGTGGGGAGCGCTGACCCCGTTCTGGACCGTGAGCTTGGTGATGTAGAGGTTGCCGAAGCTGAACACCTTGCCGGTGAAGAATCCGAGCCCGGCGTAGCGGAAGGCGGGGATGGACTGGTACACCATCTCAGCCGCGATCAGCACGAGCATCAGGGTCGGGATCCCGGCGGCGATGAGCAGCACCGCCCGGGCCACCCGGTCGCGCCGGGTGAGGTCGGCGTTGCGCAGCGCCTGGGGGAGCCGGAGTTGCAGGGGACCGGCCCGACGGCCGGTCCCCTGCGCTGCGGGGAAGAAGCTCATTGACTCAGCCGAGTCGGTCTCAGCCGGAGATCTTGTTGATGGCGGCCTCGACCTTGGGGATCACGCTGGCGGGCAGCGCGACGAAGTCGACCGCCGAGAGGTTGCTGCCGGTAGCCCCGCCGGTGGGGCTGATCGCCCAGTAGAGGAAGGTCCGGATCGCCTGCGCGGTGGCGGCGTCGGGCTGCTGCTGCTGGACCATCAGGTACTCGAAGTTGATGATCGGGTAGGAGTTGGCACCAGAGCTGTAGATCAGCGACTGGCGCAGGTTGGCCGGGGTGTTCCTCGCCGAGGCGTTCACCGCCGCGGTGATGGTGGCCAGGTCGGGAACCAGATAGGCACCCGCCTTGTTCTGGAGAAGCGCCTCCTGGAGACCCTGCTGGATGGCGGTGTTCTCGACGCTGACACCGATGTAGGCGATGCAGCCGGGATTGGCCTTGCAGACCTGGATCATTCCCGGGTTGCCGTTGGCCGTGATCTCGGTCGACACCGACGGCCAGGTGACCGTGGTCCCGAAGGCCGGGCCGTTGGCCCAGTCGGAGTTGGTCTTGGTCAGAAGGCTGGTGAAGATGAAGGTGTCACCTGAGGAGTCCACCCGCCGCACCGGGATCACCTTCACCGCCGGCAGGGTCACGCCGGGGTTGATGGCGGCCAGCTGCGGGTCGTTCCACTCGGTGATCTTGCCCTCGTACATCTGGGCCAGGATGTTGCCGGTGATCTTGAGATTGGCCGGCATCCCCGGCACGTTGTAGTCGACCGCCTGGGCGGAGATGGCGATCGGGATGTTGAGCAGGCTGGGGTTGGCGGCCGCCTGGGCGTCGGAGAGGTAGGCGTCGGAGCCACCCATCTGGACCAACTTGGCGGTGGCCTCGCTGATCCCCAGACCGGAGCCGCCCGGACCGGGGTCGAGGGTGATGTTGGAGTAGGCGACGTGCACCTGGGGGGCAAGCACCTGCAGGTAGGGGTAGATCAGGGTCGAGCCAGCCTCGTTCAGAGTCACAGCCGCGCTGGGGTTGCCGGTCGGCGCCACCGCCGGGGTCTTCTTGGCCGTGGTGCTGCCGTGGTGCGTGGCGGGAGTCCCGCCGCACGCGCTGATCAACAGGGCCAGGGCGCCGATGGCCAGGGGGGCGATCGACCAGGGTCGTCGGAGTCCGAGAAGTCGTGGGCGCATTGAATCCTCCCTTGAAATGAGTGGGCTTGTTCGTCGTCGGTCGGGATCCGGGGGCGTCCCCCCTTCAGTTCAGACCGGCCTTCCCTCGATGTAGGCGCGACTCCGCTCGTCGGTGGGGCGATCGAAGAACCGATCCACCGGGCTCTGCTC
>DAHUYV010000059.1 GCA_027306885.1 Candidatus Dormiibacterota bacterium
CCGACCCGGTGACCGACGAGGTCCTGGGGCAGACGCCCTCCGGTGACCGCCGGCGCCCCGGCCGCCAAGGCGAGCGTGGTGGCGCGCTCGCGATCGGGGGCGGGCAGCGGGGGAACCGCCACCGCCGCCTGGTGCAGCTCCAGGACCCGGGCAACGATCAGCGCCTCGAACTCCCTCCCGCGTGCCGCCAGCCGCTGCTGCACCGGCGACGGCGGCGGTGGTACACAGGGCCGGAGCAGGTCCCACTGGGCCCGAACCGGGCACTGGCGGGCGACGTATGCGCCCAGCAACGGAAGCGGGGCTGCCCGAGGAATTGTCACCTTGGGCCGGATGATAGGGGCCGAAGTGCGCGAGCGCCCCCGCACCTCCCGGCGGTCACCGGACCGGTCGGCGATGACCCGGCACCCTCAAGCCTTCGGAGCATCGGCGGCCTCGCTCGCCGCCCGCTTGTCGAGCCCAACTCGCACTCAGGGTCGGGGCGACACGGCGAGAGGCACCGTATGCCGCCGGAGCGAGGCGGAGTTGCCGACCTGCGCCAGGCGGGCGCCAGCGCGATGCGCATTCCGGCGAAGTACCATCGACGGCGGTGGAACCGGGCCGTAATCAGCCATGCCCCTGCGGGAGCGGGCGCAAGTACAAGCAGTGCCACCTGGGCCGCTGGGGCGATGGGCTCGAACCGGGCGACCTCTGGAGCCAGGTGCATGAGGCATCGCTGCGCCTGCCCGCGGCCATCCTTCGCTTCGCGGTCACGTCGTACGGCCGGGGCGTGGTCGACCTCGCCTGGCGCAGGTTCTCGGGCTCCACCAGCAGCCACTTGGAACCCGACACGCCGGAGACGCCCATCTTCGTGCCGTGGTGCGTGTACCAATGGGTGCCCGGCCCCGAGGTTAGCGACAGCCGGGAGGCGGAGGGCCTCACCCTGGCGTCACGGTACCTGCTGCGCCGCAGCCGGGAGCAGGGACCCCTCGCCCTTCGCTACCTTGCCGCCAGCGCTGAAGCGGTCTTCAGCTTCCACGACGTGGTCCAGGTCGAACCCGGCACCGGCCTCACCATGCGGGACGCCCTCACCGGAGCCGAGGCGAAGGTGGTCGAGCAGACAGCCTCGCAGTCGGCGCGCCCGGGCGAGATTCTGCTCGCCCGGGTGGCCACGGTGGACGGCCTCTCGATCATCGACGGCTGCGCTCCGATCGGCTTTCCTCCCCTGGAGAAGGCGGGGATCATCGAGCTGCGCAAGCGCATCCGCCCGGGTCGGAGGGCGATCAGCTCGGCGACGGTACGGGAACACGAACTCGATCTGTTCGCAACCTACCGCCAGATCGCGGATCGGCTGCTCCATCCTCGACCGCCAATCATGCAGAACACCGATGGAGAGCCGCTGGTGTTTGCACGGGTCTCCTTCGAGGTCCCCTCCGCCCGAAGCGCATTCGACGCCCTGGCCCCCCTCAGCATCGACAGCAGTCCCGCCGAGCTGCTGCGGGAGGCGACCTTCGATGCCGATGGTGAGCTGCTGGCGGTCGAGTTGCCCTGGCTTCGCAAGGGCGGCCCGGCTCTGCTTGGGAGCCTCACCACCCTCGGCCGGGTCATGATCGATCGCCAGCGGGTGGTGGTGGAGGTCAACTCGGAGGAGCGCGCCCGGAAGATCCGGACGATCGCCGAGGAGCGACTCCGTGACGGCAGCCGTCACCTCGCCACCGTGCTGGAATCCCTGGAAGCGGCGCTGGAGAGCAGTCGGGCCCGGGGCCCGTCTGCCGATGCCGAGAGCGAAGACCTCAACAGCCGCCCGGAGGTCCAGAGATTGCTGGCCGAGCGGATGAAGGCCCACTACCGGGAGTGGCCATCGATGCCGCTCCCGGCCCTCAACGGCCGCACCCCCCTCCAGGCGATGCGGAGCCGGGAGGGGAGGGAGATGGTCGAGGCGCTGCTCTTGGATTTCGAACAACACATCGACAGGGGGCCGGGGATGACCAGGGAGATCCTGGCGGAGCTGCGCAGCCGGCTGGCCGGGGCCGGTTCGGGCCGTCGCACTCACCCCGGTCAACCCACCACCGCCTAGGCAGCCGCTCCCTCCGGCGGCCATCCGCTCAAGATCGGGGGAACTTCGTTCCGATACCGGAGGCCCTGGCCAAGCTCACCTCCCGCTGCGCATCCAGGCCGGCTTCGGGGTGCCCACCCGGGCCAACGCCCGATTTCGGATCTCCCGCAGGAAGCGAACCCCGAGGGCCGGGCTGACCGCGACGGAGGCCCACACGACTCTCCGTGCCCGGCCGCGAGTCGAGGCACGACCGGCGCGGGGGTGCCGCCCGGTGTGGGCGCCACCCGGAACTGGCACCTGATCCGTCAGACTCCTGCTATGCCCCCATGGGAGCAGGCCCGGGACCCGCGAGGGGCTCGCTCCCGCGCCGCCGCCACCACCGCCGGCTTCACCGTTCGACTCGGCTGGGGCATGACCGCTGCTCAGCTCCTTGGCCCGAGCTCGGATGTGGTGGTGGTGGTGGATGTCATCACCTTCTCCACGGCGGTGAGCGTGGCTGTTGACCGCGGCTGCACCGTCCGACCCCACGCCTGGGATCCGCAGTCGGCCCGTCTCCTCGCCGACCGAGTGGGTGCCAGTCTGGCGGTAGCGCGATCGCAGGTCGACGCCAGCCACCCCTACTCGCTCTCGCCGGCCACCCTCAGCCACGCCCCCGGCGGGGCGGCGATAGTCTTGCCGTCCCCCAACGGCTCAGCGCTGGCGGCGGAGCTGGCCGGTGGCAACGCCACCGTGGTGGCGGGGTGCCTGCGCAACGCCGCCGCGGTGGCCAGGTTCGCCCGACGCCAGGGTGGCCAGGTGACGGTGCTGGCCGCCGGCGAACTCTGGGGTGGCGGCACGGTCGACCCGGCGCTGGAGGACCTGATCGGTGCCGGCGCGATCATCGACGGCCTTCGCCGGCGGCGCCGTTCCCCCGAGGCCATGGCGGCGGCGGCGGCCTACCTTTCGGCCCGTCGCCACGGCCTGCGCCGCACCCTCATGGAGTCGGTGTCCGGCAGGGAGCAGAGCTCCAAGGGGTACGCCGAGGAGATGGAGTGGGCGAGCGCGCTCAACGTGTCCCAGGTGGTACCCGTCCTGCGCGCCGGCGTCTTTAGAGGAGAGCGCTGAGCCCGACCGGGCGATCGAGCTGCTCCTGCTGCAGGCTTCAGGAGCACGGCCCGCCGATCCCGGTCGCCCACCACCCCAGCTGGCCGATGGGCCGTCTCTGGCGGACCGTGGAGCAGCTCAGCTGAGGGCCAGGTCCACCGGCGAGACGGCCTCTGGGGCGCTCACGATCCTCCGGCGATACTTGAGCGGACAAAACCGAAGTCAGGCGGAGGATGGCAGGTGAGCACCAACATCGACGATCACGACTCCGAGATCATCCGGGAGTTTCGGGCGAACCAGGGACAGCTCAAGGGCAATTTCGAGGGGGCCCCGGTCCTGCTCCTGCACACGAGGGGCGCCCGCAGCGGCCTGGAGCGGGTCCGCCCGGTGATGTATCTGGACCTGGATGGCCGACGCTTCGTCTTCGCTTCAAGGGCGGGGGACGACCGGCATCCCGACTGGTACCACAACCTGGTGGCCGATCCGCACGTCGAGATTGAGGTCGGAGCGGAGCGGTACGCCGCCACTGCGGCCCCCCTGCCAGCTCTGGAGCGCGACCGGATCTTCGCCGAGCAGGTCCGCCGGTTCCCCGGCTTCGGCGAGTACCAGGAGAAGACCAGCCGGACCATCCCGGTGGTGGAGCTCACCCCCAACTCCTGAAGGGTGCGCCCGACCGCTCGCGGAGCAGGGGGGCGTCCATGGCGCCCCCCTTGCCCCACCCGGCGCCCGGCGAGATCGCCCGGCAACCCATCACCGCGACGCCGCGGCGGCAACGGGGCGAGCGCGACCTCCGTGTCGACTGCGGACAGCCGCCAATCCCGGTACCGTCCACCATCGATGATCACGGTGGGCATCGACATGGCGAGCCAGGCGCCGCGGACCGCATCGTGCGAGCTGCGGTGGCGACCCGGTTCGGTGGAGCTTGCTGAGCTGCGCGTTGGCCTCGATGACCAGGATCTGCGCAGCCTGCTCGAAGCCCCCTCGGACAAGATCGGCATCGATGTGCCGCTGGGCTGGCCGGCGGACTTCGTTGAGGCGGTGGGAAGGCAGTTCCGCGGCGAGCCGCTGCCCGATGTCCCGCTCAAGAACCTCACCCACCGAGCCACGGATCGAGCCCTGGGCGAGGCAGGCTGCGGCTGGCCGCTGTCGGTGTCCACCGACCGCCTCGCCTATCCCGCCCTGCGCGCGGCCCGCCTCCTTACTGGGGTCGACCGCTCCGGCGCCGGGCAGGTGGTGGAGGTCTACCCGGCCCTGGCGCTTCGCGTCTGGGGCCTCCCCCACGGACGCTACAAGGGCGCCGGGAATCGAGATGCGCTGGGGGCCTTGATCCGGGCCCTCACCGGGGCGCTGCCGGCGCTGGAGTTGACCGAAGGTCACGAAGCCATGCTCCGCTCCGACGACAACGCCACCGACGCCATGGTGGCGGCGCTGGTGGCCCGTGCCGCGGCGGTGGGACTGTGCACGCCGGTGCCGCCCGACCAGACGGAGGCGGCGCACCGAGAGGGATGGATCGCAACTCCACTGCCGCACAGCCTGGGCCTCCTGGTGGGGGGCGCCACCCCGCCGGGCTAGGGGACCCGAAGCGGCGACGGCTCGAGCCAGTGCCGCACGAACTCGCACGAGCGCCTGCGGCCGGGTTCCCGGGTTCCCGGGGGCCGGGAGTCCCGGCCCGAGCTGCGCAGCGCCAGGCGGTACGCGACTCCGGCGGCGGGACCCCGGGGAGGGCGGAAGGATCCGCGCCAGCCTCAGCAGCGAGTGGCGGTTCGGGTCCGTACTCTGGGTCCCGGCTCCGAGGGGCCAAGCCGCTAAGGATCAACCTCGGACGACGGCGCCACCGTCACTCGGTTGCCGCGGAGCGCTCGGCAACGCGGTCCAGGGCGGAGCGCACCGACCCCTCTCGCTCCAGCCTCGGAAAGTGCCCACAGCCGGGCACGACCTCGACGCCGGCGCCGGGGATCAGGGAGGCGCTGGCCAGCCCGTGCAGCGGCGGGATCGGGCTCAACTCACCCAAGAGGAAATGGGTGGAAACCGGCACCTCGGGCAGCCGGCTGACCAGGGTCCCGCGTTCGAAGTGCTCCCCGATCGACTCGAAGGTCTTCGCGTAGGCGGGAAGGGAGATGCGCATCGCGGGCATGGGGAGAGCTTTGGCGGGGTCGCCGAAGTATCCCGGCCACCAAAGGGACAGCCCCTCGATCGCGTCCTCCTCCGAGCCTTCGCCGCGCATCGCCTTCTGGTCAAGCTCGCGGGCGCGCCGAGCGGCGGCGGGGGCCGCTCGCTCCCCCAGGATCCTGTGCAGGTCCGCCGCCCCCCCATCCCCCACCGCCCCCAGAGGGTCGACGATCAACGCTCCCGCCACCCGATCTGCGCTGGTAACCAGCAGGTGCATCGCGAGATGCCCTCCCCAAGAGTGCCCGAGCACCAGGGGGCGCACCAGCTTCAGAGCGTCGATGACCCGGAGGACATCCTGGACCTGGGTCCCGATG
>DAHUYV010000075.1 GCA_027306885.1 Candidatus Dormiibacterota bacterium
GGGGATCGGCGAAGCCATCGCGGTCGGAGCCGAATGGGTGTTCAGGATGGGTGCGGGCCAGCGCGACGGTGGGGCCGGTGATCCGATTGTGGTTCCGAAGTGATGGCTTGCAACGCCGCGGGTGAGCACGAGTTCGGGGCCCAGCACCGGCCCGGCCGGGCCCGCGCCCTGCCGGCGGGCGGCCGTGCGTCGGAGCCAACCCCGCCCCGCTCCGGAGCGACTTGCCGGGTGCGGGCGGGAAGGAGCCGGAGTAACATCGGAGTGGCCATGCGGCGAGCGGTGGTCGCGTCGGCGATCTGCGGGGCGGGAGCCCTCTGGTTCCTGGCCCGAACTCCGGCGCTGGCGGCCAGCTCTTCGCCGGCTCGGGGCCATCTCCTGCCCAGCCAGCTGAACTTCCTCGCTGACCCGACGCTGGCCTTCGGACTTCTCCTTGTGGCGCTCTTGGGGATCGGTCTCGAACTGATGCACCCCGGCGCCACGGTGCCCGGCACCGTGGGTCTGTTGGCGTCGGCGCTGGCGGTGGCCGCTCTCCTGGACCTCCCACTGAACCTGTTCGGGCTGGTCCTGGTCGCTGCGGCGGTTGGGCTGTTCGTCCTGGACATAACCGCCACCAGCCACGGGGTCCTCAGCGTCGCGGGCATCGCCGCCGCGGTGGCGGGCGGCTGGCTCCTCTTCCGCGCTCCCGGCGTGGATCCCGTGGCCCTCGTCGCGATGCCGGTCGCTCTCGGTGTGATCTGGCTGTGGCTCAGCGCCAAGGCGCTCGAGGTGCGGCGCCGCTCGTACCCCGCCCTTCCGCAGGAGCTGCTCGGGCTGGAGGCGAAGGTGATGCAGTCTGCCGGCGACAAGGCGGTGGTGCGGGTGGAGGGGGAGCTGTGGAGCGTTGTCGATCGGGACGGGCACCAGCTTCCCGAGGGGTCCGTGGTGGAGATCCTGGCCCAGGATGGGTTGACCCTGATCGTACGCAGGGTACTTGCACCACAGGCGTCGATTGAGAATGCTGCCCCCGAACGGGGCGCCGCACCCGGCGCCGCTTCGGAGGCTTGGAGGAAGAGATGAGCGGACCCATTGCGGCGCTGGTGATCGTGTTGGTGGTGGTGGCCTTCTTCCTGCTCCTCGCGTTTGCCACGGGCTTCCGGGTCATCAACGAGTACGAGCGGGGGGTGGTCCTGCGGCTGGGCCGCCTGATCGACGTGAAGGGGCCGGGGCCGCGGCTGATCATCCCCTTCGGGATCGACCGGATGATCAAGGTTGATCTCCGGACGGTCGTCCACGAGGTTCCCGCCCAGGACGTGATCACCAGCGACAACGTGACCGTTCGGGTCACCGCCGTCGTGTTCTTCCGAGTGGTGGATGCCCGCGACTCGTTCGTGAAGGTGCGCGACTACATGGGGACGATCTCAAAGACGGCGCAGACGACCCTCCGGTCGATCCTGGGCCAGTCCACCCTCGACGAGCTTCTCAGCCGCCGCGACAAGGTGAACGCCGAGTTGCAGGCGGTCATCGATGAGCAGACCGAGCCGTGGGGAGTGAAGGTGACAGCGGTGGAGGTCAAGGACGTCGACCTTCCCCAGTCGATGCAGCGCGCGATGGCCCTTCAAGCGGAGGCCGAGAGGGAGAAGCGCGCCAAGGTCATCCGGGCCCAGGGTGAGTTGCAGGCAGCCCAGACCCTGGCCGACGCCGCCTCCGTGATCAACTCGCAGCCGGCGACGCTTCAGCTTCGCTACCTGCAGACCCTCTCGGAGATCGGAGCCGCCCAGAACACCACCGTCGTCTTCCCGCTGCCGATCGACCTCCTTGAGCCGTTTTTCCAGAAGCGCCAAGCGGCTGCCTCAGAGAACGGCCATCGCACCGTCGCCGTGCCGGTGGAGGAGGTGGCGAACGTCGGTGGGGTAGGCGATCCCGACTCGGCCATCTGAGTTCAAAGCTGGGGGAAGGGGCGCCCCTTCCCCCAGCGCCCTGGCCCCATCCGGGTTGGAGGCCGGGGACGCGGTGGCTCGGGCGCGGGGCTGGATCGCTCCCTAGAGACCGTGGAGTTCTGTTCCTCGCTCCTTCCGCTCGGCCCCGAGCAGGCCTGGCACGACGAGCGTTTCACGTGAAACAGGCCCAGACCTATACTGCCCCCATGTCCCGTCCCCGCATCATCACCGTGTGCAACCAGAAGGGCGGGGTCGGCAAGACGACGACCGCCATCAACCTGGGCGCCGCCCTCGCCGAGCGGGGGATGAAGGTTCTCCTGGTGGACAGCGACCCCCAGGCCAACGCCACCTCCGGGCTGGGCGTCGACCCCAAGCAGCTGTCCGCCTCGATCTACGACGTGATCGTGCTGGGACGGCCACTTCGGGAGGTGGCGCTGCCGCTCGCCGGGCTCCCCGGACTCACCCTGGTGCCGGCGACGGTCGAACTCGCGGGGGCCGAATTGGAGCTCGCCGAGCTACCCCTCCGCGAGTCTCGCCTCCGGTTGGCACTGGACGGGCTGGCGGAGTTCGACTACGTGCTCGTGGACACGCCCCCTTCCCTCGGTCTCCTGACGGTGAACTGCCTGGTGGCCGCGGACCGGATGTTGATCCCCCTGCAGTGCGAGTACTTCGCGCTCGAGGGCCTCTCGCTTCTCACCAGGACCCAGGCGCTGGTCCGCCAGTCCCTGAATCCGGGCCTCAGCCTGGCCGGGATCGTCCTCACCCTGTTCGACCCCCGAACCGTCCTCAGCGCCCAGGTTGTGGCCGAGGTCCGCCGACAGTTCGGCGATCAGGCCTTCGAGACGGTGATCTCACGATCGGTCCGCCTGTCTGAGGCTCCCAGCCACGGCCTGCCCATCACCCAGTACGAGCCCAACGGGCGGGGAGCCGCCGCCTATCGGGCTCTCGCCGAGGAGCTGGTGCTCCGCACCTCCCCGGTGGCCGCATGACCAAGCGACGCGGGCTCGGCCGCGGGCTGGAGCAGCTGATCCCCCCCGGCGCTCCGTCCCTCGAAGGACCCGAGGGGGGCGCGCCGACGAGGGAGATCCTGATCTCCGAGATCGCGCCCAATCCCCTCCAGCCTCGGACCCACTTCGACCCCTCGGAGCTGGAAGCGCTGGCGCAGTCGATTCGTGAGTACGGCGTGCTCCAGCCGCTGGTGGTCGAGCGCGACGGGATCGCCTTCCGCCTGGTGGCGGGGGAGCGCCGCCTGCGGGCGTCCCAGCTGGCCGGCTTGGCGACGGTCCCGGTGGTGGTCCGGCCGGTGGGCCCCGAGCGGGCCCGCCTGGAGATGGCCCTGGTCGAGAACCTTCAGCGCAGCGACATCTCCCCTCTGGATGAGGCTCGAGCCTTCACCCGCCTCTGCGACGAGTTCGGCCTCACCCAGGACGGGGTGGCGCGCCAGTTGGGCAGGAGCCGCTCCGGGGTGGCCAACACCATGCGGCTGCTCTCGGCCACGCCCGAGGTCCAGCGGGCGCTGGAGCAGGACCAGATCTCCGCGGCGCACGCCCGGGCGCTGCTGGCGGTCGCCGACCCGGCCCTGCAGGCCAAGACGCTCCTCCACGTCGTGGCGCGGCACCTGTCGGTGCGGGAGACCGAGCGGCTGGTCGCCCGGCTCGCCAACCGCCGCCAGCAGGCCGGCCGGCCGGAGCGTCCGGTGGCTGGTCCCGAGATCAAGGCCCTCGAGACGGCGCTGGCCCGCCGACTCAGCACCAGGGTGCGGATCACCCCCGGGGCCCGAGGGCGGGGCCGGGTCGTGATCGAGTACTTCTCCACCGACGAGCTGAACGGGATCTGCGAGACCCTCGGGGTAGAGCTGTAGCCTAGTCTACGAATTCACCGCCGCCTATACTGCCCGGGTGCCCCAGGACCCTCCCATCGCGCCGCCGCAGGAGGGGGCCGGCTCAACGGAGCGGGGGCGGACGGGGTCCCTGATCCGGGACCTGTTCGAGGTGGTGGCCCTGGCGGTCGTCATCTACCTCCTGATCGCCTTCGCGGTGCAGCCGGTGCATGTGGAGGGGACCAGCATGTACCCCGGGCTGCACAACAACGATCTGCTCCTGACCGAGAAGGTCTCGCTGTACTTCAACGGGCCGTCCCGGGGCCAGGTGGTGATCATCAGCCCGCCGATCGCCTCGCCCAACGACTTCATCAAGCGGGTGGTCGGCCTGCCCGGCGAGTGGGTCCGCATCGCCCCGGACAGCCGGGGCGTGGGCCACGTCTACATCTCCGCCACCCGGCCCACATCGCCCACCGGCGGGGTGGAGCTCCGCGAGCCCTACATCAACGGGGTCTGGACGCAGGAGGTGCTCTGCTGCACCAATCAGGGAATCGCCTCGCCGGTGCTCCCGTCCACCGGGCGCTGGGCCCAGATCCCCGCCCAGGACTACTTCGTGATGGGGGACAACCGCAACCTCTCCGAGGACTCCCGCACCTTCGGCTGGGAGCCCCGGAAGGGGATCCAGGCAGTCGCCATCTTCCGGTTCTGGCCGCCGGCCCGACTCGGCCCGATCCCCGCCCAGACCCCAACCCTGGCCGCGCTCGCCGCCGTCGGGATGGTGGCGCCGGCGGGGATCGGACGCCGCCTCAGGGGTAGATCCAGGCGGAACCCGCCCGCTCCCAGCTGACCAGCTCCTCGGGCCCGAAGAACAGCGCGATCTCCTCGTCGGCCCGGGCGGGACTGTCCGACCCGTGGACCACGTTCTGGCCGATGTCGACGCCAAGGTCTCCTCGGATGGTGCCGGGGGCAGCCAGCGCCGGGTTGGTCGGGCCCATCATGGAGCGCACGAGGCTGACCACGTTCGGCCCCTCCCACACCATGGCGACCACCGGGGACGAGGAGATGAAGTCGATCACCGCCTCGAAGAAGGGCCGCTCCCGATGCTCGGCGTAGTGGCGCTCGGCCAGGCCGCGCTCCACCACCATGAGCTTGAGGCCCACCAGGTGAAGGCCCCGGCGCTCGAAACGGCCCACCACCTCTCCGACCATCCCGCGCTGGACCCCGTCCGGCTTGATCAGGACTAGCGTTCGCTCCAAGGCACAGCCTCCCAACTTCTCGGGGTTGCCCCCGCTCTCATCCCCAAATGGCTCCCTCCAGCTCCTGGCGAGCCCGCATCGGCCCCACGGCGGCGAGCCGCCAGCCCGAAACCTCCGGTCCGAGGCTGGCCGCCAGAGCGGCCACCTCCTCCCGGCTCACCGCGCGCACCCGCTCCACCACCTCGTCCGGGGCCAGCAGCTCGCCCATGAGAAGCTCCTGATGGCCGAGAAACTCGCTGAGGCCCCCGGCGCTCTCCGTCTGCAGCGCCAGTCGCCCCTCGATCTGCGCCTTGGCCCGCTCCAACTCATCCTCGGGGACCCCCTCCTCGGCGATCTTGCGGAGCTCGGCCACCGCCGCCCTCACCGCGGTCGGCCCCTGCTCGGGGCGGGTGGCCAGGTAGATGGCGAAGGCGCCGCTGTCCCGGTGCCGGGCGGTGAAGGAGTGAACGTCGTAGGCGAGGGCCTGGCGCTCGCGCAGCTCGAGGAACAGCCGGCTGCTCATGCCCTCGCCGAGGACGGCGTTCAGCAGATCCAGAGCCCAGCGATCGGGCGCCAGGTACGAGGAGCAGCGGGTCCCCAGCAGCAGGTGCAGCTGCTCGCCCCGGCGGGCGAGCAGCCTTGTGCCCCGGCCCGCCTCCAGAGGCGCTGGAGGACCGCCGTCGTCCAGCCGACCCTCGGGTGCGCTGAGCCCCAGAGCGGGCTCCAGGCGGCGCTCCACCAGCCGCAGCGCCGGTTGTGGGCGGAAGGCGCCCGCCACCACCACGACCAGGTTGTCGGCCCGGTAGTGGGCGGCCCGGTAGCGGCTCAGGTGTTCGGCCCCGATGCGGCCGAGGGACCGCTTGGTCCCGGCGGGGTCGCGGGCCAACGGATGCTGCCCCCAGAGCTCCTCGTCGAAGGCCATCTGGACCAGGTCCCCCGGCTGGTCCAGGTAGCCCTTCAGCTCCTCGGCGACGACCAGCCGCTCCCTCTCCACCTCTTCCGGGTCGATCCGCGGCGCCAGGGTGATCTCGGTGAGCACATCGAGGGCGGTCTCAAGGTGGCGGGAGGCCACCCGGGCCCAGAAGACGGTCATCTCCTTCTCGGTGCTGGCGTTCAGCACCCCGCCCAGCCCCTCGATCGCACTGGAGACCGCCCGGCTGTCCGGATACCGCGCGGTTCCCTTGAAGACGATGTGCTCGAGGAAGTGGGAGATGCCCGCCAGGTTGGAGGGCTCCCAGCGCGAGCCGACGCCGAAGAGGAGCGAGACCGACACCGAGCTCCGGCCCGGCAGCGGGGCGAGGATCACCCGGGCGCCGCTGCGAAGGGTCACCGACTGCCAGGCGGAGCGGAGCTGCGGCATCTCAGCCGCGCTCCAGGCGCCGCTGCTGGATCCGCGCCAGCTGGAGCGCGTACTGCACATCCATCGTGGCGGCGGTGCCCTCGGCCTGGATCACCGCCACGGCGTTGGCCTGGCGCCAGGCGATGATGAAGGAGTCATAGGCGACCCCGTTCAGCGGCTTCTGCAGGACGTAGCCCAGCACCGCCTGGCCCAGGGTGCCGGTGGAGATCGGGGTCGCCCCCGAGCCAACCAGCTGCCGTCCGAGGAGCTTCAGTCCCTGCCCCGCCCCCGACGCGTCGCGGTACAGCGAGACCGAGCTCTCGATCACCACCGGGCCCACCGCCTCGACGGGGCTGGCGGCCCTCGTGAAGTCGCGCTCGAACCCAGTCTCCCGCCCGGCGCGATCGAGCGCCTGCAGCTGGGCCGAGTCGCCGGCGGCCAGCCGGCGATTGCTGTAGTAGCCGGAGTGCGGGGAGTTGGCCTCGACCTCGAACCCGGGGAAGGGGATCTGCTCCACGGTGAGGGGCAGGTCTTGAACCGGCCCCTTCACCTGGGTCGGCGACGACCCGCATCCGGCCAGCAGACCCCCGGTCCAGCAGCTCACCAGCGCCGCCAGGGCGGCGGCGCGGAGGGGGAGGGCAGCGCGAGCTGTCAGTTCCACCCACCCCCGGGTCGCTCGGCTGGGCCGGGCTGCGCCGGGCGCACCACCACGTGGCGCTCCTCGTCCACCCCCGCGCTCTCGGTCGTCACCGCCGGGTGGCCGGCCAACGCCAGGTGCACGGCCCGCCGCTCGTAGGGGGGCATCGGGCTGAGGCTCTGGGGACGCCCGGTGCGCGCCACCACCTCGGCGACCCGGGTGGCGATCTGGCTCACCGCCCGCTCCCGGCGCTCTCGGTAATGGGCCACGTCCACGATCACCCGGGCCCTCCCGGGCTCGCCCCCCAGCATGAGATTGAGGACGGTCTGGAGCGCCCGGAGCGACTCTCCCCGCCAACCGATGAGGATCCCCAGGTCATCACCCTCGACCTCAAGGAGGGCGGTGGGGGTCCCGAGGTCGCCGTCGGAAGCCCGGGCCAGCGAGGCCTCGACGGTGGCCTCGACCCCCATTAGGCGGAGGAGCAGCTCCAGGTGCTCCCGGGCCTGCCGGGCATCCGGGGGGAGGGGGAAGACCCGGACCCGAGCCTGGGCGCCGGTCAGGCGCTCTCCGGCGATCACCGGTGCTCCGGCGCTGACGATCTCCACCGAGGCGTCCTCCGGTGCCAGCCCGGCCTCGCTCAGCGCTCGCTGGACCGCATCCTCCACCGTGAGGCCGCTGGCCTCATGAAAGGTAGAGCTCATCGACGGCCCACGCGGCGTCCCGGGCGGGCCGGACGGCTGCCGCGAACCGCGGGGCCGGACGACCTCCGGCTCGGGCTGGCATCTCCGGGGGTGGGGGCGCTCGGCTTGCCCGGCCGCCGCGCCGCCCCGCCGGCGCCGCCCGGGCCGTCCTTGCTCGACGAACCCCCCGGGCTCTTGCCGCCCGGCAGCTCCCCGAACTCAGCCGCCAGCTTCGCCCGAGGGGAGTTGGCCGGGTACCACCCCGCCCCCGGCACCCAGGCCGGCATCTTCAGCCCGCCCCAGCCCATCATCGTGAACACCTGGATGACCATGATCAGGCTCTGGGTAATCCAGTACAGCCCGATGCCCTGAAAGAAGTTCAGCGCGAAGAAGGCGATCATCACCGGCATGAGGTAGGTGGTCTGCGACATCACCCGGTACATCTGCCGCTCGGAGTCGCTCATGTCGGGGCGGGCCGGCTGCATCATCATCTTCGACTGCATGTAGGTCAGGATCCCCGCCAGGATCGGGACGATCAGCAGCAGCGGGTGGGCGACGATCCCGCCCTTCACCTTGAGGGCCACGTCGTTGAGGTTGTTGATCCAGAGGAAGCTCGCCGCCTGGCCGTGGAGCCCCTTGGACAGCTTCTCGATCACCAGGTAGAGCGCGTAGATGAACGGCATCTGGATGAGGAGGGGCAGGCATCCGGAGAGCTGGCTGAAGGGGCTGAGCCCGTGGCGGCGATAGAGCGCCATGGTCTCCTCGTTGAGCCGCTGGCGGTCCTTGCGGTACTTCTGCTGGAGCTCCTTCAGCTCCGGGCCGAGCCGCCGCTGGTCGGCCTGGATCTTCCACTGGGTGGAGATCTGCCAGCGGAAGAGCGGGAAGAGGGCCCCGCGGATGATCAAGGTGAGGGCGATGATCGCCAGGCCGAAGGCGCCGATGGCGTCGGTGGGCCCGAAGGCGCGGAAGGCGTTGTCCAGCAGGTAGAGGATGAAGCCCACCGGGGTCAGCAGAACGTAGAAGAGGACCGCCAGGATGGGGTTGGCGGGGGGCGGGGACATGGGGTTGATCAACCCCACCACCTCAGGTCCCATGGGGCAGCTCCTCGGCGGGGAGGGGGACGGGATCGTAGCCGCCGGCGTGGAAGGGGTTGCAGCGCAGGATGCGCTTGCCGCCCATCAGCCAGCCCCGCCCGAAGCCGTACAGCTGGATCGCCTCATAGGTGTAGTGGGAGCAGGTCGGCTCGTACCGGCACCCGCCGACCAGGCCCAACAGCGGACTGAGGGACACCTGATAGAAGCTGATCAGCCAGAGCGAGACTTTCTTCAAAGCGCTCCGGCCCGCGCCAGAACCCGGTCCAGCGCCGCCGCCAGCTCCGCGTACGGGGCTCGGGCGGCCGTCGGGCTGGGGATGATCACCACGTCGAAGGGTTTCAGGGCCGAGATTCGGGCCCGGGCCGCCGCCCTCAGCCGCCGGCGCAGCAGATTGCGGGTCACCGCCCCTCCCAGGCGGCGCGAGACGGCCATCCCCACCCGGGGTGAGCCGTCGGACCGAGGTCGAACCTGCACTCGCAGGAGGGGGTCCCCGGCACCTCTCCGCTCCGCCCGCACAGCCTGGTAGTCGGCGGTTCTGCGGAGCCGGTAGCGCCTCTTCACCGCACCGGTGCGGGAGTCAGGCGCCAGCGTCCCTTGAGGCGCCGCCGCTTGAGCACGCGGACACCCCCGGGGGAGGACATCCGGGCGCGAAACCCGTGCACCTTCCTCCGATAGCGCTTCTTGGGTTGATAGGTTCGCTTGATGACCGATCTCCTCTGCCGCCGGGGGCTGCACGGCGGCGCCTCGGCGCACTTCGCCCATTCTCAGGGCGCGGACGGGGTGAAGGATACCAGAGCCCGGCGCCAGCCACCTCCCGCTCGAGGGCTGTTGATCTGAGCGCCGGGCGGTTTGCGCCAGCGCCGCCGCGGGCGGCCGCGGCGACTCCGGCCGCGGGATGGAGCGCGGCCCCTCGTTGGGTCCTCTCGCCCTGCCGAGTTGACGCCGCCTCCGAGTCCTTGTCCGCCCCCCGTCGGGCGCGCCCGGCGCCGGCCATTCCCCCCCCGGGGAGGCGCCACCTTTGCACCCGCCCCGCCCCGGTGGTACCATCGGCCAGCGCCTACGGGGGTGGGCCGGACCCGGGTCCAAGCTTTCTGATCACGCAGGGTGG
Organism: Candidatus Dormiibacterota bacterium; assembly: GCA_027306885.1. Taxonomy (GTDB): domain Bacteria; phylum Chloroflexota; class Dormibacteria; order Aeolococcales; family Bog-877; genus JAJYXT01. The sequence continues at coordinate 9,829 of DAHUYV010000075.1, forward strand.
ATCTACCCCTCTGGTGGATTTTCCACTCCTGTGCAGAAGGTGTGAATTGCTCGGTCTCCTCTCGCCCTTTCCCTCGCCGGGGAACTGGTGTTGAGCATCTCTCCCGACCAGCTGTGGACGGCGGCCCAGGAGGAGCTTCGTTTCCAGGTCAGCCGTCCCGGCTATGAGGCGTGGCTGAAGAACGCCCGGCTGCTCCACTTCGATGAGGGGGGCTCTCGGGCGGTGATCGGCGTCCCCACCCCCCTCGCCCGCGACTGGGTCAGCGACCGGTATGGCGCGGTGATCCGCGAGACCCTCTCCGCCATCCTCAACCAGGACGTGAACGTGGAGTTCGCGGTGCAGTCCTCGGGCGGGGCCGACGGCCCGGCCTCCGGCCAGCTGCCCGAGGCCCCGCGGGAGCTCGGCCCCGACGGAGCCGGCGACACGGTGCCCGGCCTCAACCCTCGATACACGTTCTCCACCTTCGTGGTGGGCAACACCTCCCTTCTCGCCCATGCCGCCTGCCGCGCGGTGGCCGACTCCCCGAGCCGGGCCTACAACCCGCTCTTCCTCTACGGCGGGGTGGGCCTGGGCAAGACCCACCTGATGCACGCGGTGGGGCACGCGGTGTGGCAGAGCCACCGCCAGCGGGTGGCCTACGTCACTTCCGAGAGCTTCATGAACCAGATGATCACCTCGATCCAGGAGAACCGGACCGCGGAGTTCCGCACCCGGTACCGCACCGTGGACGTGCTCCTGGTGGACGACATCCAGTTCCTCGCCGGCAAGGATCGGACCCAGGAGGAGTTCTTCCACACCTTCAACGCGCTCCAGGAGGTCAATCGCCAGATCGTTATCACCTCCGACCGCCCGCCCCGCGAGATCCCCACTCTCGAGGAGCGACTTCGCACCCGCTTCGAGGGCGGCCTGATGGTGGACATCCAACCCCCCGACTTCGAGACCCGGCTGGCCATCCTGCGGAGCAAGCTCAGCCCGTCGCAGGGGTGGCTGAGCGAGGAGGTCCTCTCCTTCATCGCCCACCACATCAAGAAGAACATCCGGGAGCTGGAGGGAGCGCTCACCAGGGTCCTGGCACACGCCTCGATCACCGGGCGAGGCAGCCCTGACCTGGACGAGGTGGCGGAGATTCTCCGCGACATCATCCCCACCGCCGATGCCCGCCCCCTCTCGGTCGACGCGGTCCAGGCGGTGGTGGCCGACTACTACGGCATCTCGGTCGTGGAGATGACCAGCAAACGCCGGGACAAGCACATCGTCTTTCCCCGCCAGATCGCCATGTACCTGATCCGGGAGGAGATCGCGATGAGCCTGCCGGCGATCGGCCAGGCGTTTGGCGGCCGGGACCACACCACAGTCCTCCACTCCTACGAGAAGATCTCCAACGACGCCAAGGAGGACCCCAAGGTTCTCGAGGACCTGGCCCGCCTTCGTGAACTGCTGCGGGGAGCCTGATGCTCTCAACACAGCTTTTCCAGATCCCCTGGGGAGCGCCTGCCCCCGCCTGGGGACATACCGGACCAGGGGCTAAGCGGTGGGAAACCACCTCTCCGGGGGCCTACTTGTCCACCGTCTTTGCACAGGAGTTCCGACTTCCAAAAAGGGGTCTTTCCCCAGCGTCAACTCCCCTACTATGGCTACGTTTCCAAATCTCGTCTCTAGCTGCGGGTCTGGGCTGTGGAGACCGCCCGCGCGCCCTGGCTTCAAGGAGGACTCAAAGGTGAAGTGCACGATCTCGCCCCAGCAGCTGGGGGCAGGTCTGTCGGCGGTGACCCGGGCGATCTCCAGCCGCAACACCCTGCCCATACTCAGCAATGTTCTGGTGCAGGCGAGGGAGGGCGCGATTGAGCTCACCGCCACCAACATCGACCTGACCATTCGGCACACCCTGGCGGCCGAGGTGCAACAGCCGGGCAGCATCACGGTCCCGGCTCGGATCCTCTCCGAGTTCGTCAGCTCCCTGCCCGAGGCGCCACTGAACTGGGAGCTGGACCAGGTCCACCAGACGGTACGCCTGCAGAGCGGCCGGTTCGACGCCCACATCCGCGGCGTTGACGCCGCCGAGTTTTCCCCGCTCCCCGACGTGGCTGACGGGGTGCAGGTGGAGCTGGACCCGCAGACCCTGCTCGGCGCGATCGAGCAGACCGTGATCGCCGCCAGCGGCGACGAGGGGCGCCCGGTGTACACCGGGGTTCTGGCGGAGATGGGGGGCAGCGAGATCACCCTGGTGGCGACCGATGGACACCGGTTGGCGGTGCGGCGGCTGCTGGTGGCCGAGGGGAGCGCCGGGGTCGGTGATCACCTCTCGGTGATCATCCCGGCGAGAGCGCTGGCGGAGCTCGCTCGGCTTCTCAAGCCGGTCCTCTCCAGCCCTGGAGCCGTGACCCTCTCGGTCGGCGGATCGAGAGCCCAGGTGCGCTTCGACCTCCCCGGCTACTCCCTCACCAGCCGCCTCATCGATGGCGTGTACCCGAACTACGAGAAGGTGATCCCCCAGGGGGCCCAGACCACGGTCCGGGCCTCCACGGACGAGCTTCGCCGGACCACCAGGGTCGTCTCGCTGTTCGCCCGGGACGCCGCCAACGTCCTCAAGATCCGCTGCGAGAGCTCGCAGCTGGTGCTGTCCGCCAACACCAACGAGGTGGGGGACAACGTGGCCTCTGTGGATGCCAGCATCGAGGGCGAGAACATGGGGATCGCCTTCAACGCCCGGTACGTCAGCGACGTCCTCGGCCTTTTGGACTGCCCCGAGGTGGAGCTGATCCTGAACGGGCCGCTGGCTCCGGGGATGGTGAGGGCGGCCGGAGAGGACACCTACCGCTACGTGATCATGCCCGTCCGGGTGGCGATCTAGGGGCGCCCAGCCCCAACGTGCGGATCTTGGAGCTGCGGCTGCTCAACTTCCGGTCCTACCCGGAAGCTGCCGTCCGGCTGCTGCCCGGGGCCAACCTCCTTGTCGGACCCAACGGGGCGGGGAAGACCAGCCTGCTGGAGGGCCTCTCCACGCTGGCGCTGACCAGGGCGCCGCGAGGGGGGGTGACCACCGACCTGGTCGCCTGGGGCAGCCAGGAGATGGGGGTGTCGGCGACTGTCCAGGCGGGCGGGGAGGAGGGCAGGGAGATGGTCCTGGAGTTGCGCTGGAGATTCCAGCCCCCCTCCAGGAGATGGGTGCGCACCCTGCGCGTGGATGGCAATCCCCAGCCGGTGGCCCGGTACCTCGGCCGGCTGCGGGTGGTCTCCTTCTGGCCAGAGGACCTCCTCATCGTGAAGGCGGGACCCGAGCCGCGACGGCGGATGCTGGACGTGGTGCTCTGCCAGCTGTTCCCCGCGTACGCCATCTCGCTGAGCCGCCTGCGCCGGGCCCTGGAGCAGCGCAACTCGGTCCTTCGGGCGGTCCGGGATGGCGCGGCCAAAGACCAGGAGCTGGAACCGTGGACCGGCCCCCTGGTCGAGGCGGCGGCGGCGATCATGGAAGCGCGGGAGGGGTACCTGGAGGAGGCAACGCCGCTGGCGGCGGCGGCGGCCCTCAGGATCGGCGAGCCCACCCCGCTGTCGCTGGTGTACAAGCCGGGGATCGACGACCCCGAGGGCGGAAGTTGGGCAGAGAGGATGACCCGGGCGCTGGACCGCTCCCGGGCCGAGGAGGTGGCCCGGGCCCAGACGGTGGTCGGCCCGCACCGAGACGACTTCGAGATCTGCCTTGGGGGCCGTGCGGCCCGACAGTTCGCCTCGCAGGGCCAGCAGCGAACCGCGGTGCTGGCCCTGAAGGCCGCGGAGGTGGCCCAGCACCTCAGCCACGGGGGGGAGGCCCCGGTCCTGCTGCTGGACGACGTCCTCTCCGAGCTGGACCTCTCCCACCGAGCCGGCCTGGTGCAGGAACTGGCGGGGGGGATGGGGGTGGAGCAGTCCCTGGTGACCGCCACCGAGGACCACGGCCTGGGTGAGGTGGTCCGGCTGTCGCAGGTGTTGGAGGTGCGCCGGGGGCGGGTCGCGCCGAGAGGCGGGGGCTGAGGTGGAGGGGATAGGGGAGATCCTTCCAAGGGTGGTGCGGAAGCTGGGGTTTCAGCGCCAGGTCCGGCTGGCCCGAGCCCAGGCCGCCTTCCAGGACGCCTGCGGCGAGTACCTGCGTCCTCACGTGAGGGTTACCTCCCTGGAGGGAGGGACCCTGGTCGTGGCCTGCGCCCACCCCGCCATCGCCCACCAGCTGCAGATGGAGTCGGTGGCCCTTCTGGCGGCGGTGAACTCCAAGGTGGGCTCCCCGCCGGTGCGGCGGCTGCGCTTCCAGGTGGAAAGCTGACGGGTCAGAGCCTCCGCAGGATGGCGGCGGCCACGCGCTGGGCGGCGAGGGGGGAGGCGCTCTGGAGGGAGCGCTCCTGGAGCGAGCGCAGCCCCGCCTCCTGGTCCCGGAGCAGGGAGGGGATCAGCTCTGCCAAGGCGCCCGGGGCACGGGCGTCCACTGCGACCCCCGCGCGGGTCGCCCACTCCAAGTTGGCCTGCTCCTGGCCCGGCAGGGCGGAGGTGAGGATCAGCGCCATCCCGGCCGCGGCTCCCTCGGCCAGAGCGCTCGGGCCCGCCTTGCCGAGGTAGGCGTCGGCCGCCAGAAGCCAGTCCGTGGGATCGTTGAGGAAGGGGAGGGCGATGAGGGGAATCCTCCAGCGCCGGGCCCGCGCCCAGCGCAGCAGCAGCAGGTTGCGCCCGCTGAAGAGGACCACCTGGATCCTCGGACCGACCTCGTCCAACTCCTCCAGGAGGTGGCGGACGTTGCCGGCGCCCTCGGCCCCGCCGGAGACGAGGAGACAGGGGAGGTCCGGGTCGAGGCCTAGCCGGGCGCGGATCGCGGCTCGCTCCGCCGGGGAGATGGGCTTGAGGCGGGGGTCGACCGGGAGGCCCGTCGTCTCCACCAGGGACGGGTCCACCCCCTGCCGGACGCAGGAGAGGGTGGCGGCCTCGGAGGGGCTGAGGAGGGGGATGCCCCTTGGCGACAGCCAGCCGGGGTGCACCCGGGTGAGGTCGGTGATCACGGTCAGCATCGCCGCCGAGGTCTCGCGCGCCGCCCGGAGCGCCGCCGGGCCCAGGAGGGGGTGGAGGTTGACCACGACCCGGGGCTGGCGGCGGCGGGTGGTCCGGGCCATCGGCACCTGCACTCCGGAGAGCAGGAACAGCTCCAGGGAGCGCCGGGCCACCGGCAGCGAGAAGGACCAGAACAGCGCCCCCCAGAGGGCCGGGGCCCACCGGACCACCGGCCCGTACCCTCCCAGCAGCAGCCGAGCCTGGGGGAGGGCGCCGACCCGGAGCGGATCGTCGATCGCCACCTTGAGGGCGGGCCCTCCGGACTCCCTCAGGGCCGCACGCACGGCCTCGGCGACCCGGCGGTGCCCACCACCGGTGCTGGTGACCCAGAGCTGGACGTCGGCGGCGGCTTCGGACAAGGGGCTTCCTTACCTGCTTGGGTGGAAATTCGCTCTCGATGGTAGAGTGGAGAGCAGGACATGGCGGGAAGGACCCGTGTCCCTGTGCCAATCATCCGGGGTGTACCAGAATCGGGGCCTCATGTACCGCGCCCACCGGGGTGTCCTCTGAGCTGAAGGTCACGGGCACGGAGATGACCGTCCGGGTGGTGGACACCGTTGCCGGCCTGGGGCGGCTCCGAACCGTCTGGCGCCAGCTGGAGTCCGCCCAGCCAGCGATCAACCCGTTCCTCAGCTGGGAGTGGCAGGAGAGCTGGTGGGAGGTCTTCCAGGACTCCTACCAACCGCGGGTCCTGCTCATCTTCTCCGGCGAGGATCCGGTGGCGGTGGTCCCGCTCTGCGTGCCCCGGGGGGAGCCCCGGCACCTCCTCTTCGCCGGGGGCGAGGACCTCTCCGACCAGCTCGGGTTCCTCGCCCAGCCGGGGAGGGAAGGCGAGGTTGCCGCCGAGGTCCTGAGGTGGGCCGCGGCCATCGGGGCCGAGCTGCTGGACCTGCAGTTCCTCCGCGACTGGGGAGCGGAGCTGCCCGCCCTGGAGAGGGCGGCCGACGACCTGGGGCTGTCCCACAGCTCGGCCCCCCAGGAGGTGAGCCCGGCGCTGGAGCTCCCCGCGGACTTCGAGGCCTACCTCACCCTGCGCCTCGGCAAGAAGGACCGGCACGAGCTGCGCCGCAAGCTGCGCCGCCTGGACCACGAGAGGCCGGGCTGGACGCTCCGCGGCCCGGCGGAGTTGGGTCTGGAGCCGGCGCTCGACCGGTTCCTCTGGCTGCTTCGGGCCAGCCGGCCGGACAAGGCCGACTTCCTAACGCCCAAGGTGGAACGGTTCTTCCGCCTTGTGGCCGGCCGGCTCGAGGAGCGCGGATGGCTCCGCCTGGCGCTGCTGGAGGCCGGGGGAGAGCTGGTCGCCGGGACCTTCGGCTTCTGCACCGGCGGGGTCTGGTACCTGTACAACTCGGGATACGACCCGGCTGAGGCCCATCTGTCCCCGGGGCTGCTCTGCGTCGCCGAGGGGCTGCGGGGGGCGATCGCCGCCGGCTGCACCCAGGCCGACCTGCTGCGCGGCAACGAGCCCTACAAGTACCGCCTCGGGGCCCAGGACCAGTTCCTGGTCCGGCTCCGGGTGGAGATGACCGGGGGCTCACTTTGACCGCCCCCCATTCGGCGGGGGGGGAGCCGACCATCGCCTTCATCTCCCTGCACGCCTCCCCCCTGGCGCGCCTTGGCAACCGCGAGAACGGCGGCCTGAACGTGTACGTCCGGGCGGTCTGCGAGGAGCTGGGGGCGAGGGGGGTCCACACCGACGTCTTTGTCCGCAAGAGCGACCCGGACCAACCGGACGAGCAGGCGATGGGACCGCGCAGCCGGGTCATCGCCGTGGAGGCCGGCCCGCCGCGCCCGCTCGCCAAGCACCAGCTCCCGCTCACCCGCCAGGAGTACCTGGAAGCGGTGCGGCGCTACACCCGGGGGGCGCGGCGCCGGTACATCGCGGTCCACAGCCACTACTGGCTGAGCGGGGAGGCGGGAGCGGCGCTCGCGGCGGACCTCGAGCTCCCCTGGCTGCACACCGCCCACACGCTGGCGGCGGTAAAGGGCGAGGCTGGGTTCGATGGCGACGGCCCCGAGCGGCTGCTGGCCGAGCGGCGCACCGTGGCCGCCGGCGCCCGGCTGGTGGTGAACACCGGCGGCGAGGCCCACGCCCTCCACCACCACTACGGGGCGCGGCCCGGCCAGTGCGTGGTGGCCCCGCCGGGGGTCGACCTGGTCCGCTTCCAGCCCCGGAACGCCGAGCGGCTGCGCCGCCGGATGGGGCTGGACGGCTCCAAGGTGATCCTCTTCGCCGGTCGGCTGGAGCCGCTCAAGGGTCCGGACACGCTCCTCGACGCCTTCTCGGTGCTGAAGGGGCACCCCCAGCTCGGCGGCCGGACCAAGCTGCTGTTCGTCGGGGAGCTGAGCAGCGAGGGCGAGAGGGTGGGCCAGCGCCGGGAGATGCTGCAGCGGACCGAGGGGCTGGGGCTCACCGACGACGTGGCCTTTCTCGGGGCCCAGCCCCAGGAGCGGCTCGCCCTCCTGTACTGCCTGGCGGACCTGGTGGTGGTCCCGTCCCACACCGAGTCCTTCGGTCTGGTCGCGCTGGAGGCCCAGGCCTGCGGCACCCCGGTCGTGGCCTCGGCCGTGGGCGGGCTGCGCGAGGTGGTCGCCGACGGGCGGACCGGGCATCTGGTGGACGGCCGGGATCCCCAGCAGTACGCGGCGGCGATGGCGAGAGTGCTCACCGCCGACCGGGCCGCCAACCGGGCGATGCGGCAGGCGGCTCGGCGCCGGGCCGAGCGCTTCACCTGGGAGCGCACCGTCGACGTCCTCCTGCCCGAGTACGGCCTGGCCCCGGCCTGGGCGGCGGTCGCCGGGCGCCAGGGCTGAGCGCTCAGCCCATCCAGAGCCCGACGGCGAGCAGGGTGCAGGCGAGGAGGAGCAGCCCCGCGGTCTGCTTCAGCCCCCGGATGAGGTCCTCGGGACGGCCCGAGCCGGAGTTGCGCACCGGCCCCTCCAGCAGCGGGACCGACACCCAGACCAGCAGCACCTCGGCCCGGGCCAGCGCCGGGATCGCCAGGATGAGCGGCACCGCCATGGCGAGGCCCAGCAGCCCGAGGTAGAGGCGGCGGGCCCGGGCCCGGCCGAGCTGCACCGCCAGGGTCCGCTTTCCGGCCGCCCGGTCGGTGTCGATGTCCCGGATGTTGTTGATCAGCAGCACCGCCGCGGCCAGGGCGCCGGGGAGGATGGCTGCGAACGGCGCGGCCAGCGGCACCCTCCCGCTCTCCACGAACACGGTGCCGCAGGTGGCCACCTCCCCGAAGAAGAGGAAGACCGCCAGCTCGCCGTAGCCGCGGTAGCCATACGGGAAGGGCCCGCCGGTGTACCCGGCGGCGGCGAGGATGCAGACCGCGCCGGCGGGGATGAGCCACCAGGAGGAGATGGAGGCCAGCCAGATCCCGAGGGCCGCGGCGAGCGAGAAGGAGGCCGTCGCCGCCAGGAGGACCGAGCGGGGCGAGACCACCCCGGAGCCGGACGCCCGCTGGGGCCCCACCCGGCTGGCGTCGTCCGCCCCGCGCCGGTGGTCGGAGTAGTCGTTGGCGTAGTTCACCCCGAACTGAAGGGCCACCGCCACCCCCAGCGCCCCGAGGCTCGGCGCCAGCCCCGACCGGCCCAGGCGGGCCGCCAGTCCGATGCCCACCAGCACCGGCGCCACCGACGCCGCGAGCGTGGCGGGCCGGCTCGCGTGCCACCACACCACCCGGGCGGCGGGCGGCCCGGGGGCCAGGGTGCCCGGCTCCCCCGTCCCCGACCCAGCGGCCCCGGACCGGCTCAACCCCCCTCCCCGATGAAGACCGGCGGCCCCGCGTCGAGCGGGGTCGCCGGCCCGAAGCTGGTGAGCGCCGTGACCGAGGTGGCGCTGGTGTTGGCGAGGAAGAGCTGCAGGTAGCCGCCCGCCCGCCGAGTGAACGCCAGCTGGCGGCCCGCCGGCGCGACCGCGAAATCCTGCGGGTAGGAGCCGTCCACGGGCCCCACCAGCGGGGATATCGCCCCTCCCGTCACCGCCAGCGAGGCGAGCTCACCCGACGGCTCGCGGATCAGGAGGGTGGAGGAGTTGAGGAAGGCCAGGGGGATCCCCCCCTGGTGGGTGAGCTCGGTGAACGGCGTCGCGCCCGCGCTCGGGCTGTACAGCCAGACCGCGGGCGCCGTGCCGCTGCCGACGGAGAAGGCGAGGGCGTCGCCCTGCGGGCTCCACACCGGGGACCCCGAAGCCGCCGTCACCGTCGAGGTCGGGGACAGGTAGGTGACCGCGCTGAGCGACGGGCTGAGCAGGGCGATCCGGGCGGGGGAGCCGGTGGTCCCGGCGACCGCCGCCAGCACCTCCCCGTCGGACCTCCATCCCACCGGACCGCCGAGCGTCGCCGAGGCCGACAGGGTGACCGTCTGGTTGGTGGCGAGGGTGTAGACGCGCAGCGACCCCTGGGCGAGGAAGGCCAGCTCCTGGCTGTTGGGAGACCAGGCCACCAGGGTGCTGCCGGTGCTCCCCAGCACCGAGGCGGTCTTGCCGGTGGAGAGATCCAAGACCTTGAGCGAGTGACCGCCGGCCAGCTCGGTTGCCAGGTACTGGCCGTTCGGCGAGCCCGCCGCCAGGCTGTAGCTCTGCCCGGCCGGCGCGGTGGCCAGCAGGCGAAGGCCGGCCGGATCCCCCGTCTGCTCGGGGGTGGCGCTGGCGAATACCGAGGTGTAGCCACCCGTGGTCGGCCCCGCCGGGAACTCGAGGCCGGGCACCGAACCCCGGGGGGAGACGGCGAACTTGAACCGGGCGGCCGCCTGAAGGTGGTTGCCGTCCACGTCCAGCGCCGCCCGGGTGACCGAGACGGTGTAGGTGGTCCCGGGCAGGAGGGGGCGCGCCGGCTCGATGAGGAAGCGGCCCGGCACGGTGGGGTTGGCCGCGATCTGGTATCCGCCGGGCGGCGCCGGCGTCATGGTCACGGCTGCGGCCACCGCCTTGAGCTCCATCGCCCGATCGAAGTTGAGCGCCGGGGCCTGGTCGGGGCCGAGCGTCCCTCCGGAGGCGGGGAAGGTGGAGGAGAGCGAGGGGCCCCCCTCGGTCGAGAATCCCCAGGAGTGGGCCAGCGAGTTGACCACCCCGGACGCGGAGCGGATGCCACCGGCGACGTCGACGCGATAGGTGGTGACCACGGCGAGGGGATGTGCCGGGTGGAACAGCTTCATCACCCGGCTGCCGTCGCTCCATCTGAAGTAGCAGCCGGTGGGCCGCCCGATCGCGGCCAGGTGGATGTCGCAACCCGGGGGAGGCTTGCCGCGGCGGCTGCGAATCGTGAGGCGGCTCTCCACCGACCCGTGGTTCATCGGCACGCTGAAGGTGATGGTGAAGACGATGTTGGTGGGGGTGCCTCCCTGGCTGGGCGCCGGCTTCACCGCGGTGATCTGCGGCGGGGCGACCGGGCCGCAGGCGGAGAGGACCGGGCCGAGGGCAACCGCCGCCGCGAGCGGCACCAGGAGAGCCCACCAGCGAGGTGGCGCAGCGGTCAGCCGATCTCCGCCAAATCGATGCTCGGGGTCGCCTGCCCGGGGGAGGCCACCACGTCGATCCGGGCCTCCCGCTCCGCGCACGCCGCGGCCGCCACCTGCGGTCCCTCCGAGAGCTCGGCGGCCGAGCTGCTGTAGCTGCCGCGGGGGGTTCCCTCGCCGAGGAGCGCCACCGCCACCTGGTCGCCGTGGCTGACGAGGATCCCACCGCTGATCCGCTGCTCGGCGATGTACTCGATCAGCGCCTCGAAGTCCAGGATCCGCGCCGGCAGGTTGACGAAGACGGTGGTGGCGACGATCAGCGGCGCCACCGCGGCCACCAGGTCAGCGGGGAGTTCGATCGCGTCGATCAGCCCCTGGCCCCGGCCCACCTGCGCCACCAGCTCCTGGATGGCCGGCTTGCCCCGCCGGTAGTTGCCGTCGCTGCGCTGCTGCCCCTGCAGCACCTCGCCCTCGCGGAAGAGGATGTCGCCGCGGCGCTGCCGATCGGTCTCGCCCAGCACCGCCACATATCCGGAGAACCCGTCCTGGCTGAGGGTCTTGAGGAGCATCGGGAAGTTGACGAAGGAGGCCTTCAAGCCGGCGTGCAGCGCCGGCCCGCTGGGCATCGGCACCAGCACCGAGAGCTGGGCCCGGGTGGCCCCCGCCGGCGGCTTGGGGGCCGGGGTCAGGGTCGGCGCCGACGGCGGACGCGGGACCGCTCGAGCCGGGGCCTGGGGGGCGGCGGGGCGGGCCGCCGCCGGGGCAGGGGCAGGGGCCGGGGCCGACGGACGGGCGGCCGGGACGTACTGCGCCGGCGGCGGGGGCGCCCGGAAGGGCTGGATGTCAGCCACCTCCTCATCCCCATCGGCGCCGCCGCCCGCCCAGCTGTCCGTCGCCGGGGACACCGGGCTCGCCACCAGTCCGGGCGAGCCGGCAAGCATCTCCACGGTCGCCGACCGGACCGGGCTGGCGCCGCGCTCCCACTGCCGGAGCAGGTCGTCGGTGGAGCTGTTGATGGTCTCCTCCGGAGGCAGCTTGGCCCTTGGGTTGAAGTTGTAGGTGCCGGTGGTCCAGGTGAGCGCCGACATCACCGCGTCCTCGCCCTCCCCCCCATCGCCGGTGGCGTGGAAAAGGTGGCCGAAGAGGAAGTGAAGCGCGCACGCGCGGCTCCCGCTCTCCAGAGTGAGGGTCCCGGTTGCCCGGTCCTGCTGCATCGTCTGGAGCAGTTCGGCCACCGTGGCCGGCCCTATGCTGCCCTGGTTCTGCAAGTTGTGGAAAGTCTCCTCACGGTCTGCAACGGCAGACCGACCCTCCCCGGTCGGTCGGCGCGATACTAGCACAGGCGGGCCGCACTTCCGGGTTGGCCCCTCGGCTCGAAGGACGGCCCCTGCCAGAATGGTCCGCCTGATGTCAGACCCCCCAGCCGCCCGGGAATGGGACCGGATGCTGCTCTCGGCCCCGGTGCCCAGCCTGCTCCAGACTCACGGCTGGGGAGAGGTCCAGGCCGGTGCGGGCTGGAGGGTGCACCGGCTGCTGGTTGAGCTCGGGTCGGGGCAGCTGCCGGTCACCGCACTGGTCGGGCCCCGGGGCTTCCCCGGCGCCACCCGGGTGTACGTCCCAAGAGGGCCCGCCTGCCTGCCCGCGGACGGGGAGGCCTTTGCGGCGGTGACCCGCTCCCTCGTCCAGCTGGGTCGGCGGCAGCGTGCGCTGGCGATCGAGGTGGAGCCGCCCTGGCCGGCGGAGGAAGTGCCCGTGGGCCACCCCCTGCGCGCCTGGGCCACGATCCCCGCCCGCCAGCCGCTGGCCTCGGTGGTCGTCGACCTGCGTCCGCCCCCGGAGGTGATCCTGGCCTCGTTCCATCCCAAGACCAGGTACAACGTGCGCCTCGCCGAGCGGCGGGGGACGGCGGTCCGGCAGGGCAGCGCCGAGGAGCTGTCGCAGTGCCTGCGGGCCACCGAGGGGCGGCAGGGAATCAACCTGCCCTCGCGGCAGCACCTGGAGCTGGTGCTGGAGAACCTCGGGCGGTCGGCCGCGGTGATGGTCGCCGAGGTGGAGGGCGAGGTGGCCGCCGGGATCCTGGTGGCGCGCTGTGGCGGGGAGCTCGTGTACCTATATGGAGGCGGCACCGGCCGGCACCGGGAGGCGATGCCCAGCTACCTGCTGCATTGGCGCGCGATGATTGAGGCACGCGAGGAGGGCTGCACCGACTATGACCTGTGGGGGATCCCCGAGGATGACCGTCCCGACCACCCGTGGCATGGGCTCGCCCAGTTCAAGCGAGGCTTCAACGGGCGGCGGGTCCGCTACCTCGGCTGTCGGCGGCTGCCACTGGTCCCAGGAGGCGGCGGCGTCTTGACCGCCGCCGAGAGGGCGCGCCGCTTGGCTCGGCGCTGGAGCCGGGGGTGAACGCCAAGGGCCCGCAGCCGGCCGATGAGGACGCCTACTACTTCCCGGTGTACGAGGAGTTGGCGTCAGACCTCCTGGAGGGGCTGGAGCGGGCGGGATTGGTGGTCGAGGACATCAACCACGAGGTCGAGCCCAGCTCCGGGGACCGGACGTTCCATTGCAGCGTCCACCCGGAGGCGGCCGAGTTCCCACCGCGCTACCAGGCCTCCATCCACTTTCACTGGGACGCCCTCCTCACCTACCTCAGCACCTACGGGCCGGGCAGTGAGTGCGACCTGTATCACGAGCCCGGGGAGCCGTGCAGCCATCGGGAGGGGCGGCCGCACCCGGGAGTAGACGTGGTGGTGGAGTACGACCTCGGGGACGGGGGGTATCAGCTCGCCGAGTTGGGCGAGGTGTCGGCGTGGTTCGCCACCGTCGAGGACTTGCTGTCCCGGGTGCTGCCCGACCAGGACGCCCGGGTGGTCCACCTCCACCTCGGCTTCAGGGAGGGGGCGACCTGGGTCGAGAAGTTCACCGCCGAGCAGAGCTGGTACCTCGACCTCAGTGAGCCTCAGGACCTGGAACCGATCTGCTCCATGGTGGCCGCCACCCTCCGCGCCACCCCGGCGCTGGCCGACCGCCTCCCGCTCTGACTCAGGGCCACCACTCCGGCGGGAGCCGCGCTCGGGCCAGCTCGGCCACTGTCGGCCCGCCGGGCAGGGGGCGCCACAGGGGAACCAGGCGGGAGGCGCCGGAGAGAAGGTAGGGCCGGGTCCCGAGGGCGGGGTGGGGCAGGACCAGGCGAGAGTCCGAGCTGACCACGCCCTCCACCAGGACCACGTCCACGTCCAGCTCCCTCGGGCCCTTGGGCACCCAGCGGCGCCGTGGCCCCTCGCACCGCTGGGCCGCCTCCAGCCACCCTCCATCCTCGATCGCCGCCTCCACCAGGAGCAGCTGGTTCAGGAAGTCAGGCTGGGGGGGGGCGTCGACGGGGCGGGTGTTCCAGCGCTCGGTCGCGGCCCGGACCATGACCCCGACCTCGGCCAGCCGGGTGAGCGCCAGATCCAGGTGGTGCTCCCGCGGCGGGAGGTTGGAGCCGAGCGCCAGGACCGCTCGGTGGGTGTCCCCAGGGGCCATCACGCTCAACCCGCCTCCGCGGCCCGCAACCGGTCGACCACCCGAACCACGTCGCTGATCTCCGCCACGTCATGGACCCGGACGATGTGGGCTCCGGCGGTGGCCGCCCAGGCGACGGTGGCGGCGGTCCCCCACAGCCGGTCCTCCACCGGCCGGTTGCCGAGAAGCCACCCGACCATCGACTTGCGCGAGGTGCCCACCAGGAGGGGGGCTCCCAGCAGGGTCAGAAGGCGCAGCCGGCTGAGAGCCGTAAGACTCTGCTCGGGTGTCTTCCCGAAGCCGATCCCGGGGTCCAGGACGACCTGGGAACGGGCTATCCCGGCCTTCTCGGCCACGGCCAGCGACTCCCCCAGCCCAAGGGCCAGCTCCCGGCCCAGATCCCGGTAGGCCACTCCCTCCTGGTTGTGCATGCAGATCACCGCGGCTCCGCGCGCCCTGACCACCCCGGCCATCCCCGGGTCGCCCCGCAAACCCCAGATGTCGTTGACGCCCACGGCCCCCGCCTCCAGGGCGGCTATGGCCACCGGCGCCTTCACCGTGTCGACGAACACCGGGACGTCCAGCTCGCCGGCGATCGCCCGTACCGCCGGGACCACCCGGGCCAGCTCCTCCTCCAGCGAGACCGGCTGGTGACCCGGCCGACTGCTCTCCCCACCCAGGTCCAGGCCGTCGGCCCCGGCCGCCACGAGGGCCCGGGCGCGCTCCAGGGCGGCGGCGGGAGACGCTCCGACCCCGTCGCCGCTGAACGAGTCCGGGGTGACGTTGACCACTCCGAGGATGAGGGTCCGCCGTCCGAACACCCAGCGGTGGGAACCGAGGCGCAGGGGCGGTGGGGGGCGGAGCAGGGCCGCCGCCGCTCGGCGCAGCTCCACCCCTCCCGGAGCCGAGCCCCGAGCGCGGCCGAGGAGGGCCAGCTCCGCGGCCAGGCCGGTCACCCGGATGCGGTCGCCGACGACCTCGATCTTGGGCGGCCCCGGGGGGGCCGGCCAGCTCCCCCGGCCGGCCCCCCCCTCCACCTCCACGGTGGCCCAGGGTCCCTCCGGGGAGCTGCCGGTGGCCAGGGGAATCAGGTACGCGGACACCGGGAAAGTGTGCCGCCAAAGCGCCGGCCGTGGGCCCGCCACGGCCAAGACGCACCTCGAGACACTGGGGCTGGGCCGCTGATACACTGGCCGGCACCGTGAGATATGTCATCTGAGTCCCTGTCGGATACTGTGTACGCGGACCTGCGCGGCAGGATCACCAAGCTGGAGATTCCGCCGGGGAGCAGCTTCACCGAGGCGCAGATCGCGGCCGAGCTCGGCCTCAGCAAGACCCCGGTGCGGGAGGCGCTGATGAGGCTCCGCCACGAGGGCTTTGTCGCAATGGACCCCAGCGCGGGGTACCGGGCCTCCGAGGTGACCATCCGCGACACCCGGGAGCTCTTCGCCTTGCGGGTCCTTCTGGAGGGAGAGGCGGCCGGATTGGCGGCCACCCAGGCGGTCCGCCTGGCCGACCTGCGAACCCTGGAAGACCTCTGTGCCAGCACCTACTCGCCCAGCGACACCACCAGCGTCGACCGCTTCCTGGAGGCCAACACCCGCTTCCACCTGATGGTGGGGCAGGCGGCGGGCAACCAGAGGTTGACCCACATCCTCGAGATCATGTTGGTGCAGATGGAACGGCTCTTCAGGATCGGACTGCTGCTGAGCTCCCGGGCCGAGGAGATCGTGCACGAGCATCGGGATCTGCTCGAGGCGATCCTGGCCGGGGATGCCGACCTGGCTCGGCGCGTCGCCGTCGCCCAGGTCAGGTCGTCGCAGCGAATGGTGCTCGACGCGCTCGTCTCCAGCGACGAGGTGACGATGATGCCGATCACCCTGCCCCACCCGGAGGCCGAGTCCCGTGTCTGAGAGGGTGGAGCGGCGGGCGGGAGGCGCCCCGGCGCTGGTGGGCTCGGAGATGGACGTTCCGCTGCTGACCGGGGGCTCCCGGCGGTATGTGAACCTCGACTACGCCGCCAGCACCCCGGCGCTGGTCGCCGTGGCGGACGCCGTCGACCGCTTCCTTCCCTACTACAGCAGCGTGCACCGGGGAGCGGGCTTCAAGTCGCAGGTCTCCACAGCCGCCTACGAGGGGGCCCGCGAGCGGGTGGCGGAGTTCTTCGGAGGCCGCCCCGGCGACGTGGTCGTCTTCACCCGCAACACCACCGACGCGGTCAACCTGCTGGCGGCGAGCCTTCCCCGCTCGACCTCGGTGGTGACCTTCTGCTCCGAGCATCACGCCGATCTCCTGCCGTGGCGGCGGGAGGGCTTGCGCCTGTCGTGCCTCCCGGTGCCCGGAGATGCGGCCGAGGCGGTACGGGCCCTCACCGCCGCCCTTTCCGGCTCGGAGACGGTCGACCTGGTCGCGGTCACCGGCGCCTCCAACGTAACCGGCGAGGTCTGGCCGGTGGCGGAACTTGCCCGGGTGGCGCACCACTTCGGAGCCCGCCTCCTGGTGGACGCAGCCCAGATCGCCCCTCACATGGCGGTGAGCATCGCCGAGCTGGACGCGGACTACCTGGTGGCCTCCGGGCACAAGATGTACGCCCCCTTCGGTGTTGGGCTCCTGCTCGGTCGGGCCGATTGGCTGGCCCGGGGCGAGCCCTTCCTGCGGGGCGGTGGGGCGGTCGACTTCGTGACCGACACGACCGTCCAGTGGTCCTCGGTCCCCGCTCGCCAGGAGGCCGGGTCGCCGAACGTGGTCGGCGCCGTGGCCCTGGCGGCGGCCGTCAGCGAGCTGGGTTCATACGGGATGGACCGGGTCTGGGCCGAGGAGCAGGAGCTGGCGTCGTACGCCCGCGACGCCCTGGCGGGGATGCCCGGGGTCACCCTGTACTCACTCTGGCCGGACGCCACCGTCCGGACCGGCGTGATGTCCTTCAACGTCGACCGGTCCGAGCACAGCCTGGTGGCCGCGGCGCTGAGCGCCGAGTACGGGATCGGAGTCCGCCACGGCTGCTTCTGCGCCCACCCGCTGATGATCCACCTGCTCTCGGTCGAAGCCAAGGACGTGGAGCAGGTGCGGCGGCGGCTGGCGGCGGGCGACCACGCCGGCGTCCCCGGCGCGGTGCGACTCAGCCTCGGCCTTGGGTCCACCCGCGACGAGGTCGACTACTTCCTGGAGTCCCTTGAGCGGCTGGTCCGGCGCGGGCCCGCCCTCGGGTACTCGGTGGACCCGGCCAGCGGTGACTACGTCCCGGATTCCGACCCGAGGGGCGCTCTGGGGGTCGCCCGAGAGCTGGTCTCGGCGACGGGCGCTACACGCTAGTGGGGGGGCCAACCCTGACGCTGCGGCGCCCGGCCCCGGTGCGCCCCGGGGAGGCGGGGGGCTCCCGACCGGGTCCGAGCCGCCGTGAAGCGCGCCCCGAAAGCCCGATGATGGCGAGTGCTCGGGTCCGGTCCACCCCGCCAGGCCGCGGCCGCCCGCAGCTCGACCGGAACTCGCGTGCGCCGCTCCCCGCGGCTGTCACCCGGGACCGACGCCAACTTGCCAAAGGAGGGCTTGACATTGTCTGATGTGGGTTCGTACACGGAGGAGGAGATCCTCAGCCTGGCGCAGGGCCAGTACGACGCCCCGAGCGAGCCCCGGCCCCTCGACCCCGGCCGCACGGCGCTGGTCGTCGTCGACATGATCGATGAGTTCGTCAAGCCCAGCTGGTCTCCCTACTGGATCCCCGAGGCCACTCGGCAGGCGCCCCGGATCCGGGAGGTCGTCGACGCCTTCCACGCCGAGCGCGCGCTGGTGATCTACCTCGCCTACGAGACGGACCTCGGCGGCGAGAACTTTCCCCGGACCCTGCAGGCGGTGCCGATCGGGCGCGGCGCCGAGGAGTTCGAGGAGGAGCTCTTCCAGTCGGTCGCCTTCTCCGAACCGCTGGTGCCAGGGCCGCTGGACCTCCTGGTTCTCAAGCACACCTACTCCGGCTTCCAGGGCACCCCGCTGCTGACGATCCTGCGCAACCGGGAGATCACCGACCTGGTGATCACCGGGACGATGACCAACTACTGCTGCGGGGCCACCGCCCGCGAGGCGTTCTGGCACGGCTTCACCGTCACCTTCGCCTCCGACCTCAACTCCACCGACGACCCGGAGCTGCACCGGGCGGAGCTGCGCACGCTCCGCCGCGGCTTCGCCCGGGTCGCCACCGGAGCGGAGATCCTTTTGGGGCTGCAGGAGGGCGCCACCCGGCGCGGCCGGCAGGGTGGGGCCGCCATCGGGGGCCCGGCTTGACGCAGATCGGCCACCTGGGCCACCTGATCGCCGACGCGGTGACGCTCCACCCGGAGCGGGTTGCCCTGATCCAGGACGACGTCCAGATCACCTACGCGGAGCTGGAGGCGCGGGCCTGCCGGGCCGCCGGCGCGCTGCAGCGGGCCGGCCTTCGGCCCGGCGACCGTGTCGGCCTGCTCTGGTCCAACGAGTACCACTACGTCGAGGCGCTTCTCGGCGCGCTCCGAACCGGGGCGGTGGTGGTGCCGATGAACTCCAAGCTCGGCGCGGAGAGCCTCGCCCACGTCATCTCGGACTCGGGGATGCGCATGATCGCCGCCGAACCGGCGATGAGCTCGCGGGCCCGGCAGATGCTCGCCGCGGTCGTCGACCGCCCGACGGTGCTCACCCACGAGGAGTGGGCGGACGCCCCCGCGCGGTTCGACGAGGTCCCGTCCACCCCCGACGACGTCTGCTTCCAGCCCTACACCTCGGGCTCCACCGGCAAGCCCAAGGGGGTCCTCCTCACCCACCGCGGGCAGATCTGGTGCGCCGACACGGTGAGCAAGTGGAAGCTCCTCGACGAGACCGACCGGGCCATCGTCTCCGCCCCGCTGTACCACAAGAACGCCGGGGTCACGCTGAAAATCTGCCTCATCACCGGCGCCTCCCTCGTGATCCTGCGGCAGTTCGATCCGGCGGTCACCCTGGAGGTTGCCGCCCGCCACCGGTGCACCTTCTTCGGCGGCGTGCCGGTGATGCTGAGGGCGATCCTGGAGGAGGCCCGCACCATGCCCCGGCTCGACCTCGGGTCGCTCCGGTTCGCCACCGTCGGGTCCGCCGATGTTCCCGAGGAGTTGATCGCCGGCTTCGAAGAGCGGTTCGGGATCCCCCTGCTGAACGGCTACGGGCTGACCGAGGGCGGCCCCGACGTGTTCATCGAGCCCCGATTCGGGATCCGCAAACCGGGGAGCCTCGGACCGCCGCTTCCCGGCTGCGAGGTGCGGCTGGCCGACCTGGATGACCCGTCCCAGGACGCCCCTCCCGGGGTGGTTGGCGAGCTCTGGGTGCGCAATCCCGGCCTCACAGTTGGCTACAACAATCTTCCCCTGCTGACCGAACAGCGGCTCCAGGGCGGCTGGCTGGTCACCGGGGACCTCATGACCCGGGACGCCGACAACTACTACTCGTACGTCAGCCGACGGGACGACATGATCAACGTCGGCGGCGAGAACGTCTACCCCCGGGAGGTGGAGGCCACGATCCTGGCCCACCCCGCCGTCCTGGACTGCGCGGTCGTGGCGCTGCCCCACCCCACCAAGGGCGAGGCCCCGGCGGCGGCGGTGGTCCTGCGCCCGGGGCTGTCTATCTCCGAGGAGGACCTCAAGTCCTGGTGCCTGGAGCACGCGGCCGCCTACGCCCACCCGCGGCGGGTCCTGCTGTTGCCGGACCTGCCGGTGGGCAGCACGGGCAAGGTCGATCGGAGTTCGGTGCGCAAGTTGATGTTGGAGAACGCTCCGTTGGCGCCGCAATGACGCGGACCGGAGCCGGGCGGTGGAGGAGGTAGGGCAGTGATCGGAATCGCGCGTCTGCGACGGATCTCTTCGGGCCAGCGGTTGCTGGCGCTGGCCGGGGCGGCGGTGTTCCTCGGAGTGCCCCTGGCGGGGTGCGGCGCCAGCGCCCCGACGAGCCCGAAGGCGGCAACGGTGACCTTCGCCCTCCCCCCGGACTCGACCTCGACCTACATCTTTCCCCTGCAGAGCCTGACCGACGCCGGACCCGTGGACGACAACCAGTTCCAGATGCTGATGTACCGTCCTCTGTACTGGTTCGGCCTCAACGGTCGCGCCGTGTTCAACCCGGCGCTGAGCCTGGCCGCCGCCCCCGTGTTTTCCAACGGCGGCCGCACCGTGACCATCAACCTCAAGAACTGGCAGTGGTCCACGGGCCACCCGATCACCAGCCGCGATGTGGAGTTCTGGATCAACGAGCTGATCGCGGAGAAGGACAACTGGTATGGATATGTGCCCGGCGCCTTTCCCGACAACCTGGTCTCGGAGAGCTACCCCACCGCCCGGCAGGTGGTCCTGACCTTCAACCAAACCTACGGGCAGCAGTGGCTGCTGTACAACGAGCTGAGCCAGATCACTCCGCTTCCTCAGTACGCCTGGGACAAGACGGCGGCCAGCTCCCCGGTCGGCAACTACGACCAGACCGCCAGCGGAGCCGCGGCGGTCTACACCTACCTCAACGGGCAGTCCAAGGACCTCCTCAGCTACGCCACCAACCCCCTCTGGCAGGTGGTCGACGGGCCGTTCCGCCTCCAGACCTACAACGCGGCCAACGCCTACACCGTCCTGGTCCCCAACCGCAACTACTCGGGGACGCCCAAGGCGACCATCGGCCGTCTGGTGGAGCAGCCCTTCACCAGCTACGCGTCGGAGCTGAACGGGCTGCGCAGCGGCGCCATCGACTACGGCTACCTCCCGCCGACCGAGGTGAACAACAGCTCGTACTTCAAGGCCCACGGCTACACCGTCGCCTCGTGGCCGCTCTGGGGCATCGCCTACGCGGTGTACAACTTCACCAACCCGACCGTGGGGCCGATCTTCAGCCAGCTCTACTTCCGCCAGGCCCTCCAGAAGATGGTCGACCAAGCCCAGTACATCAAGCAGTTCTGGGGCGGGTACGCCGTGCCCACCTACGGCCCGGTCCCTCTGTCACCCGTCACCCCCTACCTGACCAAGTACGAGAGCAGCAACCCCTACCCCTACGACCCGACCGCCGCCCGAGCGCTCCTCAGCAGCAACGGGTGGGCGAAGGACAGCAGCGGCGTGCTGTCCTGCCTGCATCCCGGCACCGGGCCGGGCGAGTGCGGGGCGGGCATCGCCCAGGGGCAGCAGGCCAGCTTCACCATCCTCTACACCTCGGGGAATGACGCCTACTCCAACCAGATGGCCGCCTTCCAATCGGTCCTGGCCCAGGCGGGCATTCAGCTCACCCTGAAGCAGGCCCCCTTCGGCGACGTGGAGGCCGCGGCCTTCGGGTGCTCCAGCGGCACACCGTGCACCTGGGACATGGCCTGGTGGGCGGGATGGTCGTGGGACCCGGACTACCTGCCGACCGCCGGGGAGATCTTCCACACCGGGGCCGGCGGCAACGCGGGGGGCTACAGCAACAGCGAGGCCGACCAGCTGATCACCGCCGAGCACACCCAGACCGGCAACCAGCCGATCGAGGCGGCCGAGAACTTCTTCGCCAAGAACCTGCCGGTCCTGTACCTGCCCCAGTTCTCCAACCAGATCTCGGTGGTCAAGAACACCCTGCACGGCTGGCAGCCCCAGGACCCGGTCGGGAACATCTATCCGCAGAACTGGACCGTGAGCGGCTAGTGGCCGCGATTCGCCCTCCGGCCGGGTGCGCCCGGCCGGAGGGGCGCCCCCGGCGGTGCCGCTGTGGCCTCTGACGTGCCGATCGACCATCTGATCCTCGCCGTGCCCGAGCTCCCCCCCGGCGTGGAGGCGGTGGCCGAGCTGCTGGGCGCGCGCCCCACCGGCGGGGGGCGCCATGTAGGGCGGGGGACCGCCAACGCCCTGCTCCGGGTGGGCGGCTCGGAGTACCTGGAGGTCCTCGGCCCGGACCCCGAGGCGAACGGCCCCGCGCCGGCCTGGCTCAGCCCGGGGCGCCTCGGGAGGGGCCGGCTGGTGGGTTGGGCCGTTCGGTCCTCAGACCTCGACCGGGACGTGGCCCGCTTGCGGAGCGGAGGTTGGGACCCGGGGCCGATCGAGGCGATGAGCCGGGAGAGCCCGGACGGCCTGCTGAGCTGGAGGCTCACCCCCCTCAACCTGGAGGAGGGCGCGTCGGCGCTCCCCTTCCTCATCGACTGGGGCAGCTCCCGGCACCCCACCAGCGGGCTGGACCGGAGATCCCAACTCACTGCGCTCGAGCTCATCCACCCCGAGCCGGCCCGGATCGAGACGGTCCTCCGCCTCCTCGAGCTGGACCTCCCGGTGAGCGCCGGGGCGGCCCCCGCGCTCCGTGCCTGGTTCCAGACGCCGAGCGGCCCCGTGGCCCTCGACACCCTCCCGCCGGGGCCGCTCTGATGCCAGAGCAGATGCAGGCGGCGGTGATCGAGCGACACGGGGGACCCGAGACCATGGTCTACCGGACCATCGAGCGCCCCCAGCCCGGGCCCGGCGAGGTGCGCCTCCGGGTCCGGTACTGCGGCCTCAACGCCCTCGACTTCTTCGTCCGGCGCGGGGTGCCCGGCATCGAGGTGGAGCTGCCCCACATCTCCGGCGGGGACGTCGTGGGGTGGGTGGAGCGGTTGGGCCCGGGAGTCGAAGAGGCGCACCTGGGGGCCCTCTGCCTGGTCGACCCGCTGATCGACCGGGCGGCCCTCGGAGAGGATCGCCGGGGCGGCCTGGCGGAGTACGTGGTGGTCCCGGTCGAGAACCTCATCTTGCTTCCTGACAGCCCGGTCGCGCCCGAGCAGTACGCGGCGTTGCCGATCGCCTACGGCACCGCCCACCGGATGCTCTTCAGCCGGTGCCGCCTCGCCGAGGGGGAGACCCTCGTGGTGCTGGGGGCGGCCGGGGGGGTGGGCGTCGCCTGCGTCCAACTGGGGCGCCGGGCCGGGGCCCGGGTCATCGCCTGCTCGTCCTCGGCGGCCAAGTTGCAACGGCTGCGGGAGCTCGGTGCCGACATCCTGGTCGACACCTCGGTCTCCGACTTCAGCTCCGCCGTGTGGAGGGCCACCGACCGGGTGGGGGCCGACGTGGTGGTGGACTACATCGGCCACGACACCCTGCAACAGTCCATCCGCGCCACCCGCCTCGGCGGGCGGGTGGCCACCTGCGGCGCCAGCAGCGGAAGCGAAGCCACCATCGACCTCCGCTACGTCTGGGGCCGGGAGATCTCGCTGCTGGGGTCGGACGGCTGGCGGCGGCAGGACCTCGACCAACTCGTCGCGCTCGTCGCCGCCGGCGAGCTGGCTCCCGCGATCGACTCCGTCCTGCCCCTGGAGCGGGCCGGCGAGGCGGTCGAACTGGTGGAGGAGCGCCGCTGCCTCGGGAAGGTGATCGTGGAGGTCCCCCTTGCCGACTGAGCAGACCCTCGGCGCACTGCAGGCGCTCTGCGACGCCCACCGGCTCCACCGCGACCTCCGCCTCGTCCTCGGGGAGGGCGGGCGCGCCCTCTCGGCGGTGGTGCCGGAGATGTGGCTCGAGGCCGACGAGGACGACGCGGTCCACGGGGGGATCCTCGCCACCGTCATCGACGTGGCCGCGGTCTTCGCCCTCATCGCGGCGACGGGTCACGACTGGTCGACCGTCGACCTGCGCCTGGACTACCTGCGCCCGGTCCGGACCAGGGCGCTGTCGGTGACCTCGGAGCCGCTGCACGTGGGGCGCTCGCTGGCCCGGGTGCAGAGCCGGCTGCTCGATGAGACCGGCGCCCTCTCGGTGGTGGGCAGTGGGGCCTTCAGACGCGGGCCACAGCTGGACCTCGGGGGCGCCGAGGACGACCGATGAAACTGGAGATAACGCCCGAGGTGGGACTGATCGACGACGACGTCCGAGTTGCCGTCCACGGGGGGAGCCCCGGGGCGCCGGTGCGGCTGAGGGGCCATCGGACCGACCGGGCGGGCTCCGAGTGGAGAAGCTGGGCGGACTTCAACCTCGACGCCGAGGGCCGCCTGGACCTCGCCCGGGCCGAACCGCTGGCCGGCACCTACCGCGGCCGGCACGCCGCCGGGCTGTTCTGGTCGATGCGGACCGAGGGCCCCTCGCCGGCCCGGGAGGAGACGCTCGCCGACCAGGTGGCCGATCTCCGCTTTGAGATCACCCTGGAGGTCGATGGCCGCGCCGTGGACTCCCGGGAGGTGCTCCTCAGGTGGGCCGGGCCGGGAGTGGCGAGGGAGGCCGTGGCGCGGGACGGGGTGATCGCATCGCTCTGGGTGCCGGCCGGGTCTCCCCCCTTCCGTCCGGTCCTGTCGTTCGGCGGGTCCGACGGCGCGGTTCACGAGGAGACGGGCGCACTCCTGGCCTCGCGGGGCTTCCTCACCATGGCGCTGCCCTACTTCCGATACCCGGGGCTGCCCCCGGAGCTCGTCGACATCCCTCTCGAGTACTTCGAGCGGGCGCTGAACATGCTGCTCGACGATCCGCGGGCGGCGCGCCCGGGCGGGGTTGGGGTGGTGGGCCGCTCTCGAGGGGGCGAGCTCGCCCTCCTGCTGGGGGCGACGTTCCCCACCGTCGACGCGGTGGTGGCGTACGTGCCCAGCGGGATAGTCCACTCCGGGATCACCTCTGGAGGCCCGTCCTGGCAGTCCGACGTCCCCTCCTGGACCCGCGCCGGAGCCCCGGTGCCGTACCTGGGCCACGTCCCCCAGGGGTCGCCGGCCTCCGAGCTTCCTCCACCGGTCCGGCTCACCCCCCTCTACTGCGCCGACCTCGCCGACTGGGGCTCGGCCCAGGCGGCGGCGATCCCGCTGGAGCGATCGGCGGCCCGCCTCCTCCTCATCTCGGGAATGGATGACGCGATGTGGCCCTCGAGCCTGTTCTCCGAGCTGGCGATGGCGCGGCTGCACGCCTTCGGCTATCCCCGGCCCCACCGCCACCTGGCGTTTCCCGAGGCCGGCCACCGCTTCAACTTCCCCAACCTGCCGGCCACGACCACCGCGTCCATCCACCCTGCGGACGGCCAGATGTACGAGTACGGCGGAACCCCCGAGGGCAACACCAGAGCCGGGCTGGAGGCTCATCGGGCCGCCCTCGCCTGGCTGCGCGGGGAGTAGCGGCCGCCCGGGGAGCGGGCGGGCCCCGACCGCGGCCCCAGAGGCCCTTAGAATCTACGGCGCATGGCTGAGGAAGTGGAGCGGCCCATGCTCAACCTGGCGATCCTGGGCCACAGTCACGACGGCAAGACCACCCTCGCGGAGGCGCTCCTCTTCGCCTCCGGCGCCATCCCCAGGATGGGCTCCACCGACCAGGGAACCACCGCGCTCGACTTCGAGCCGGAGGAGCAGCGCCGGCACATCTCGGTGCAGGTGGGGATGGCCACCCTGAACTGGCGGGGCCGCCGCGTCACCCTGCTGGACACCCCGGGCTTCCAGGACTACGCCGGTGAGGTGCTGGAGGCGCTGGCGGTGGCCGACGCCGCCGTGGTCACGGTGAGCGCCAGTTCGGCCGGGCATCTGGCGGTGGGGACCGAGACCGCCTGGCGGCAGCTGGAGGGCCGGGGGCTGCCGCGGATCCTGGTCATGACCAAGCTGGACAAGGAGCACGCCGACTTCAAGGGCACCCTTGCCACCCTGGAGCAGCGGCTCAGCCCGCGACCGGTGGCGGTGCAGCTGCCGATCGGCGACGAGCACTCCTTCAAAGGGGCGGTGGACCTCATCACCGGCCGGGCGCTGATCTTCGACGAGCGCGGGGGGCAACGGGAGGAGGACTCTCCCGCGGAGCTGTCGGGCGAGGTCGCTCGGCTTCGCCAGCAGCTGGTGGAAGCGGTCTGCGAGACTGACGACGGGCTGCTGGAGCGGTACCTGGAGGGGGAGGAGCCGGCGCCGGAGCAGCTGCGCTCGGCGCTGCGCCGGGCGACCGCGGAGGCCAAGCTCGCCCCCCTCCTGGTCGCTGCCCCGGCGCGGGCGCTGGGAGCCGGTGCCATCCTCGACCACCTCGGCGACTGCGTCGCCGGGGAGTCGGAGGGGGATCCCGAGGGGGCCCCGGTGCTCTTCGTCTTCAAGACGATGGCCGACCCCTTCGGACGGGTCACCTACTTCAAGGTGGTGCGCGGGACGCTGGGGGCCGACGCTCACCTGGTCAACTGTGGCAACGGGCAGGAGGAGCGGATCGCCCGGCCGCTCCGGCCCAAGGGGAAGGCGCTGGAGCCCCAGGAGAAGCTGGTCGCCGGAGAGCTGGGGGCGGCCACCAAGCTCCTGCACACCAACACCGGCGACACCCTCGGCGCCAAGGGGACCGAGGCGCTGGCTCCGATCGAGTTCCCCGACCCCTCCTACACCATGGCGATCCGCCCCAAGAGCAAGGGCGACGAGGAGAAGATCCACTCCGGCCTGGCGCACATGCTGGAGGAGGACCGGACCCTGCGGCTGGAGCGCGAGCCGGCGACCAAGGAGACCCTGCTGCACGGCCTCGGGGACGTGCACCTGGAGGTGACCCTGGAGAAGCTGCGCCGCAAGTACCAGGTCGACGCCGTGCTGGCCACCCCCAAGGTCCCCTACCAGGAGACGGTGCGGGGGACGGCGCGCCAGCAGCACCGCTACAAGAAGCAGTCCGGCGGCGCCGGCCTCTACGGGGACTGCACCCTGGAGGTGGAGCCGCTGACCCGCGGGAGTGGGTTCGTCTTCGAGGACAAGATCTTCGGCGGTTCGATCCCCCAGCAGTTCCGCCCGTCGGTGGAGAAGGGGGTCCAGCAGACCCTGGGGGAGGGTGTGCTGGCCGGCTTCCCGCTGGTCGACCTGAAGGTGAGGCTGGTGGACGGCTCCACCCACCCCGTCGACGGCAAGGACATCGCCTTCCAACTGGCTGGGGCGATGGCGATGCGGGAGGCGGCGGAGAAGGCCGGCCTCTACCTCCTCGAGCCGGTGATGGACGTGGAGGTGGTGGTCCCCGAGGAGACGATGGGGGAGGTGATCGGCCACCTGAACTCTCGCCGGGGGCGCATCGGCGGGATGCTCCCGGCCGGCGACGGGGTGGAGCGGGTCTCGGCCCAGGTGCCGCTGGCGGAGATGTACCACTTCCCGATCGAGCTGCGGGCGATGACCCAGGGCCGCGGCCGCTACCGGATGACCTTCAGCCACTACGAGGAGGTGCCGGCCCCGGTGGCGCAGCCGATCGTGGAGGCCCATCGGGCCGCGGCGCACCAGAAGGAGGCCGCGGCCTCCTGACCCATTCCGTGAGGGATGGGTATAGTTGTGTGTGCAACAACCGGCGTACCCCTGGAGTTGACCATGCCCGCCATCAGCGCCGACCCGATCACCCTGCCCCGCCTGCCCGAGGCCCTCGGCCGGGACCGCCCGGTGGTCTCGGTGACCACCGCCCCATCCGGACTGGAGGGCGAGGGCTTCCCGGTCCGCCGGGCGTTCGCCGGGGTCGCTCAGAGCCAGCTCGACCCGTTCGTGCACATGGACCAGATGGGGGAGGTCGAGTACCAGCCCGGAGAGCCCAAGGGGACCCCCTGGCACCCGCACCGGGGCTTCGAGACCGTCACCTACATGATCGACGGCACCTTCCAGCACCAGGACTCCAACGGCGGCGGTGGGGTGATCACCAACGGCGACACCCAGTGGATGACCGCCGGCGCCGGGATCCTTCACATCGAGACCCCACCGGAGCGGCTGGTGGCCAGCGGGGGGCTGTTCCACGGCATCCAGCTCTGGGTGAACCTCCCGAGCCGCCTCAAGTGGAGCCCTCCTCGGTACCAGGACATCCGGGGCGGCCAGGTCCGCCTTCTGGGGTCCAGCGACGGGGCCTCCCTGCTGCGGCTCATCGCCGGGGAGCTCGCCGGCCAGAGCGGCCCCGGGGTCACCCACACCCCGATCGCGATGGTGCACGCCACCATCACCCCGGGCTCGGTCCTCCACCTGCCCTGGCGTTCCGACTTCAACGCCCTCGCCTACGTGCTGGCGGGCAGCGGGGTGGCCGGCTCCGCCCACCCGATCCGCACCGGCCAGCTCGCCGTCTTCGGGTCGGGTGACCGGGTGACGCTGGCGGCGGACCTTCAGCAGGAGAGCCGCACCCCGACCCTGGAGGTGCTGGTCCTGGGCGGCCTGCCCATCGGGGAGCCGGTGGCGTGGTACGGCCCCTTCGTCATGAACACCGAGGCGGAGCTCCGCCAGGCGTTCGCCGACTACCGTGCCGGCCGGTTGGGCACCGTCCCCGCCGCCCACCTCGACCTCGGGACGCCGATCGCCCCCTAGGGGTGCGTCGCTCCAACCGCGTCATGGGTTGCGCTGCGCGTACGCCGGCTCGTCATCGGCGATAACCAGCGCCGAGCGGGCGATCTGCTCGGCGCCTTGGGAATACCCTGCGCAATGAACGGGGCGTCTCGGATGATCGGCCACCGCGTCCTCGTCGACGGGATGATGGGGTCCGGGAAGAGCACCTTCGCCCGTGCGCTCGCGGCGAGGACTGGTTTGCCGGTGATTCACCTCGATGTCCACTACTGGAATCCGGGCTGGGTGCGACCGTCGGACGACGAGTGGCGAGAACGGCAACACGCGCTGCTCGCTGGCGAGGCTTGGATCATCGACGGCAACTACGACGAGACCCTCGCCCTCCGGCT
>DAHUYV010000093.1 GCA_027306885.1 Candidatus Dormiibacterota bacterium
CAGGGCCTGAGCGAGGCTCAGCTCAAGGAACTCGCGGTTCCCCCGTCGCGACTCAGCCTGTTGGGGTTGGTGCGTCACATGGCCGAGGTGGAGCGGCACTGGTTCCGCCGCGGGCTGAACGGGGAGCGCTTGGGGCGGATCTGGGGCGGCGACGACCAGCACGAGGCACCCTTCGAGCTGGTCTCGGATGCCGAAGTCGGGTTGGCCTTCTCAACCTGGGAGGAGGAGTGCCGGATCGCCCGGGAGATCCTCGGCCGGCTGGACTCCCTGGACCGCACCTTTAGCGCCCCGCACTACCCGGTGATCTCCGCCCGCTGCATGATCAACCACATGATCGAGGAGTACTCCCGCCACAACGGCCACGCCGACCTGCTGCGGGAGCGCATCGACGGGGCCACCGGAGACTTTCCCCCAGAGGTGGGGGCGCCCTAGCCCAGGGGCGGCCCGGGCTGGGCGCTGCGCCAAGGCCCGGCTGGTGAGCTCCTGCACCGCACCTCTGGAACGAGGGACCCCACCACCTTCACCCTTGCTACCCGTCGGAGCCGGAGGCATACTCGCGGCCACCAACGGCCGCCATGGGGGATCAGGAAGATCGGCAATCCCGTGGTTAATTTCGAGGTGACAGGCCGCGACGGCCCCTCCCGGCAGCGGTTCTACGGCGAGCGCTTCAACTGGACGATCGACGCCAACAATCCGATGGGGTACGGCATGGTCGACACCGGGTCGTCCCCGGCCGGAGGCATCGGCGGCACCGACGGCCCTTCGGGGTGGGCGACCGTCTACCTCGAGGTGGGGGGGCTCGCAGGCGACCCTGGAGCGGGCCCGGCGCCTGGGCGGGAAGGTGCGGATGCCGGTGTCCGAGGTGCCCGGCGGCCCGACCATGGCGCAATTCACCGATCCCGAGGGCAACGTCATCGGGCTGATCAAGGCGGCGGACGGGTAGCCGGAGGCGTCCTCGCGATCTGAGGCGGCCTCAGCGGCCGCCGAAGAGGCGCCGGATCCGCTGCCAGATGACCCCGAGGAGAAGTCCGACGGCCCCCACCGACTGCGCCGGCGCGGGCGGTGCCGTCGCGGCGGCCGCCGAGGCGCCTCCAGCTTCCGCCGGTCCGGCAGGCTCCGCCTCCAACGTCTGCTGGAGGCAGCTGGCGAACTGTGTGAGCAGGCGGTCGGCCACGTCCTGCATCAGTCCGCGCCCGAATTGGGCGACTCGACCGGTGATGGCGACGTCGGACTCGATGGTGCCGACCGATCCGCCGTTCCCGTCATCGCTTACGGTCATGGTGATGGTGGCCGAGGCTGTGCCCGCCCCCTGGGGGTCCCGCCCCTCCCCGCGCATGCGGAGCCGCCGGGCCACGCGGTCGACGTCCAGCACGGTCATCACGCCGTCGTACTTGACGGTGACCGGGCCCACCTTGACCGTCACCCGCCCCTTGTAGGTGCGCTCGTCGACCCGCTCCTGGATCGAGGCACCGGGGAGGCAGGGGGCGATCCGCTCCAGGTCTTCGAGCAGCGGGACCAGTCGATCGGGGGGCATCGGCAACTTCAAGGTGTTCTGCAGGAGCACGGAGATCCTCCTCGGGTGGGTGTGGCTCCGCGATGATCGCATCAGTGCCGCACCGCCCGCCAGGGCGGCCCCTCCAGCCTCGGACCGGGATTGGCTGAGCCGAGACCCACCAGCTTGCCACCACTGGCCTCGTCGTCCGGGCCCTCACGCTGGTACTGTTCCGGCGAGGCGCTCCCGCCGCTGGCCCGCCCCGGTGCTCGACCGCGGTCGGAGTCGGGCGCCCCACCGGATCGGAAGGAGGGTTGGCGGTGGCCCCTGGGCGCATGGTGGCTCCGGAGTTCGCCGAGGTCTGGCGCTTCTACCGCCGGGTGTTCGAGCCCGGCCGCGGCGCGCCGGTGTCGGCCACCGACTTCGCGGTCTCCCCCAGCGGCCGGGAGGCGTTGTGGACGGGGGAGCTGCGCCCCGAGTCCGACGGCAGACCCGGGTCCCGACTGCACCTGATCGACCTGGCGGGTGGAGGCATCCGGCCGCTGGTCGGAGCCGAGATCCGCTCGCAGCGGGGGGCTCGGTGGAGCCCAAAGGGTGACCGAGTCGCGTTCATCGGCACCTCCCGCACCACCGGCCTCCCCGCCGCGCATCTGTTGGAGCGAGCCCGTCCCGACCGGGTGGGGGAGCTGGCGATCGCCGGGTTCGTCCCCGAGGTGCTGGAATGGGCCGCCGACGGCCGGCTTCTGGCCCTAGCCGCGGAGGAGGGTGCCGAGCTGGGCGTCGGCAGCGGGTCAGGGCGGCTTCAGGCCACAGGCGGCGAGGGGGAGGCCGCGGCCTGGTGGCCGGACGTCCGGGGCGGGGGCCGGAAGCTGGTCGGCTGGCGGACGGTCTTTGCGCTGAGGCCCGACAGTGGCGATCCGGTCCGGTTGGTGCCCGAGGGGACCAACGTCTGGGAGATGGCGGTCGCCGGCGAGGCCCTGCTGGCGGTGACTTCCGACCGTCCCTCCGAGGGCGACTGGACCAACTCCCGACTCGAGCTGATGGCGCTGGACGGCAGCTGGCGCCGGCTGATCCACCGGCCGCGGCGTCAGCTGGGGTGGCCGGCCGCCTCACCCAAGGGGGAACGCCTCGCCGTGGTGGAAGGGCTCGCCAGCGATCGCGGGATGGTAGCGGGCGAGATCCTGCTCTTCGAGCCGCCCGCCAGGGAGCCGCGGCGGCTGCCGCTCGATGGCGCCGACGCCACCTTCCTGCAGTTCCGCGACCGCGACCACCTGATCGCCGTCGGCGTCCGGGGCGAGGAGACGGTGGTCGCCGAGATCGACCTCCGAGATGGCGCGCTGGAGGTGCACTATCAGGGCCTCAGCACCAGTGCCCAGCGCTTCACCCCCGAGGCGGTCGGCCATCCGGATGGCGGAGCTCTGGCCGCCCTGGAGGAGTGGGACCGCCCCCCGGCCTTGGTCCATCTGCACCGCGGGGCGGTGTCCGAGCTCGCCTCGCTCTCGGATCCCGGCCAGGAGTGGCTGCGCTCCCAGCTGGGGAGCTGCCGCGGCATCAGCTGGTCGGCCCCCGACGGTCTGGCGATCTCCGGTCTTCTGATCGAACCCCCGGGTCGCGTCCGGCCCCACCCGACCGTCCTGGCGGTGCACGGCGGTCCGGCGGGCAGGTGGGCGCCGTCATGGCCGGGCCGGCAGCTGCTCCACTACGCCCTCCTCGCCACGAGGGGGTACGCCCTCTTCCTGCCCAACCCCAGGGGAAGCTGCGGTCGGGGCCAGGAGTTCTTGGAGATGGAGCTGGGCGATTACGGGGGCGCCGAGGTCGGTGATCTCCTGTCGGGGTTGGACCAGCTGGTGGACGAGGGCCTGGCCGACCCCGGCCGTCTTGGGGTGATGGGAGTCAGCCACGGCGGGTACATGAGCTGTTGGCTGACCTCCCGCACCCAGCGCTTCAGGGCCGCCGTGGCGGTCTCACCGGTCACCGACTGGTACAGCCAGCACTACGCCAGCAACATCCCCGACTTCGATGAGATGTACCTGGGAGGTGGACCTCCCGGGCCCGGCGGCCCCTACTTCGAGCGCAGCCCGGTGTTCTTTGCCAAGGACTGCACCACCCCCACGCTCCTCATCGCCGGGAAGGAGGACCGCTGCACCCCTCCGGGCCAGGCAGTGGAGTTTCACGAGGCCCTGCTGGCGGCGGGAGTTGAGAGCGAGCTGGTCCTGTACCCCGGGGAGGGGCACGGGATCCAGGCCCTGCCCGCGGCAGCGGACATGGCCGCCAGGGCGTGGGCTTGGTTCGAGCGCTGGATGGGCCCTGCCCGGGAGGGCTGACACGGATCCTTCCGGGGGTCCTTTCGGGCCGTCCAGGCGACCCCCCGCGCCCATCGGTCCTGGAGTTGGCCCCGGTCGGGGCCCGGTTCCAACTCCGCCCCCTCAGTCAGGCGTTGGCGGCAGCCTTCGCAGAAGGTAGAATCTGCCACGCCATCAATCCGGAATGGCCCGGCACCGACGCCCCGGGGTCGGGCAGGAGGGCTCATGCAGACGCCTGCACCCTTTGAGTACGAGCATGCGAGCAGCGTCGACGAGGCGCTGGCGCTGCTGGAGCGCCACGGCCCCGAGACCCGACTGGTGGCCGGTGGGCACAGCCTGCTCCCGATGATGAAGCTGCGCCTGGCCCGACCGGAGCGGCTGGTTGACGTCAACGACCTGACGGACCTCGCCTACGTGCGCCGGGAGGGCGATCAGATCGCCATCGGTGCCCTGACCCGCCACGCTCAGCTGGCCTCGTCGCCGCTTCTCGCCTCCCTCTACCCGATCTTCCAGGACGCGGAGAGGGTGATCGCCGACCCCGTGGTCCGCAATCGGGGGACGATCGGCGGCTCCCTCTGTCAGGGGGACCCGGCCGAGGATCTCTCGGCGGTGGTGGCCACCCTGGGGGGCTCCCTCAAGATCCGTTCCCGCACCGGAGAGCGTGTGGTTGCGGCTCGCGACTTCTACCTCGGCCCCTACGAGACCCAGGTGGGCCCGGCGGAGATGGTGACCGAGGTGGTGATCCCGATCCGCCCCGGTGCGGGCAGCGCCTACGAGAAGGTCGAGCGACGGCCCGGAGACTGGGCGATCGCCGCGGTGGGGTGCTTTCTCACCGTGAGCGGGGGCGTCATCGCGGACTGCGGCATCGGGCTGGCCGCGGTGGGGGCCCCGGGACTACCCGCCCTCGAGGCTGAGGCCGCCCTGCGCGGCCGACCGGCCGGAGAGGAGGCGTACGCCGCCGCCGCCCAGATGGCAGCGGCCCACTGCCGGCCCCAGACCGACCAGCGCGGGCCGGCTGAGTACAAGCGCGACCTGGTGGCGGAACTGACCCGGCGGGCGCTGCGGCGCGCCGCAGCCCGGGTGATGGCAGGAGGGGCTTGAGCATGCGGGTCGCGATGAACGTCAATGGGGAGGAGGTCGGCGCCGAGGTGGAGCCGCGGATGCTCCTGGTCCACTTCCTGCGCGACGAGCTTGGCCTCACCGGCACCCACTGGGGCTGCGACACCTCCAACTGCGGCACCTGTGTCGTTTGGATGGACGGCGAGCCGGTGAAGAGCTGCACGGTCCTGGCCGCCATGGCGTCGGGCCGAGACGTGCGCACGGTCGAGGGGCTGGAGCAGGGCACCCAGTTGGACCCGGTCCAGGAGGGGTTCATGCAGGAGCACGGGTTGCAGTGCGGCTTCTGCACCCCGGGAATGATGATGACCGCCCGCTGGCTGCTGGACCACAACCCCGACCCCAGCGAGGCGGAGATCCGCGAGGCGATCTCCGGTCAGATCTGCCGCTGCACCGGGTACGAGAACATCGTGCGTGCCATCCGCTGGGCGGCGGCACATCAGCCCGCCAAGGAGGTGGCGTCGTGACCGCGACCACACCGGTACCGCTCAGCCCCGCCGGCAACCCCATCGGGTTCGGCCGGATGCTGCGCAAAGAGGACGCGCGCTTCCTCCGTGGCCAGGGCCACTATCTGGACGACATCAAGCTC
Organism: Candidatus Dormiibacterota bacterium; assembly: GCA_027306885.1. GTDB lineage: Bacteria > Chloroflexota > Dormibacteria > Aeolococcales > Bog-877 > JAJYXT01. Next base: position 5,501 of record DAHUYV010000093.1, read on the forward strand.
CCCGGGATGCTCCACGGTGCCATCCTGCGCAGCCCCCACGCGCACGCCCGGCTTGTCTCCATCGACACCTCGGCGGCCGAGGCCCATCCCAAGGTGAAGGCGGTCATCACCGGCGCCATGCTCGAGGGGCTGAAGCTGGCCTGGATGCCCACCCTCTCGCGGGACGTGCAGGCGGTCCTGGCAACGGACAAGGTCCGCTTCTTCGGCCAGGAGGTCGCCTTCGTCGTCGCCGAGGACCGGTACTCGGCCCGCGACGCCCTGGAGCTGATCGTCGTGGAGTACGAGCCGCTGGACCCGGTGATCGACGCGCGGCTGGCCCTGGCGGAGGGGGCGCCGGTGATCCGTGACGACATAGAGGGCAAGAAGGACAACCACATCTTCGACTGGGAGGCGGGGGACCGGGAGGCCACCGATCGGGTGTTCTCCGAGGCCGAGGTGGTGGTCGCTCAGGACATGCTCTATCCGCGGGTTCACCCGGCGCCTATGGAGACCTGCGGCAGCATCGCCCACATGGACCGGGTCACCGGCCAGCTGACCGCCTGGTCCACGACCCAGGCGCCCCATGCCCACCGCACCCTCTATTCCCTGGTGGCGGGGCTGCCCGAGCACAAGGTGAGGATCATCTCCCCGGACATCGGGGGCGGGTTCGGCAACAAGGTGGGGATCTACCCGGGGTACGTGCTGGCGGTGGTGGGATCGATCGTCACCGGCAAGCCGGTGAAGTGGGTGGAGGACCGCTCCGAGAACCTCATATCCACCTCGTTCGCCCGCGACTACCACATGCACGGCGAGATCGCCGCATCCCGCGACGGGAAGATCAAGGGGCTCCGGGTCCGGGTCCTCGCCGACCACGGGGCCTTCAACGGGACCGCGCAGCCGACCAAGTTTCCCGCGGGCTGCTTTCACATCTTCCCCGGCAGCTACGACCTGGACGCGGCCCACTGCGAGGTGACCGGCGTCTACACCAACAAGGCTCCCGGTGGGGTGGCCTACGCCTGCTCATTCCGGGTCACCGAGGCGGTCTACCTGGTGGAGCGGATGGTGGACGTCCTCGCCGACGAGCTGGGCATCGACCCCGCCGAGCTGCGCCGCATCAACCTGCTCCGGCCGGAGCAGTTCCCCTATACCAACAAGACCGGCTGGGTTTACGATTCGGGCGACTATGGGCGGACCCTCGAGGTGGCCCTGGAGAAGGCCGGGTACACCGAGCTTCGGCGCCGCCAGGCGGAGGGCCGGGAGCGCTGGCGCGCCGCCGGGGGCAGCCCCGAGGACCCCGGCGCCGGCGGGGAGCACCTCATGGGTATCGGGTTGAGCTTCTTCACCGAGGGGGTGGGTGCCGGACCCAAGAAGCACATGGACATCCTGGGCCTCGGGATGGCCGACGGGTGTGAGCTCCGGGTGCACCCGACCGGCAAGGCTCAGCTGCGGATCAGCGTCCAGACCCAGGGCCAGGGCCACGAGACCACCTTCGCCCAGATCGTCGCCCACGAGCTGGGCATCCCCCCGGAGGACATCGAGGTCATCCACGGCGACACCGACAACACCCCCTTCGGGCTGGGCACCTACGGCTCCCGTTCCACCCCGGTCTCGGGCGCGGCGGCGGCGGTGGTCTCCCAGCGGGTCCGGGAGAAGGCCCGGATCGTGGCCGCGGCGGCGCTGGAGTGCTCCCCCGAGGACCTGGAGTGGGAGCTGGGCCGCTGGCAGGTGAAGGGAGACCCGGAGAAGGGCAAGACCGTTGCGGAGATCGCGATGCTGGCCCACGGGACGCTGGAGCTGCCCGAGGGGGTGGAGGGGCATCTCGACGCCTCGGTGGTCTACGACCCCCCCAACCTCACCTACCCCTACGGCGCCGACATCTGCGTCGTGGACCTGGACCCGGGCACCGGGCGGGTCAAGGTGGATCGCTTCATCGCCGTCGATGACTGTGGGCCCCGGATCAACCCGATGATCGTCGAGGGCCAGGTCCACGGCGGCCTGGCCGACGGGGTGGGGATGGCGCTGATGGAGGCCATCCAGTTCGATCGATCCGGGACCTGCCTCAGCGGGTCACTGATGGATTACCTGCTGCCCACCTCGCTCGACTGCCCCAGCTGGGAGCTGGGGGAGACGGTGACGCCGTCACCCCACCATCCGCTGGGGGTGAAGGGGGTGGGGGAGTCGGCCACTGTCGGCTCGCCTCCCGCGGTGGTGAACGCCGTGATCGACGCCCTGGAGCCCTTCGGGGTCCGGCACGCCGATATGCCGCTGACCCCGGCCCAGGTGTGGCTGGCGATGCGCGGGCGCCCGCTGCGCACCGACATCGTCGAGATGTGACCTCGACCTGGCTGACGGAGCGGGCGGCCTCGCTGCGCCGTGACCGGGTGGCGTTCGTGCACGCCACCGTGGTGCTGGCCGAGCGGCCCACCTCCGCCAAGCCGGGCGACGAGGCACTGGTCCTCACCGACGGCACGATCGAGGGCTTCGTCGGCGGGAGCTGCGCCGAGGCCTCGGTGCGGGCCCAGAGCCTCCTGGCGCTGGAGAGCCGCAGTCCCACCCTGCTGCGGATAAGTCCGTTGGAGGAGGCGCCCCTCCCCGGCCGCCTCACCGTGGTCAACCCCTGCCTCTCGGGTGGGACGCTGGAGATCTTCCTGGAGCCGGTCACCCCGGCGCCGCTGCTGGAGATCGAGGGGGACGCCCCGATCGGCCGGGCGCTGGCCGAGCTGGCCCGCCTCATGGGATTCGAGGTGGCTCCCTTCGCAGCGGGCGACGAGGCGGCCGCGGTAGTGGTGGCCTCGCACGGCCGGGGGGAGGAGCCGGTGCTGCGCTCCGCTCTGGAGGCGGGGACTCCATACGTGGGGCTGGTGGCCAGCCGACGCCGGGGGGAGGCGGTGCGGGAGAGCCTCGGCCTGGACCCGGAGCTGGCAGCCCGCCTGCGCACCCCGGCGGGCCTCGACATCGGTGCGCGGGGTCCGGAGGAGGTGGCGCTCTCGATCCTGGCCGAGATTATCTCCTCTCGTCCGCGGGTGTCCGCGGAGCGCCCGGAGCCGGCGGCCGCTCCGCCCCTCGCCGTGGACCCGGTCTGCGGGATGCAGGTCGCTTCGGTGCAGGCGTCTTTGCACTGGGACCAGGGCTCGGAGCGCTGGTGGTTCTGCGGCCCCGGCTGCCTGGAAGCATTTCGGGCGGACCCCGAGCGCTATCTGCGCCGCTGAGGTGCCGGAGGACCTCGCTCGGCTGCTGCCCGACCCGGAGGCGCTGGCCGGCGAGCTGGAGCGGCTCGACTACCTCGCCGACGAGGAGCTGGCGACCGCTCTCTTCTGCGCGGTGCGGATGCCCCAGCCTCTGCTCTTGGAAGGAGAGCCCGGGGTGGGGAAGACCGAGGCCGCCAAGGCGCTGGCGGGGGCGCTGCACACCCCGCTGATCCGCCTGCAGTGCCACGAGGGCATCGATGCCGCCGAGGCCCTGTACGAGTGGAACTATCCCCGCCAGCTGCTGGCGATCCGCCTGGCGGAGACCCAGCGGCGCGAGCTCGCCGAGGTGGACCTGTTCCGCCGGGAGTACCTGGTGGCCCGGCCCCTGCTCCAGACCCTGGAGCACCCCGGCCCCCGGCCCGCGGTGCTGCTGATCGACGAGGTCGACCGGGCGGACGACGAGTTCGAAGCCTTCCTGCTGGAGCTCCTCGGCGAGGCGGCGGTCAGCATCCCCGAGCTGGGGACGGTGCGGGCGGCGGTGAAGCCGGTGGTGATCCTCACCTCCAACCGCTCTCGCGACCTCCACGACGCCCTGAAGCGTCGCTGCCTGTACCACTGGATCGAGTACCCGCCGGTGGAGCGGGCGGTGGAGATAATCTCCCGTCGGGTCCCCGCCGCCTCCCGGCCGCTGGCCGAGCAGGTGGCGGCGGCGGTCGGGCGGCTGCGGTCCCTCAAGGTCCAGAAGCCCCCAGGCATCGCCGAGGCGATCGACTGGCTGACGGCCCTTGAGGTGCTGGGACTTCCCCGGCTCGACCCGGCGGCCGCCCAGCGCACCCTGGGGGCGGTCCTCAAGTACCGGGACGACACCAGCTCCGTCGGGGAACGGGGATTGGAGTGGCTGACCGCCGGGTGAGCCGCGGCGGCGACCCGGGCGCGAGCGTCCTCTCGGTCGTCACGCTCGGTGAGGTTGCGGCCCATTTCGGCGCGGCGCTCCGGGCCGGGGGGCTGGCGGTGAGCCCGGAGCGGGAGGCCCGGTTCGCCCTGGCGGTGGAGCTGGTGCGGCCGCTCTCCCTCGCCGAGCTGGCGGCGGTGGGCCGGCTCACCTTGGTCACCGACCGGGCCCAGCTCCAGCTGTTCAATCAGCTCTTCGACGGGGTCTTCCGCGGCCTGCTGGACCCCGCCGAGAGCCGGGGCCAGGCCGGCGAACTGCTCCCCACGGAGAGCTCGCAGCGCCAGGCCGAGTCGCGCAGGTCGGCCTCCGGGCGCCCCTCAGGGGCGCGGCCGGGGGAGGAGGAGGGCGAAACGGGCGGGGATCGCCTCCTCGGCCTGGCGAGCTCGGAGGAGCGGCTGGCCCACCAGGACTTCGCCGAGTGCTCGGAGGGGGAGCTGGACCGGCTGGCGGAGCTGGCGGCGCAGCTCCCGCTCGCCGTGCCCACCCGCCGTTCCCGCCGCCGCCGCCGGCACTCCCGCGGCGGTCGCGTCGACCTGCGCTCCACCCTGGCCGGAGCTCGGCGCACCGGGGCGGAGCCGGTCCGGCTGGTGCGCTCCGCCCGGCGGCCGCGGCCGCGGCGGCTGGTGATGATCGCCGACGTGTCCGGATCGATGGAGCCGTACACGCGGATCTACCTCCATCTCTTCCATGCCGCGGTGCGGGCGGCCCGGGCGGAGGCGTTCGTCTTCGCCACCCGGCTGACCCGGCTCACCCCGGAGCTGGCCGAGAGAGATCCCGATCTGGCGCTGCGACGGGCCGGCGCGGCGGCGGAGGACTGGGCGGGCGGGACCCGGATCGGCGAGGCGGTCGCCGAGTTCAACGATCGGTGGGGACGGCGCGGCCTGGCGAGGGGGGCGGTGGTGGTGGTGGTTTCCGATGGCTGGGAGGGAGCGAATCCGGCCCGGCTGGGGGAGGAGATGGGGCGGTTGTCCCGGATGGCCCACCGCATCGTCTGGGTCAACCCGAGGAGTGCCAGCCCGACCTTCCGCCCCGAGACCGCCGGGATGGCGGCCGCCCTGCCTCACGTCGACCAGCTGGTGAGCGGCCACTCCCTGGTGGCGCTCCACCGCCTGCTGGAGGCGATCCGGGCCGAAGGCTGAGGTGGAAGGCCGGGGCCGCGTCAGCCGGCCAGCTCCAGGGCGTTGGTGAACTGGCTCTGGTACAGGTCGTAGTAGAAGCCCTGGCACGCCATCAGCTCCTCGTGGCTGCCCTGCTCCACGATCCGCCCCTGGTCCATGACCACGATCGAGTCCGCGTTGCGGATGGTCGAGAGCCGGTGCGCGATCACAAAGCTGGTGCGCCCGTGGCGCAGCCGCGCCATCGCCTCCTGGATCAGGACCTCGGTGCGGGTGTCGACGTTGCTGGTGGCCTCGTCCAGGATCAGGATGGAGGGGTCGGCGAGGAACGCCCGTGCGATGGTGAGCAGCTGGCGCTGTCCGGCGGAGATGTTGCCGGCGTCGGCGTCGAGAAGGGTCTCGTACCCGTCCGGCAGGGTGCGGAGGAAGTGGTCGACGAAGGCGGCGCGCGCCGCCGCCAGCACCTCCTCCTCGGTGGCCCCCGCCCGGCCGTAGGCGATGTTGTCCTTGATGCTGCCGGCGAAGAGCCAGGTGTCCTGGAGGACCATCCCGAAACGGGAGCGGACCGAGTCCCGGGAGAGCAGGGCGGCATCCACCCCGTCCAGGTAGATGTGGCCTGAGTCGATCTCGTAGAAGCGCATCAGCAGGTTGACCACCGTGGTCTTGCCGGCCCCGGTCGGGCCGACGATGGCGACGGTCTCCCCCGGATTGACCTCCAAGGTGAAGTCCTCGATGAGAGGGCGGTCGGCCGTGTACCGGAAGGAGACCTGGTCGAGCAGGACGTGTCCCTCGGGGGCCGGGGGCCGCTGGCGGTCCACAGCCTCCTCCTCCTCCCCGGCTCCCAGGAACTCGAAGACCCGCTCCGCGGAGGCCAGGCCGGACTGCAGGAGGTTCATCTGACTCGCGATCTGGCTGATCGGGTTGGTGAACTGCCGCGAGTACTGGATGAAGGCCTGGATGTCGCCGAGGGTCATGGCGCCCGAGACCACCCGGTAGCCGCCGATGACGGCGATCGCCACGTAGTTGAGGTTGGCGAGGAAGAACATCGCCGGCTGGATGATCCCGGAGAGGAACTGGGCCCGGAAGCTGGGCTCGTACAGAGCCTGGTTCTCGCGCTGGAAGTCCTCCATGGTGCTGCGGCTTCGCCCGAACACCTGGACCAGGGCGTGGCCGGTGTGGGTCTGCTCCACGAGGGAGTTCACCGAGCCGGTCCGCTTCCACTGGTTCCCGAAGTGCAGCTGGGAGCGCCGGGCGATGAGAACCGTCACCCCGAGGGAGAGCGGCACCATGACCACGGACACCGCCGCCAGGAGGGGGCTGACCAGCAGCATCATCGCCAGCACCCCGACGATCGTCAGAACCGAGGTCAGGAGTTGGCTCAGCCCCTGCTGAATGGTGGTGGTGAGGTTGTCGATGTCGTTGGTGACCCGGCTGAGCAGGTCGCCGTGGGGGGTGCTGTCGAAGTAGCGCAGCGGCAGGCGGGAGAGCTTGGCCTCCACATCGCGGCGCATCCCGAAGATGGTGCGCTGGGCAACCCCCGCCATGAGGTACCCCTGGATCCAGGAGAAGGCGGCGCCGGCAAGGTACAGGGCGACCGCCAGCCCCAGGAGTCGTCCCAGCGACGCCATGTCTATGCCCTGTCCGGGGACCGCGTTGGTGCCGCTGAGCAGCTGGGCGAGCTGGCGCTGCCCGTGGGTGCGCAGATAGGTGACCGCCTGGGCCCTCGTGAGCCCGGCGGGCAGCGCCTTGCCGAGGACGCCATTGAAGATCACGTCGGTCGCGCTGCCGATGATCCGGGGAGCGATGACCACAACCGCCACCCCGGTGGCTGCCAGCACCGCGGCGAGGGCTATCGCCCAGCCCTCCGGGCGAAGCCGGCCCACCAGCTGGCGCAGGGTTCCCCGCAGGTCCCTGGCGCTCTGGGGCGGGCCCGGGGTCATCATCCCGTGGCCGCCGCCCCGGGGCCCGCCGCCGGGTCCCCGCATCATGCCGCGGCCTCCGCGCCCAGCTGGGAGGCGACGATCTCGCGGTAGGGGTCGCAGGTGCGCAGGAGCTCCCGGTGGGTCCCGGTCCCCACCACCCGGCCGGCATCGAGCACGATGATCCGCTCCGCCCCGAGGATGGTGCTGACCCTCTGGGCCACGATCACCACCGTGCTGTCCTTCGTCTGGTCCCGAAGGGCGGCCCGCAGGCGGGCGTCGGTGGCCGCGTCCAGGGCCGAGAAGCAGTCGTCGAACAGGTAGATCCGGGGCCGCTTGACCAGGGCCCTGGCGATCGAGAGGCGCTGGCGCTGCCCGCCCGAGACGTTCGTGCCCCCCTGGTCGATGGTCGTCTCCAGCTGCCCGGGCATGGCGGCCACGAAGTCACTCGCCTGGGCCACCTCGAGCGCCCGCCAGAGCTCGGCTTCGGTGGCGCTCGGGTCGGCGAAGCGGAGGTTGTCGGCCAGTGAACCGCTGAACAGGTAGGCCTGCTGGGGGACCAGCCCCATCTGGGACCAGAGACTTTCGAGGTCCTGGTCCCGGACGTCGACCCCGTCGATCAGGACGTGGCCGGAGCTCACGTCGAAGAAGCGGGCGATCAGCCCCAGCAGGGTGCTCTTGCCGACGCCGGTCCCCCCGATGATCGCGCTGGTCTGGCCGGGAAGCAGCTCAAAGGAGAGTCCGCTCAGCACCGGCTGCTCCCCCCCCGGATAGGCGAAGCTGACATCGCGGAACTCGATCCTCCCCCTGGGGCGGGCGGTGCGCACCGGAGCCGGGGGGCTGGTGATGGACGGCTGGGCCTGCACGACCGCCTCGATGCGCTCGGCGCTGGCCTGGGCCCTCGGGACCAGGATCACCATCATCACCGCCATCAGCACCGACATCAGGATCTGCAGGATGTAGGCGAGGAAGGCGGTCATGTTGCCGATCGGCATCTGGCCGCGGCCGATCAGGCCGCCCCCGAACCAGAGCACCGCGACGCTGGTGAGGTTCATGATCCCCATCAGCGCTGGCAGGGCCAAGACGAAGATGCGGTTGACCCGAAGCCCGGTAGAGGTCAGGTCGCTGTTGGCGATCCCGAACCGCTCGGTCTCGTAGTCGGCTCGGACGAAGGCCCGGATCACCCGCACGCCGGTGATCTGCTCGCGCAGGACCTGGTTGATGCGGTCGATCTTGACCTGCATCGCCTGGAAGAGCGGCACCGCCCGGATCAGCATGAAGGCGATCACCGCGGCCATGAGCGGCACCGCGACCACCAAGAGGAGGGAGAGGTTGACGTTCTCGCTGAGGGCCATGAACACCCCCCCGACCATCATGATCGGCGCCCCCACCATCAGGGTGAGCGCCATCTGCAGGAAGATCTGGATCTGCTGCACGTCGTTGGTGTTGCGGGTGATCAGGGACGGGGTCCCGAAGTGGTTCATCTCCCGCGAGGAGAACCGAAGGACGTGGCGGTAGATCGCCTCGCGCAGGTCCCGGCCCACGCCCATCGAGGTGCGCGAGGCCCAGTAGACGGCCACCACCGAGACCAGGCCCTGGGCCACGGTGAGGCCCAGCATCACCGCGCCGGTCCTCCAGATGTAGCCGACGTCCCCCTTGGCGATCCCGTCGTTGATGATGTTGGCGGTGAGGTTGGGAAGGTACAGCCCCACCCCCGTCTGCAGGGCGGTGAGAAGGACCACGATCGCCACCTGGGCCCGATAGGGGTAGAGCCGCCGGCGCAGCATGCGGAGCAGGGCCATCAGCCCACCTCGACCAGCATGTCCTTGACTTTACCGGGGACTCAGGTCGTCCGGGCCCGTGGTTTCCCGCATCCCAACGGTGGTCAAGGGGGGCCTAGGTCGGTCCTGGCGGTGAGCGGGCAGGGCCCGTCCCCCAACCGGCCCGGCAGCCCCTGCTGGAGCCGGATTGGCGGCTCACCAGCACCTGGCGCGTGCCCCCATCTGCCCAGCGGTCGCCCCCTTGTGGTCAGCGAAGCACCAGGAGCAGCCCGCTGCGCCGCAGCTCCAGATAGGGGTTGGTGCCCGGGGGAAGGTGGACCAGCCAGCGTGCGGGGAGCAGGGCCCCGAGGTGGGCGGCCAGCAGGTCTCGCGCCCACCTTCGCTCCGACTCCCCTGGGGGGAACCCGACCGAGCGCCCGTCATCCACCGCCCCGCAGTCCGCGCGCACCGCCTCGGCGACGCGGTCGAGGCCGGCCCAGACCTCGGCTTCGGGAAGGGCGGCGGAGAGCAGGTCCCACGGCGGCAGGCGGAGCGTCAGCTGGGCCACCTCCTCACCCGAGGGCTGATGAACCTCGAGGACCGCCTCGGCCGCGCCCCACCGGATCGGTTCCCCGAGGATCTGGGGGGGCGCCGGTCCGCGGCCCACGGCGTAGCGTTCCCGGTTCGGGTCGGACACTACCTCGGCTGCCTCCCGGAGCGCCCGCAGCGCCACCGCCGACAGCCAGGGCCCGGAAGCCGGGACGGGGCAGCTGAGCGAGAGGGTGGTCTCGTCAGCAGTCGGCAGGCAGCAGTTCCAGAGCGGTTGTCCCGGGGTCACACCGCCCACCCCGCTCTGCAGCTCGGCCCCATCCGGCGATCCTACCCAAGCTGGTGTAGCGCGCCCCGCGGGTGGTCGCCGCCCACCGCCTGTCACCGGCCCTTCCGGGGCCGAGTGAAGCTTCCCGGAGGGGCGTCCGGAGCGGTACTCTTGCCTCGAGCCCGGCGGTGCCGCCTGCGCTGCGGTCCTGGCCGCCGGCAGTTGCGGAGGCTCAGGTCGTGAAGGCAAGAGCGGAAGGGCTCCCCCGGGCTCCGGAGTACCGGGAAACGCTCCTGGACGGCGTGGATCACATTGAGTTCTACGTCGGCAACGCGCGGCAGGCGGCTCACTTCTACCGGTCCGCCTTCGGCTTTGACGTGGTCGCCTACTCCGGCCCCGAGACCGGGGTGCGCGACCGTGCCTCGTACGTCCTCCGCCAGGGCGAGGTGCGCCTCGTGATGACCGCCCCGCTTACCCCAGATGGCGAGATCGCCGACCACGTCCGGCTTCACGGCGACGGCGTCCGCACCCTCGCCTTCCAGGTGGAGGACGCCGGCGCCGCCTTCCAGGACGCCGTGGCCCGCGGCGCCCGGCCGGTCGCGGAGCCCCACGTCCTGGAGGACTCGGAAGGGGCGGTGCGGCTGGCGACCGTGCGCACCTTCGGGGACACCGTGCACACATTCGTGGAGCGGGAGGAGTACCAGGGGGCCTTCCTGCCCGGGTACCGCCAGGAGTTCAAGGCCGGGACCGGTGCCGGCCTGCACGTTGTGGACCACTGCGTCTGCAACGTGGAGCTGACCCGGATGGACGAATGGGTGAGCTGGTACAACCGGGTCTTCGGGTTCGACGTCTTCCAGGAGTTCGACGAGCACGACATCGCCACCCAGTACTCGGCGCTGCGCAGCAAGGTGGTGCGGGGGGGGAAGGGCGGCAGCATCACCTTCCCGATCAACGAGCCGGCCAAGGGGCTGAAGCGCTCCCAGATCGACGAGTACCTCGACTACTACCACGGTCCGGGCGTCCAGCACATCGCCCTCCACACCGGAGACATCGTCGAGACCGTGGATTGGCTGCGCCACCAGGGGGCGGAGTTCCTCGCCGCCCCCAAGGCGTACTACGACACCCTTCCCGAGCGGATCGGTCCGATCGACGAGGACCTGGAGCGG
>DAHUYV010000096.1 GCA_027306885.1 Candidatus Dormiibacterota bacterium
CCTCGACCAGCACGTCGGCGCTGACCATCAGGAGCAGCGGCGATCTGGCCCGAGCGATGAAGAGGTTGATGGCAGAGGCCTTGCCCTGCCGCTGATCCTGCACCAGCAGCTGCACCCGGGGATCCTCTCCAGCCAGGGCGGCGACGATCTCCGCGGTGGCGTCCGTGCAACCGCTGGCGACCACCATCAGCTCCTCGATGCGAGCGCAGCTCACCTCCTGCTGGAGGAGGGTGCGGATGGCGTTGGCGATGTTGGCCGCCTCGTTGTAGGCCATGATTCCGACGCTGTAGCCCGGCGGCCCCGGAGTCTTCGGGGTGCTCTGCTTCGGGCGGGCCGGCGCTGACTCAGCCGTCGGGGACGGGGGTTGCCCCGAGGGGCCGGTCGCACCGCCCCCGCAGCCCGGGAGGAATCGAAGGTCGCCGACCGGTGTGCCCATCTGACCCCTAAGCCACGCTCGCCGCCCTCTTGCCGATGCTCCCCGGAGATCGCCTCGGGCTCCTCCTTGCCCTCGGGCCGGATCGCCCCCCCAGCCACCTCCGGAATCGGGCGGAGCTTAGAGAGCCGCGATTCCACACGACTTCCCGTTCCCACCGGGCCCCGGAAGCCGACCGGAAGAGCTCCCGCCGACACTGCGGTCCCGTGTTGGTTGGGCACACCTCCCGCCGCGTACCTCCCGTCGCCGGCATCCGGCTGGCAGGCCGGGACCGAGAGCCGCCCCGTCGGCGAGAGGGGATGCCAGCGCCCGGGGGGTGGCGGCCATCGGAGGTGGAGAGCGGGAATCCGAGGGCGGCTGGGCTGGACAGCTTGTGAAAACGCGGCGGGCACCGCTGCCGGACCAACTGATCGTGGGCCACCCCGATCCGGCCCGGGGCCAGAAGGAGGACGCGCGGCCGGATGAGCCGGGGGCTGGGGCCGCGAAGCCGACGGCCCTCTACCTTGTGGTCGGGGCCAAAGGGGAGGCGCCGAGCCCGGGGGGCGACCGGCCGCCGGGGCCGGAACCCGAGGGCGCGCCTCCCCCTGACGGGGCCCGCCAGGGCTCGCCCCCCAGGCTGGCTGCCGGGCCAATCGATGAACCGTGCCGCTTCCCGCCTGACCCGACGGCGCTGAACGGGAGCGCCGTCGATGTGGCCCCGCCGCCCGGGCAGGTCGCTGTGGAGGCCGGCCGCTGTGCCGCTATCGAGCCCCAGCCCGAGGTGGATCGCTCTGGGGGCGGCGAAGGGGAGCTGGCCGTGGCCCCCCCGTCGGAGCCCACGGTTCGGCCCGGAGATGACGTGGAGGTCGACCGGCGGCTGCGCCGGTTGACGACGGCGGGGGCCGCCATAGCCGCCACCGCCGCAATCGCCCTCACCCGGCCGGGCGCCTGGATCCTGGTGGCAGTGCTCCTGCTCGGGCTCAGCACCGCGTGGCGGCCGGGCGCCCTGGCCCGGGAGGTGATCACCGCGGTGCTGGGAGTTGCGGTGGCGGCGACCGCGGTCGACTACCTCGCCTGGCGTTCCGAGGTCGCCAACTGGGGAGGGTGGGAGATCGCCGGGCCGCTTCTCGTCGCGGAGATGTTCGGAGCCCTCCACGTCCTTGGGCTCCAGTACACGATCTGGCCGCGGTCGCCGCAGCCGGTTGCCCCCCCCGGCCGATCGCCGGACCGACCCATCTTCATCCTCATCCCGACCGTGAACGAGGGCCCCGCGGTGCTCGGCCCGACGATCAGGGGAGCTCAGCGAGCCCGCCGCTGGTACCTGCGCGCCTTCCCCCAAGCCCAGGTCAAGGTGGTCGTCTGCAACGACGCTCTGGTCGCTGGCCTCGACGACTGGCGCGCGGTGAAGACCTTCGCCCGGCGGATGCGGGTGAGGTGCATCACCCGGACCGTCGGTGGCGGCAACAAGGCCGGCAACCTGGAGCACGCGCGCCAGCAGCTGGGAGCGACCGGGGACGCTCTGGTTGCCATCTTCGACGCCGACCAGGTCCCGAGGCCGGAGTTCCTGCTCAAGACCGTGCCCCACTTCGCCGACCTCGGGGTGGGATGGGTGCAGACCGGGCAGTACTACGGCAACCTCGATCAGCCGGTGGCGCGCTGGGCCAACGATCAGCAGGCGCTCTTCTATCGCGTCCTGGCCCCGGGCAAGGCGGCGCACAATGCGGCCTTCATCTGCGGGACCAACGTGGTGATCAGGGCGGACGCGCTGGACGAGATCGGCGGCCTGCCCCAGGATTCGGTCACCGAGGACTTCCTCGCCTCCATCGAGCTCCACCCCCGGTGGCGCAGCGTGTTCCTGACCGACGTGCTCGCTGTCGGCCTCGGGCCGATGGACCTGCCCGCCTACCTGCGCCAGCAGCAGCGCTGGGCGACCGGGACCATCGGCGTCCTGCGGACCCATTGGCGGCAGCTCCTACTCCCCCAGCGCCAGGGCCTGCGCTTGGAGCAGCGGTTTCAGTACCTCCTGGCCAGCACCCACTACCTCTGCGGAGTTCGCGACCTGATCTACGTCGCGGCGCCGCTGGCCTTCCTTCTCACCGGCATCCCGGCGGTGCGAAGCGCCACCTTGGCCCTGTTTCTATGGCACTTCCTGCCCTACCTGATCGCCTCCCAGCTGGCCTTCGTGTACGCCGGGCGCAGGGCCACCGGGGTGCGGGGAATCATCCTGGGATTCGGGAGCTTCCCGGTCCTGCTGAGGGCGCTGTCCACCGTCGTCCTGGGCCGCCAGGCCAGCTTCATGGTGACCGCCAAGCGGCGTCGTCGGGGGCGGTCCTGGCGGCACGTCGCCATCCACCTGGTGATGTTGGTGGCCTGTTTCGCCGCGGTCGCAGTGGCGCTGGCCGAGCGGCGGCTGCGCCCAGAGTCGATGGCCATAAGCATCCTCTGGGTGGCCTACGACGTCGCCCTGATCGGCGGCTTCCTCTGGCTGGCGGCCAGGGACCTGAGCTTCAAGGAGGCCTCCCCGCAACGGTCTGGGGCCCGGAACCGGTACCCGGTCCGGCTGGGCGGCGCCTGGCGCCGCCCGGCCTGGGCCTCCGGCCTCCGGGTAGCCAACGCTGGGGGGATGAGCCCCTGGCGCCGGGTCGTCTTCGGGGCGGGGGCCGTGGCAGTGACGCTGGGAGTGGAGGTACCGGTGATGGTCTACACCGCCCAGAACATCCACACGATGTCGCTTGCTGCAGAGCGAGCCC
>DAHUYV010000128.1 GCA_027306885.1 Candidatus Dormiibacterota bacterium
GGACGCCGTCCTCGAGCTCGATCAGCTGATCCGCGATCGGCTGGCCCTGCTGAACTCCAGCATCGCCAGGGAGGCTCTGGCGCCCCTCACCGAGGCCTAGGACCCCTCAGCCCCGGGCCCCGGCGGACCCCCCGGGCGCGGGAGCGGTGGGATCGGAACAGATCACCGCCGAGGGGGGATCAGCCGCTGGAGCTGGCGCCGGCAACCCGCGGTCCGGCGCCCTTCCATTCCCGGCGCGCCAGCAGCAGGCTGGCCAGGCAGAGCACGGCCGCGGCTCCCACGACCCATCGCTCCAAGGAGCCGGCGCCGTGGTCCGGGTCGACGCGAAATACGATCTCGATCCAGTTCTGCCAGACGATGGTGACGACCGCCAACAACAGGGTGAAGAGGGCAAAAGCCGCCTCCAGCCAGAACCGGACCTTGAACCGTGCCATCACGAAATCTCCCGGGATTGTGGATCGCTCGGCGGCGATCCCCGCCGGACCGCAGGGCCAGCTGCGAGGTTACTACAGGAGGAGGGCCGGTCGCGAGCTGGCCGGGAGGACGACGACGGCGCACCGCCGGCAGATCCTTGCCGGGTTGCCGGCATCCGGGAGCGAGCCGGGGATGGCGGCCCAACCTGGACACGCTGCAGCCCTCGGCCCTGCGCGAACCGCACCTTTCTGACCGCTGGAATCAGCCGCAGCGCGGCTCCCGGCTGACACCACTGGTCAAGTTGGCCCCCACCCCGGTGCCTGTCCGCCCTTGCCCCAAGGCGTCCAGCGCCCGGGTCCAGCCGCCGGAGGCGGGAGACTAGGCGGGCCGAGCGGCGGTGGCGGACAACGGCAGCTCCGCCGGGAGCAGTCGCCGCGCCGCCTCCTGCCAGACGGCTGCCCCGAGTCCGGAGAAGGTCGCCTCGGCAGCGGCGGCGAGGGAGACGGAGGCGGGATCCCCAAGTTGGGCGAGAAGCCGAGCCTGGTCCAACTGGGCTCGTGCGGTCCAGTAGGGGTAGCCGAGGCTGCTGAATCCCTGGATCGCCTCGGCGAGCTCCCCGACGGCGGTGGCCCGGTCCTCCCGCGCTGCCAGCCGAAGCCCCCGCAACCGGGAGAGCTGGGCTGCGAGGTACGGGGGACGAAGTCCCGGGGGGACCGCGGCCATCTCGGCCAGCCACTGATCGGCAAGCTTTTCGTCTCCGGCCAGCAGCGCCGCCTCCACCGCGTCCGGCCACATCTGGCGCACCGCCTGATGACTCACCCCGAGGACCGCGATGTAGGCGGCGAGCGTCCGCTCCGCGATGTGCAGCGCCGAGGCGGCGTCCCCGCTGGCCAGCTTCACGGCGCAGTCGACGGCGTCCGCCTGGGCCCGCAGCTGAACGTCAATACCCGAGGGTAGGTCGGCGGCGCCGCTCAAGAGGGCGGCGGCGGCAGACACATCGCCCCGCCAGCAGGCTACCGGAGCCAGGCTGAGGTCCAGGTAGGCGACGTCGACGCCCGGCGCGAGCCGCTCCAGGTACTCGTCGGTGATCTGCTGGGCCTCGCTCCATCGGCCCTGCAACCCCCAGATCCAGGTCAGGTTCGAGGCCACGGTTGGAAGAAGCTCCTGAGCCCCGGCGCGGCGGCTCAACGTCATCGCCGACTCAAAGTGGGCCACCGAGCCCGGCCGATCGTACTGTGCCTCCAGGTCGCCGAGGTTCATCGTGACTCGGGCCTGATCGCGCAGGGTGCCGTCCTCGGTGACCAGCCGGACGCACCACTCCAGCATCACCAGCGCCTCCTCCACCCTCCCGCGGACCGCGAGCGACCACCCGCGCTCCTCCGCCCCCCGCATCACCGCAAAGGGGACCTGGAAGGCCTGCCCCTCGGCGAGGGCCAGCTCACCCTCGACATCGGCTCGCTCCAGCTGACCGGCGACGAAGAGGAGCGAGGCGAACTCACCCCGAAGCCGGGCTGACTCCGCGTCCGGCGGCCGGGTCCCCCGTGCCTCCAGCGCCTGCCGCATCTCCTCGATTGCCTCATCGGTCCTCCCGAGGCGGGTCAGGGTGCGCATGTGCAAGATGCTGAGGGTGACTCCCTCGGGGGTGGTCACCTCGACGCCGGCGCCACGGCAGTCGGCCTCCTCCAAGGCCTCGAGGTAATGGCCGGCGGCCACGGCGGCATCCACGGCGCCGATCCGCCAGTGGGTCGCGGACTCGCTGTCCGGATCCAGCTGGCGCGCCCGCCGATAGGAGCGCTCCGCCGAGGAGGGCGCACCCACCGCCCGGGCCCTCGCCCCGGCTCGGGCGAAGGCCTCGGCCGCCTCGGCGCGCAGCCCACCAGCATCATCGCCGGCACCACTCGCCTCCAGCGCGGCCTCCAGATGCATGGCGACCGCCTCGGCGACCTCCAGGCCCGAGTCGGGCAGCGCCCGCTGGAGGTGGGCTGCCGCGGCTAGGTGCGCGGCGCGGCGCTCCGCTCTCCCCATCCGCTCGTGGGCGGCGGTCCGCAGCAGGCCCTGGGTGAAGACATACTGCCCGCGGTCTGAGGCCAGGGCATCGGTCCTGACCGCCAGCACCTCGGCGCGCCGGAGCTCGGCAAGTCCAGCCTCCAGCTCGGCCTCGGGGAATTCGGCCACCGCCTGGATGGCGGCGCGGGGCATGGCGCCGGCGAAGACCGAGAGCCGGCTGGCCAGCGTCCTTGATCTGGGGCTGAGGGTGTCCAGCCGGGCGGCCAGCAGGGCGGTGAGCGAGGCGGGTACCGGAAGCTCGTGCACCTCTCCGACCAGGGAGTACCGCTCCCCCCGCTTGGACAGGCTCCCCCTGTCCGCCAGAGCCCGGACCAGCTCGACGGCGTACAGCGGTATGCCCTCAGCGGCCGAGACGATCTTCTCGGTGGTGGAGGCGGGGAGGCCGGGGACCAGCCCCGCCAGGAGGTCCACCATCTCGGCCGGGGTGAGGGGCTCGAGGGACAGGGCGGTCGCGGTTGGACGTCCTATCCCCCATCCGGGATGGCGGTCGGCGAGCTCGGGACGGGACAGGGTTATCACCAGCAACGGGGAGTCGGCCGACCAGTCCATGAGCGACTCCAAGAAGTCGAACAGCCCGCTGTCGGCCCACTGGCAGTCGTCGAACACCATCACCACCGTGCCCTGTTCTCCGAGCAGCTCGAAGAACCGGCGCCAGCTGGCGAAGAGCTCGGCCCGCTCCATCGGCGCTGCCTCCAGTCCGAGGAGGATGTGGACGGCCTGGCGCAGCAGGAGGACCTCCCCCGGGGGGAGGTCCAGCGCCGCGAGGCCACGATCCGCCCGCGCCTCAAGTCCGTCACCTGGGGCCTCCTCCTCGTCCTGGAGGCCGAGCCGGCTGCGCATCATCTCCGCCAGCGGCCAGAAGGCGACCCCGTCGCCATACGCCAGGCAGCGGCCGCGATGCAGCAAGGTATCGGACTCCAGGCCGTCCAGGTACTTCTCCAGCTCCCAGGTGAGCCGGGACTTCCCCACCCCCGCAAGTCCGGTGATCGACAGGAGGCGGGCCCGGCGGCGATCGGACACGTCGTGGAAGAGGTCCTTGCACCAGGCGAGCTCCCGTGAGCGCCCAACGAAGGGAGCCTCCCAGCTTCCCGAGCGACCGGCGCCTCGGCGGCGGGCCACCACCCGCACCGCCCGCCAGAGGTCCACCGGGTCGGCGATCCCCTTCAGCCTGCGGGGGCCGGCAGGCAGGTATTCCAGTCCAGCCTGACTCGCCTCGCGGGTGGCGGCGTCGACGAACACCGTACCGGGATCTGCCTCGGACTGCACCCGGCTGGCGAGGTTGACCCGGTCCCCGACCACCAGCCCCTCTCCCTCCCGGGCCCAGGTGGCAACCGGACCGGTGACCACCCCGACCCGGGTCTGGAGGCCGGCCCTCCCCTGCTGCTCCCCGTACGCCGTGACCTCGGTGACCAGCTCCAAGCCCGCCCTGACCGCCTGCTCGGCGTCGTCCTGCTGCGCGGTGCTTGCTCCCCAGACCGCCATGACGGCGTCGCCGATGAACTTCTCGACAATCCCACCGGTGCGGGTGATGACGGTGCGGGCCAGGTCGAAGTAGCCGCTGAGGAACTCTCGTGTCGCCTCGGGGTCCTCGCCATGGGAGAGCGGGGTGAAGCCCACCAGGTCGGCGAACAGGACCGTCACCACCCGCCGGCCGGCACTCTCGGCGTCGCCCCGGGGTTCGGAGGACACGGGCAGCTCGGCGGGAGCGGCTGCGGTCGCCAGGGGGGCACCGCAGGCGCCGCAGAAACGTGCCTGGGGCGCCGTGGGCTGCCCACACCTGGGACAGCCGCGAGCCAGTTCCACCCCGCACTGCGGGCAGAACCGAAAGCCGGGCGGCATCTGCGCGCCACAGGCCGAGCAGACCAATCCGGCCGAGTCCTTCCCCAACGGTGGCGTGAAGTCACTCATCATGCGGAACGGTATCACCGGGCGATCCTCGGTGGCCAGTTCAGGGGACCGGGTCGCCGGATGCTCCCGATCTCTCAGGCGGCCCCCGCCGCTGCTGGCTCAGAGACCCCTCGGATCACCCCCGGCCCAACCTCGATCTGGAAGAGGGCGAGGTCTGCGCTGCTGGCCGCCCGCCTTCGCTCGAACGGCAAGCTCCCCCGGCCCACAACTTCCCCGGGCGCCGGGATGGGAGCGGGCCCAACCCGGACCCGACCGGGCGGGACGGGGAAACCGATCTCGGAGCCGCCGATGCCTGCCGGCCGACCGGTCGACATCCCGCGTCAACACCCCCTCTCCGCCCTCCCCCAGGCTGCCAGGACCACCGCGGCCGAGGGCGGGTGCAGGCATCGGCGCCTCACCCGCCCTCGGCGGTGCCTCCCACATCCCTCCCCAGCTGGGCCGCCAGCTGGTCCAGGGGGGAGGCTCCCTCCGGTGCCGGCCGGGGTGGGGCGAAGGGGGGCGTCGGGCTGCGCGCGGCGCGGCCCAGGTTGGCCCTCGAGAACGCGAGCGCGGTGGCGCAGGCTTCAGCTGAGAACCCGGGTGCCTGTCCCGTGGCCCGAGCCAGGTCCCAGCCGTGCACCAGGGTCTCGGTCAGCCGCAGCTGCACGGCGACGGCGCCGGGAAGCGCGCCTATCGGCAGGGCCACCGTCCTCTCCATCGCGCCCGGGGCACTCAGCGCTGCCATCAGCGCCTCCGCCGACGGCCAGAAGTCGGAGACCGGAATTGTGATCGCCGGGTCGGGGCCGGGATCCTCCCCCCCGAAGCGGGCGACAAAGCGCAGGTTGCCGTCCCGGACGTGGGCAACGAGGCGGCTCACGTCCCAACCCGGGCAGGGGGTATCCCGACCCCACTGGTCGTCAGCCACCCCGGACGCCAGCCTGGAGAACTCCTCCAGGGCGGCCGCCAGCTGGTCGAGGGGAGACATCAATGCCCAGCCGTCCTGGCGGCCGATGAAGTCCGCCCCTGGCGCTCCGGCACCTGCACTTGCATCAGCTCCATTGGCCCTGCGGTGCGCCCATCCTAGCGACCCCGGGCTCCTGTCGCCCGGCCGTCGTCGGCTCCCTCCTCAAGGCGCGCTGGATCCCGACCACCCTGGTTGCCTAATCCGCTTGGGCCGCTCGTAGCTTCTTCGCCAGCGACTGCAGCAGCTTCCAGGCGATGATGCCGTTCCCCTCGACCAGCGGGCGGAACTCCCAGAAGGTGAGCCCATAGCAGAGGAGATCGCTGGTGGCGGTGATCGTGGCGGAGCGCCGACCCTCGTCGATGAGCGCGATCTCGCCGAAGTAGTCGCCCGGCTGGAGGGTCGGTCGCTCCGCGCCGCCGACGGAGGCGGTTGCCTCGCCCGACGAGATGAGGAAGAAGGCGGCGCCGCCAGAGCCCTCCATGACAACGGTCTCCCCTTTGGCGAAGCGCCGCTCCTTGAAGAGCCGGGCGATCTGCTCCAGCTCGCCTGGGTCCAGCTCGGCGAACAGCGGTACCCGTTGCAGGAGTTCGATCGGTGCTCCGGCCATCAACTCGCCCCTACCGTCCGGTCCGGGTGATCGCTCGACACTGCAGCAGGTACAGCGTCCCCCCGGCAAATGCCCACTCGATGTCGCGCGCCGGCCCGTAGACCTGCTCGCAGCGGAGCGCCAGCTGGTTCAGCTCCTGGAGCTGGCCGTCGTCCAGGCAGAGCCGCTCCACCATTTCGTCGGGGACCTCCTCCTCAACTGTGCCTCCACTCGCGACGGCTCGGATCGCGACCCTCTTCAGTCCCGCCTTGCGCTCCAGCGGCTCACCCGACCGATCGACACGGAAGTGGTCGGGGATCACGATCCCGGCTACCACCGCCTCCCCCAGTCCCCAACTGCCCTCGATGACCCGCTCATCCGCCCCGTTCATCGGATTCTGCGTGAACATGACGCCGGCGACGTCGGGATCCAGGAGCGCCTGGACCACGACGCCAACGCTCGGGCGGGTGAAGAGGCCGACTCGCTGGCGGTAGGTGATGGCCGAGTCCGAGTTGGCCGACCACCAGATATCCCTCACCGCCGAGGGCAGCTCATCGGTGGAGGGGACGTTGAGCAACGTCAGGTGCTGTCCCGCGAAGCTGGCCTCGGCCCCGTCCTCATCCACGGCAGACGAGCGGACCGCGAGGGGTCGCGGCAGCGGCATAGCTGACTGCACCACGCTCTCGATCGCGCTCTCGTCCCCGCCGGCGACGGCCTCCACGATCTCTCCGGAGAGAGCAAGGCCAGGGGGCACCGGCAGGCCGGCTCGGGCCGCGTCGCCGAGCCCCACGGCCTTCGAGCCGAACAGCGCCGTGTCGCGGGCCTTGTCCAGGGGGAGGACCTCGTTCACGCCAGCACCGTCACCTCGCCGACGTTCCCGTCGACGCGCACGCGGGTGCCGTCGGCGATGCGCTCGGTGGCCTCGCGGGTCCCCACCACACCGGGGATGCCGTACTCGCGAGCGACGATCGCCGAGTGGGAGAGCAGCCCACCGTGGTTGGTGACGATCGCCCCCAGCAGCGGCAGCAGGATGTTGAAGGCCTCCGAGGTGGCCTCGGTCACGAGGACGTCCCCCTTGACGATCCGGTTGAACTCCGAGGGTCCCGAGACGCGTCGGGCCGGCCCCTCGTACACCCCGGGGCTCGCCGCCAGCCCGCGCAGGAGGAACTCCTCGTGCTCCGCCTCGGAGCTCCCGAACATCTCACCCATGGCGAAGCCGGTCGCGCGCATCAGGCGGGCGACCCCGGGCGGCAACCGGGACGGGTCCGGTGGCGGCGGCGGCGGTGAGCCGAGGAACGGGGGCGCGTCCTTGGGACCGTGGGTGGTGCGGTATTCCAAGCGCGCCGCCAGCGCGTCCGCCGAAGGGCCGGTCGAGTCCGAGAGCAGCGAGCACATCTCCTCAAACCCGGCGTCGATGAGATGCACGGGATCGTGGATGCGCCCCCTGGCGGCGAGTCGCCGACCGCCCGCCAGGACCGCCCGGCGCATCAGTCCCGAGGCCCAGATGTCGCTGTAGATCCCGCGCTCATCGCGAAGTCGATAGGTGAGCCGGGCCTCTCCCAGCAGCTCGTCAAACTCGGAGCGATGCTCCTCCGGGACCTTGCTGCGGACGTCGGCGACCTGCTCCTCGAGACCTGTCGCCTCCCGAGGGCCATCGGAGACGGCCACCCGGATGGCCCGAAGCAGGGCGTCGGGCATCTCCAGAGCGAACGGTTCGCAGATGTCGAAGCCGTCGAGCAGTCGGTACCCGACCAGGTCGAGGTAGCCAGAGACCGCCTCACCCGCGTCGCCCGGGAGAGCACGCAGAGCTGCGAGCACGCGGCCGGGCTCGTCATCTGACTGGAGTAACTCCAGGGCGACGGGGTCCCGGGCGAGGGTAGTGGTCAGCCGCTCCAGCTCGGCGGACCCACCTGACGACACCTGCGCCGAACCGCGCAGCAGCCCGAGCAGCTCGGAGGTCGGGAGGCCGGTCCAGTCCCCGGCATGCACCAGGAAGTCCCCGGTCGGGAGCATCGCCCCCCCGGTGAACCGCATGTGCTGCGCCATCATCGCCGCATGGTGGTCGCGGCAGCGGGTGAGATATGCGACCAGCTCCTGGTCGGAGAGGGCATCGGGATCGACCGCCTGCAGCTCACGATCCGTGGCGATCGCTGATGGCTTGCTGATCTCGTCCCACTCGCGAAGCTGCTCCCGCCAGAGCTTCTTCTGGAACACCTCCTCGGCCCGCTGGAAGCGCTGCGGGATCTCCGCGTCGGCGACGGGTCGCATCGTGTTGTACGCGTAGCCGTGCAGGTAGGCGGACTCCAACCCGTCGAAGAGCATTCCGTAATAGCTGGCGAAATCCTGCGTGCCCCGCCGGATGGCGGCGGGATGGGTCTCCGCCCAGTAGCGCGTCACCGGGCGAGGAAAGTGCACCGGGTCCCGCGCCCAGGCTCCCGGGCCGGGGGGCTCGAACCGGAGGTCAGTCGTCTCGGTAGTGGCCACGGTCCAATCCCCCTCCCTTCGCTCTGGCGCCGTCGGGACGCTGGGGCGGGATTATGGTACTTGCCCTTCAATTGCGCAAGTACGCTGGGCCGCAGGTCGGTCGAACTCGAAACCGCCGGGCCGCAGCAGTAGCGCCCTGGAAGTGCCCCAGTCCACTCGGGAGCGAGCAGGGGGAGTCCCGGCGCCTCGCCGCGAGTGCCGCGTCCGTGGTGGCAAGGAGCGCCGGCCCGCACCGCGGGGAAGAAAAGCTTCCGGGCGCCTCGTTCAAGCCCTTCTCCGACCGACCTGAGCTGCAGCCCGAGACGCTGTGGCGCCCTCGGAGGCGCTTCCTGTCGGTGAGCTCCGAGCTCGCGAACTCGAAGTGGCCGCGCGCCACCCGCGCTCTCGGCCACAGCTCCCCGGACCGCGCGGAGGTGGTGGCCCCGTCAATCAGACCTGCCGGGACCAGGAGGCCCCACCCCTGATCAGGGCGGCCGGAGGCGAGAGGTTGATCAGCCGAGCAGGTTGATCAGCTCACGCTCACGGGCCGCATCCAGGCCAACCGGGAGCGGCCGGGGATGCGCCAGCTCAT
>DAHUYV010000129.1 GCA_027306885.1 Candidatus Dormiibacterota bacterium
CCGAGGCCGATGATTCCCACCTCCTGTCCCGCGATCAGCCGGCCGCAGCGGCGCGTCCAGCGGTGCTCGCGCTGATCAGCCAGGATCCCTGGCAGGTCTCGGTTGAAGTACACCGTCGCCATCACAGCGAACTCCGCCAGCGCCCGGCCGTGGACGCCCCGGGCGGTGGTCACCACCACGCTCGGGGATGCCGGCAGGCCAACGCGGCGCACGAACTGGCCCACCCCGGCGCTGGTGGCCTGGATCCAGCGCAGCCTCGGCAGGTCGGCGAGCTGGGAGTGGTACTGCTTGGGGCCGAAGTCGAACATGATGTCCGCCCGCTCCAGCAGCCCTCTCCAGCGCCGGAGGCTGGCGTCGTCGCTGGGATCGGCGGCCCGGTGCTCCCCCACGTATCGCGGGAGGGGGATGAGGTCCTCGGGGTACTCGAAGATCGTGTCCGGGTGCCGCGAGCGCAGCTCGGTGAGCAGCTCGGGCTCGAGGAAGGTGGTCACCAGGGCTACCTGAGGGGCGCTCACGAAGTGGGACCCCGGCGTCGGCGGCCCAGGGGCGACCCCGGCTCGGGCCCTTGGCTGAGGCCACGATGGGGTTGGGCACGTGCAGACCGGACCAAGCTTCAACCTCCTGAAGTGGCAGGTGTCCCCGCGGCCGTTCCTCTTTTCTGAGCGACAGTATATTGTCGACTGTCTCCAGAATGCCCGCGTTTGGCCGCGGAGCCGGTCAACCGGACGGCAGCGGGCTCTGGTACCGAAGCGGGGCGCAGGCGTCGGTCGCCGCGGCGCAGGTGACGAACTGGGTCACCGGTGCCCGATTGGAGACCTGGAAGACCAGCACCGGGACGGCGAATCCAGCGCTGTCGACGACCGCCAACCCGGCGCCCGAGATGAAGACCCCTGACGTTCCCGAGCTGGCCGAAGGCGATGGGAAGGGCTGGCCCTGCGGGCTGAGCAGGTACGAATCCGGGCTGATCAACCGCTGGTTCAGGTCCTGCAGCATCAGCGCCGGGGTGGTCGACGGGTAGCTGGCGACAGCGCTGGTCAGGGGAACCGGGACGGCGCCGGAGATCCCCACCACCGCCAGCTGCTGGCGGTAGTTGGCCGCCACGTCGGCATACACCTCCTCGGGCTGGCCGGTGATGTTCACCAGCGGGTAGCCGTTCTGGGTCCACTGGAAGACGACCCTCCGGTCGGCCGCGTTCACCGTGGTGAGGCCGGGCAGCGGGACCATCCCCTCCCCGGGATACGGGAGCTGCTTGGCGGCGAGGAACTGCTCCACGAAGGCAACGGCCGCCGCCACCGAGGGGGTCGCCCCGGTCTCGTCCACCGGTGCGTTCGGGTGGTAGTCAAACTGGAGATACCCGCTGAAGGAGGTCAGCTGGTAGCCGGTGGTCGCTCCCAGGTTGTAGGCGAGTCCGGACCCGGTGTCCACCGGCGGACCCGGGACCCCAAGGGTCGTGGCCAGCTGCTGGAGCGCGGCCGCCGGGTCGCCCTGGACCCGGGCCGCCCGGACGGTCCGGGGGACGACAGGCAGCTGGCCCCGAACGAAGAAGGGCGGCTCGAGCCCAAGGGGGGCCGCGACCTCGCCCCCCAGTGGGAGTACGCCCAGCCCCAGCGTCGGCGACGGGGTCGGCGTCGGCCGGGGGCGGGGGGTCGGCCGAGCCACCGAGCCACAGCCGGCCAGCACCGCCAGAAGGAGCAGGGGAGCTGCCAACGAGCGAACTCGCAATCCCACCCCGTCACAATGCCAGAGATGGAGTACCCAGAGGCGCTGGCGGCGCTCGCCGCCGCCAGCCGGCCCGGGATGCGCCTGGGGCTGGAGTCGACCCGAGAGCTGCTGGCGGCGCTTGGCGACCCGCAGCGCGACCTGCGCGGGGTCCTGGTCGCGGGCACCAACGGCAAGGGCTCGGTCTGCAGCCTGGTGGCCGGGGTCGCGAGGCAGGCCGGCCACAAGGTGGCGCTGCTCACCAAACCCCACCTGACCAGCTACCGCGAGCGGATCCAGCTCGAAAATGGTCCGATCGATGAGGCGGCATTCGCCCGCCTGGTCGAGGAGGTCCTCTCCGCCGCCTCCAAGAGCTCATCCCCGGGCGCCGGGGCCACCCATCACGAGATGCTGACGGCGATGGGCTTCCTCGCCGCCCGCCAGTCGGCAGCGGATGTCACGGTCTGTGAGGTGGGCCTTGGGGGACGGCTCGACGCCACCAACGTCTGGGACGGGGGGATCGCCGCCCTGGTCTCGGTCGGCCTCGACCATCAGGCCCAGCTCGGCGCCACCATTCCGGAGATCGCCGGCGAGAAGGCGGCCATCATCAAGTCCGGAGATCTGGCGGTCTCCGGGGTGGGGCCGGAGGCAGCCCCGGTGGTCGCCGCCGCCGCCGCCCGCGCCGGCGCCGTCCTGTGGCAGACGGGGGAGGCGATCGACTTCCGATGGGAGATCGAACCCGGCTCAGGGTCCCCGCGACTGCGGGTGCGGACGCCGCGCCGGGAGCTGTCCGGGCTTCGAGTCGGGCTGGTGGGCGAGATCCAGGGGGCGAATGCGGCGCTGGCGGTGGCGATCGCCGACGGCCTCGACGCCGAGGGGATCTCCGTCCCGGACTCCGCGGTCCGCGAGGGACTGGCCGGCGCCAGCTGGCCGGGCCGGCTGCAGCGGGTGCCCGGCCGCCCGGAGGTCCTGGTGGACGCCGCCCACAATCCGCATGCTGTGACCGCGATCCTTCCCGAGCTGAGAGCGGCGGCCGCGGGGCGCCGCTCCGTCCTGCTCTTCGGCGCGATGCGGGACCACGACCACGAGGGCATGCTCCGGCTCCTGGCGAGCCTCGGGTTCGCCGACGCCGTGTTCACCAGCGCTCGCGCCGTGAGGGCGGTGCGGCCGGACCGGCTGAGCCTCGAGTGGCCCTCAGCCGCGACCTGCACCGGCCCGGTCGACGCCGCGCTGCGGCGCGCGCAGCAGCTGGCGGGACCGGACGGGCAGGTGGTCTGCCTCGGCTCGATCTACGTGATCGGCGAGGTGCTGGCCGCCCTCGGCCAGGGGCTTCCACCGGACCCGGAGGTACCCTTCCAACCCAACTGGTGAGCGGCCGGGGACGCCGATCCGCCGGCCTCCCCGGCCCACCAGCTCAGTCGGCGGTGCCCGTCACACGGCCACCGGCGCCGCCGCCGACAGCGCACTGCGGCAGAGCCCGGCGATGTCGTCCCAGCGGCTCCCACGAAGGAGCTCCGGGCGGAACAGGTCGGTGGTGAGTCCGACCACCCGAACCCCGGCATCCAGGTACGCCGAGATGTCGGAGATCGCCACCATCCCGCTCACCCACAGCGCCACCTGCGGCATCGGTCCGCGCACCGCCCGGATGTAGTCCGGCCCTCCCACGGGGTTGGCGGGGAACACCTTCACCAGGTCGGCTCCGGCGGCCACCGCGGTGGCGATCTCGGTTGGGGTCGTGGCTCCCATCACGAGGAAGGTGCCGGCGCTCGCAGCCACGGCGGCCACCTCGGGGACCAGGTACGGGGTCACCAGGTACTCTGCACCGGCCGCCAGCGCCTCCCGGGCCATGGCAGCGCTGGTGATGGTGCCGCCCCCGACCCGGCAGCGGTCGCCGAGCTCCGCGCGCAGCCGGGCGATGAGCTCAAAGGCCCGGGGGGTGCCGGAGGTGACCTCCACCGAGCCTATCCCGGCGTCCGCGGCCGCGCGCACCGCCTGGTACGCCTGGTCGGCGTCGTCCCACCGGATCACGGCGGCGAGGCGGGTGGGGAAGTATGAGGCGATGCGGTCGGCTGAACTCATGTGGTGCTACTCCCTGTGCAAATGCGCTTCCGGGCGGACGGCGGGCAGGAGGGGCCGGGCCCCCTGGTGTCAGCAACTGTGGCTCGGCTGGAGAAGCGGGTTGAGGGGCCGCGCCCAGAGCGCGCCGACCGGACGTTGGCGGCCCGGGCCCGGATCGATTGCGGCACCCCTTGGTTCCCGCCGGCTCCGCCGCCCCGCGTCCACTTCCCCTTGAGCACGGTCCCCAGTATGCCCGGATCGGGGAGCGCCCCACCCGGCCCGCCAGGGCCCGAGGGGGCGCCAAGTCCCGGTGGTGGGCCAGCTAGGCGAGCGGCGCTGGGGAGGCGGGCACGTGGCTCTGGAGATCGGCGCGGCAGGCCATACGCTCACCTACTCAAGAGCGGCGAAGGGGGCATACCTTCATCCCCACAGCCTGGGCGCACCCCACGGACGGTGACCCGGTGAGATCGCGACCTACCGAGCACCGCCTTCCGGCGGCGCTTGACAGTCCCCGCGGCAGGGACTCAGAGTACGGGGCAGCGAGGCTCGGAAGTGGAGGCACTGACGGCCGCCCCCCGGACCTCTGGAGGTTCGATGACTGTGAAGCGCGCCCTTCTGGTTCCAGCCGTGCTGGCCGTCACCGGCTGGCTGCTCACCGCCTGCGGCCCAGCGGCAGCGCACAGCGGCAACGGGGTCATCACCTTCGCCGAGCCCGCCTCCTCCACGCCCAGCTACATCTTCCCGATGGAGAGCGGTGCCTTCTTCACCAACCAGAACCTGTACCAGTTCTCCAATCAGCTCTACCTGCCGCTGTACTCCTTCGGCGACCAGGGGCGGCCGGTGGTCAACCAGCGGCTCAGCATCGCCTACCCGCCGCGGTTCGCCTCCGGCAACACCGTTGTGAACATCACCCTCAAGCCCTGGCGCTGGTCCGATGGCCGGCCGATCACGGCCCGCGATGTCGTGTTCTGGATCAACCTCCTGGCCGCGGCCACCGATCCCAACTCCCCCCCGGTGGGGAGCAGCAACGCCCCCGGACCGGGCTGGGGCGCCTCCGTCCCCGGGGGCTTCCCCTCCAACCTGGTGGGGTACCAGGCGACCGGGGAATACTCTCTGACCCTCCGGCTCAACGCCGCCTACAACCCCACCTGGTTTCTCTACAACGAGCTGAGCCAGATCTATCCGCTGCCGCAGCAGACCTGGGACCGCCTCTCCGCCTCCGGCGCGGTGGGGAACTACGACCAGAGCGCCCTCCCCCGGGTCGGCCTCCAGGGAACCTCACCCACCCAGTTCGTCCCCCAGGACCCGGGCAGCGCCGACTCCGGGGCGCTGGGAGTCGCCCAATTCCTGAACCTGCAGTCTCAGACGCTCTCCACCTACCAGACCAACCCGCTGTGGAAGGTGGTCGACGGCCCCTTCCGCCTCAGTCGCTTCACCAGCGCGGGCTACGTCCGGATGGTGCCCAACCCCGCCTACTCCGGCAGCCCAAAGCCCACGATCTCAGCTCTGGTCGAGGAGCCGTTCACCACCGACAGCGCGGAGTTCAACGCCCTCAAGGCGGGTGCCCTCACGATCGGGTACGTGCCGCTCCAGGACATCTCTCAGAAGGCTGCCCTGGCGAAGACCGGTTACTCGGTGGCGCCCTGGTACGGCTACGGCTTCGCCTACCTCTCCTACAACTACACCGACCCCGCCGCGGGGCCGATATTCCGGCAGCTCTACTTCCGCCAGGCGTTCCAGTCCCTGGTCAACCAGCCCCAGTTCATCCAGGACTTCTCCGCTGGCCTCGGGACCAAGGAGTCGGGGCCGGTGCCGGGCTACCCCTCCGGCAACCAGTTCGAGAGCCCGCTGGAGAAGCGCGGGCCCCTCTACCCCTACGACCCGCAACGGGCGGTGAGCCTGCTCTCCGCCAACGGGTGGCAGGTGGTCCCGGGAGGGACCACCTACTGCCGCCTGCCCGGGAGCGGGGCCGGCCACTGCGGCGCGGGGATCACCGCCCGTGAGCCGATCCACCTCTCCCTGCTCTACCCCAGCGGGAGCCAGGAGGCCACCAACGAGATGGAGGCGCTGCAATCCACGGTCCTGGCCAAGGCCGGCATCGGCCTGGCGCTGCACGCCGCCCCCTACCAGCAGGTGACCTCGGTGGCGCTCAACTCCTGCACCCCGGCCACCCCCTGCAGCAACTGGCAGATCGCCAACTGGGTCGACTACTGGACCTATGCCCCCGACTACCTGCCCACCGGAGGGGAGCTGTTCGCCACCGGGGCGGGGAGCAACGGCGGCGACTACTCCAGCTTCACCAACGACGCCAACATCAGTGCCACCCACACCGCAGCCACCCCGGCGGCGGAGATCCAGGCGCTCTACGCCTACCAGGACTACCTGGCCCGGCAGGCGGCGGTGATCCTGATGCCCGACACCCCGCTGCAGCTGACCGCCTATCGCTCCGATCTGAAGGGGCTGGTGCCGCAGAACGTCTTCGACGCCATCAACCCCCAGTTCTACCGCGTCTCCAGCGGCTGAGTCGGCACCCAGGGAACCGCCATCTCCACTCCACCCGGCTGGCTCGAGGTCGGCGAGGGGATCGCCCGCTGGGTTGGCGATCCGGTGGACGTCAACTGCGTTGTGGTGCAGGGCCGGGAGCGCTGCCTGCTGGTGGACACCGGGAGCACCGCAGGAGAGGGACAGCGCCTGAGGACGGCGGCCCTTGAGATCGCCGCGGGCCGCGAGCTGGTCGTGGTCAACACCCACGCCCACTACGACCACTGCTTCGGCAACTCGGCCTTCCAGGGAACGCCGATCTGGGCCTCCGCGGGCTGCGTCAGAGACCTCCTCGAGACCGGCGCCCGGCAGCGGGAGCTGGCCGCCGCGGGGTGGGAGCCCAAGGACCCGGAGTTCGCCCGCGCGTTGGCTGCGGCTCCGCTCGCGTTGCCGACCAACGAGGTCGAGGGGCGCGCCCGGCTTGAGCTGGGGGGACTCTCGGTGGAGCTGGAGGCGGTCGGCCGGGGCCACACCGACCATGACCTGGTCGCGTTCCTGCCCCAGCTGCGAGTCCTCATCGCCGGCGACCTGGTGGAGGAGAGCGGGCCGCCGGCCCTCGAGGATTGCTGGCCGTTCAGCTGGCCCAGGGTGCTCCGGCGGCTCCTCGATTGGGAGCCTCTGACGATCGTGCCCGGCCACGGGAGGGTGGTGGGGCCGGAGTTCGTTCGCCGCCAGCTGGGGGAGCTGGAGGAGCTGGCGGCGTGGTGCCTCGCCTCCCTCGACACCCCCCGCGGCGGGCGGGGTCCAGCGCTGTGGAGCGAGGCTGAACTGCGCTCGGCGCTGGCGCGGGCCGCCGTGGAGAGGGCGAGCCCGGGATAGGGCGACTGCCGCTCCGCTCCGAGCCGGAGCGCCCCTCTCCCTGGCTGCCACTCCCCGCCGGCGAACCGTGGGAGAGGTGGGGGCCGCCAGTCCCGAGGCGCGGCTCGGCTCCTCGACGGGCACGGCCCTTTCTCGGCCCCGGCTGGCGCGTGGGCGGGGGCGAGCCGGCC
>DAHUYV010000136.1 GCA_027306885.1 Candidatus Dormiibacterota bacterium
GGCAGCGCAGCCCGCTTTGGAGGGCAAGCCCGTCTCGGCGGCGGACCGCCGGCTGGCGGAAAGCTATCTGCGCGCCTTCG
Source organism: Candidatus Dormiibacterota bacterium (assembly GCA_027306885.1). Lineage (GTDB taxonomy): Bacteria > Chloroflexota > Dormibacteria > Aeolococcales > Bog-877 > JAJYXT01. The sequence goes on from DAHUYV010000136.1 coordinate 81, forward strand.
AGGCCTACGACATCGACGCCCTGGTCCAGCTCATGCACGACGATGCCATCCAGATGATGCCGCCCTTCGCCCTCTGGCTCCGCGGCTCGGCGGACATCGCCAGATGGATGCTGGGCCCGGGGGCGGAGTGCCGGGGCTCCCGGATGCTGCCCACCTCAGCCAACGGCTGCCTCGCCTTCGGCCAGTACCGGGTCGACCCGGAGGGAGGCCACCGCCCCTGGGGATTGCACGTCCTGGAGCTGTCCGGAGGGAAGGTCGCGGTCCTGCACGTGTTCCTGGGCGAGGCCATCTTCCGAGCCTTCGGACTGCCAGCGCACCTGGACTCCTGATCAGGGCGGCGGCGGGCGGGAGCCCCCGGTGGCCAGCGGGCCGCCTCAGCCCCCCGAGACCGCCGGGATCACGTACAGCCGCGAGCCGGCTCCCACCGTGGTGTCCAGCCCCTCCAGGTCCTCGATGTCCGAGCTCCCCAGATAGAGGCGGATGTGGGGCCGCACCCGCCCCTGCTCGTCGCGCACCCGGCGCTCGAGCAGGGGCATGGTGCCGGCCAGCAGGTCCAACGCCGAGCGCACAGTGCCCTCGGCGATCTCCAGCTCCGGGGCCCCGCCGGCCGCCTCTCGAAGAGCGGTGGGGAGCACCAGGGTGGCCGTCACCTCCGCCTCAGCTGAGCTGCACGGCGCGCACGGAGAGCACGTCCGGGAGGTGCTCCGCGATCTTCTCGAAGTGGTCGCCGCCATCCGGGCTGCCGTAGACCTCGCCGGCCCTGGTGCCGAAGTAGATCCCCGCGGGGTCGCCCCCGTCGGTGCACATCGCATCGCGGAGGACCGCCGCCCGGTACTCCCCCTCGGGGAGCCCGCGATGCAGCGCGGTCCAGCTCTTCCCGCCGTCCCGGCTGCGATAGACCTCGCACCGGCCGGTGGCCGGGAAGCGGTGCGAGTCCGCCTTGAGCGGGAAGACGTAGATGGTCTCCGGCTCTCTGGGATGGACGACCATGGGGAACCCGAAGGTTGAGGGCAGGCCGCTCTCGATCGGCTCCCAGCTGGTGCCGTAGTTCTCCGAGCGGTAGACCCCGAAGTGGTTCTGGGCGTATAGGCGATCGGGGAAGCTGGGGTGCGAGGCCACCTTGTGGACGCATTGGCCGAACTCAGGGAAGCGCTGGTCCTCGGGCATCCAGTACGACTGGATCCCCCGGTTGGCGGCCTCCCAGGTGGCGCCGCCGTCGGAGGTCCGGTAGACACCTCCCGCGGAGAGGGCCACCAGCACCCGTTCCGGGTCGGTGGGGTGAGGGAGCACGGTGTGCAGGCAGGCGCCCCCGTTGCCCGGGGCCCACTCAGTCCGGTGGGGGTGGTTGTAGAGCCCCTCCACCAGGGAGAAGGTGAGACCCCCGTCCTCGGATCGGAACAGGGCGTGGGGCTCCACCCCGGCGTACACGACTCCCGGAGCCGACTCGCCGGCTGCCTGGATCTGCCAGATGCGGATGAGGGTGGTCTCGGTCTCCTTGGGGAAGGCAACGGGCGCCTCCCCGGGCTCCGCCCAGGTGCGGCCCAGGTCGTCCGAGTGGAACAGGGTGGGCCCCCAGT
>DAHUYV010000137.1 GCA_027306885.1 Candidatus Dormiibacterota bacterium
CTGGAGGTCTGTCACCACCGACTCGGAGCCGGGCTTGCCCGCCAGCACCGAGTTGTAGTAGCCCTCCAGGCCGTACTGGCCCATCCCGCTGGCGTTGACGAAGCCGACGACATCGGCCGCAAGGCTGGTGTTGGGCAGGGCACCGGGGCCGTAGGTGGCCTGCTCCCCCTGCACCGTGCCAATGCCATCCAGGTTGAGCTGCTGCAACTCCTGGTTCACCGACACCGGCTGGGCCTTGGCGAGATAGACGAAGTCCAGGGGCTTGCGGAGCTGGGCCAGCACCTGGGAGACCGGCAGCTTCAGCACCGCCCCGAGGCGAGCCGCCTCCGCGTTCTTCTGAGAGGTGGGGATCTGGTTGGGGGCGGCGTACACGTCGTAGACGGCGACGCTGCCCGCCAGCACCTGCCCCTGGTCGTCGAGGATCTGTCCGCGAGTGGCCGGGATCGTGATCTGGCTCACCTGCTGAGCGATCGCGGCGGCGGCCAGTTGGGAGCCCTGGCTTACCTCCAGCTGGATCAGCCGTCCGCCCAGCCCCATGACCGAGACCACGAGCACCACCAGCACCCACGACAGCCGGCGCCTCGGGTTGGGGGCTCCACCCGGGGAACGGGCCAGGTCAGCCGGGCGGTCGCGCCGCGGACCGCTGTGGCGAGGGGAGTGCCTGGGCCGCTCCGCCACCGCCTCAGGCGCCCTTCAGGGCGAGCAGCACCGGAAGCAGCGGGTCGGGGCCCGGGGGCGGAGTGAGCACCTGCCAGCCCGTGGGCGACTGGTACCCCAGCCGGACTGCGGTCTGGTTGACAGCGCCAGCGCTCTCGGCCTGGCCGATCTGCTGGGCCAGGATGCTGCTGGTGTTGCCGAGGGCGGCCTTCTGCGCCTGCAGCGACGCGATCTCATAGGTCAGGGCGGTGCCCCGGGCGGTCTGGGAGATGTAGGCGGTGCCCGCCACCGCCAGGAGGGCGAGCGCCGGCAGGAGCGCCCAGGCGGTCCCCGCCCGGGCCCGGACCCTGGCGTGGCGCTTGGCGGCGGGCTCCTCCTCCTCGTCGAAAGGGATGAAGGTGGAACGGGGGGCGGCGATGCTCGTCATGACTGCGTCTGCCTCGAAGGAAGGGATGTGGAAGGGATGGAAGCAAGGACGGCGCAGCCGTCGTTCAGGGGCTGGGGTCGGGCAGCCTCACCGCCGCGCGCAGCCGGGCCGACCTGGCCCGGGGGTTGGCCCGGATCTCATCCTCGGTGGGCTTGATCACCTTGCGGTTGAGAAGGGAGAGGGTGGCCCGGTGGGCGCAGGTGCAGACGGGCCTTTGGGGAGGACATACACAGTCTTGTGCGAGGACGTGGAGAGAACGTTTGGCAAGGTAGTCCTCACCGGAGTGGAAGGAGATAACCCCAATACGCCCACCGGGCCGAAGTAGTTGAACGGACGCCGTGATTCCCTTCTCGATTTCCTCCAGCTCGTCATTGACGGCGATCCGGAGGGCGAGGAAGGTCTTGGTAGCGGGATGGATCCGGGACGGCCAACGCCGTCGCGGGATGGCGGACTGGCAGAGCTCGGCCAGCTCGGTGGTGGTCTGCAGCGGCGCCGTCTGGCGGCGCCGGACCACAGCCCTGGCGATGGCGCGCGAGTTCCGCTCATCGCCCAACCGGAAGAGGAGGTCGGCCAGCTCCGACTCACCCATGGTGGCCAGCAGATCGGCGGCGGAGGGCGCACCGGAAGAGGGGTCCATCCGCATGTCGAGGGGCCCCTCCTGCTGGAAGCTGAAGCCCCGGGCGGGGTCGTCCAGCTGCAGTGAGGAGATGCCCAGGTCCATGACCACCACGTCGGGGCGCACCCCGGTGCCCTCCAGGAGGGCGGCGAGCTGGGAGAACCGGCCGACCCTGGCCTCGAAGGCCCAGCCGTAGCCTGCCAGGCGCTCCTGCGCCCGCCCTACAGCGGCCGGATCCCGATCGAATGCCAGGACCCGGCCGCCTGGGAGGACGCGCTGGAGAAATGCCTCGGAGACCCCTGCCGCACCCAGGGTGGCGTCGATCACCACCTCCCCGGGTTGGGGGGCGAGAGTCTGAAGCAGCTCGGTGAGCAGCACCGGGCGATGGCCTGTTCTGACCATCTGGGTGGCGTCGGCATGCCGCCGGGTTCTGGAGCCCATGGTGGCCAGCATGACGCTCACGCCGGCACCTCCGGCGCCGGCCCCACGGCGGGCGAGAGAACCTCAGCAGCCCGGGCCCGGATCCGCTCCCAGGCCTCGGGGTCCAGCCGCTGGGAGCGCTCGTCGTAGTGCTCCTGGCTGTACACCTCGACGGCCTGGTTGAGCCCGACGAAGACCACGTCGCGGGTCAGCTCGGCGTGCTCGCGCAGCTGCGGGGTGAGCAGGATCCGACCCTGGGCGTCCCAGTTGATCAGCTGGCTCTGGCCGAACAGGTGGAAGAGGTACTGGCGGTAGTCGGCGTCGGCGATGTCGCTGTAGTTGCGCTCTTCCGTCAGCCGCTGCCAGTAGGGAGCTGGGTACATCACCAGCGAGTACCCCGGCCCCTTGGTGACGACCCCGCCGAGCAGAACGTCCCGGAAGCGGGCAGGAACCGCGACCCGGCCCTTCTCGTCCAGAGCGTGCTGGTAGGAACCGTAGAAGGCCACGGCAGGAGCTCAGCCCCGGCGCCGCTGGGTCGGCTGCTGACGATGATCATTCACCACTTTTCCCCACCAACTTCCACGACGTGCGAACTGTACCAGTTCACAGGTGGCTGGTCAAGGGAATGTGACCACCAGTTTTGGCCGCTGCCCAACTCAGAGCTGGTGGTGATTCCACCCTAGACCGTCCCTGACCCGTGGCGATCGGGCTCCGGGACGGAGTGGCGCAGGGGGGCTGGGCCCCCCTGCGGGGAGCGGGTTCGGCGGGCGGTAAGCCGAGTTCTGTGCCCCCCGGGCCTCCCGCTGCGCGAGGCTCCCCCCGAGGGGCGATGGCCATCCATCTACGGCGGCGGTCTCCCGCCGCCTCCAGCGACCCACCCGAGCCGCGCCGGACGAGCCGTCCGGGGGTGTCGCCACCCGTGCTCTGCTGGGTCTTGCTCCGGGCGGGGTTTACCTGGCCGGCCGGTCACCCGGCCGCCGGTGGGCTCTTACCCCACCATTTCACCTTCGCCGGCGGCGGACCCGCCGGCTGTGTCTTTCTGTGGCACTCTCCCTGAGGTTTCCCTCGCCGGGCGTTACCCGGCGCCCTGCTCTTTGGAGCTCGGACTTTCCTCGGCCGGGGAATCCCGGTCGCGGCCATCTGCCCGCCACCCACGCTCAT
>DAHUYV010000158.1 GCA_027306885.1 Candidatus Dormiibacterota bacterium
GGCATCGCCGCCGCGCGCCTTCTCCCCCTAGCCGGCACCCGCCGGCGTCTTACCTCGGAGGTTTTCCACGGTGACGACCGATTTGAAAGGACGGGTCAATCAGGTCTGGATCGCCGTAGGGCTGATCTGCGCGATAGCGGCTTTCGGCCTGGCGTACTACTTCACCCGCGCCAGTGCCACCCCCCCCAAGCCGGTCATCCCGGCCAACGGGCAGCTGGTGGTGGTGGCTCGGGTGTCGATCCCCAGCGGGACGCTCATCACCCCGGGGATGCTGGAGCTGACCCGGATCAAGGGTCTGCTCCCCGCCAACTCATTCGCCTCCTGTCAGACGCTGGTGGGCGCCGCCTGCGCCGAGACCTCGGGGGTCTCGGTCAAGCAGGAATCGGCCTCCTCCTCCACGCTCAACTACTACGCCGTGGTGCCGATCGCCGCCAACACCGTGCTCACCCCGAGCCTGGTGTCGGCCAACAAGGTCACCCAGACCCCCTCCTTCGGCAACCTCAACCTGCCTCCAGGTGACGTGGCGATCGCCATCCCGCTCACCGCGCAGCAGGCGGTGGCCGGCTACCTGCAGGCCGGGGACCGGATCGACTTCATAGCCAACGGTTCCAACGGCAACGTGGGCTTCACCTACCAGGACCTCCTGGTGCTGGGGATCGGCAGCCCGTCCACCACCGGCACCGCGGCCTCCTCCGCGGGGGGCGGCCTGGTGGTCCTGCAGGTCACCCGCAGCCAGGCGCTGGGCATCGAGGAGCTGGAGAAGGACGGGGCGATCTACACCGTCGCGCTCCGTTCCGCCGCCGACTACGGCCACGGCTACCTTCCGACCACGGTCTCGCCGGCCGACAACTACAGCCAGGCCTGCACCCCGGGCACCCAGGTGAACCCGATCATTCAGGAGGACCTGCAGCAGGCTCAGGCGGCGGTGACCGCGGCCAGCCGGACCTACAGCTCGGCCCAGAAGCAGTACACCAAGGACAACACCACCCTGCAGTCGCTGCCCTCGGGGAGCGCCGATCAGACCACCGCCAAGCAGGTGGTCCTGGCCGACGCCGCCACCCTGGCGCAGGACGAGTTCGCCCTCCTCCAGGCCCAGAACCTGGTGCAGTCGGACCAGGCGGTGCTCTACTGCGGCGCCACCGCGGCGAGCTCCTCGTCCTCGACCAGCTACGGACAGGGCAGCCCGCAGATGCTGCAGAGCCTCTTCGGCCTCAACATCGGTTGAGAGGGGGGAGAGCAGGGAAGTTCTGGAGTCCGGTGGGTCACCTGATGCCGAGGGCACGGCCGTGATCCGGGTGGTGGTGGTGGACGACATCCCCTCCACCCGGGAGAACCTCAAGAAGCTCCTCTCGTTCGAGGACGACATCGACGTGGTCGGCACCGCCGGGGACGGCAGGGAGGGCGTCGAGGTGACCCGCCGGCTCCAGCCCCACGTGGTCCTGATGGACGTGAACATGCCGGGGATGGACGGCATCGCCGCCACCGAGCAGCTGGCGGTGGAGCTGCCCCAGTGCCCGGTGGTGATCATGTCGGTGCAGGGAGAGCGCGACTACCTCCGCCGGGCGATGCAGTCGGGGGCTCGGGAGTTCCTCATCAAGCCCTTCACCGGCGACGAGCTGGTGTCCAGCATCCGCCGGGTCTACGAGCTGGAGGCCAAGAAGGGGGCGTACCTGCCGAAGGTAGCTCCGTCGGACGAGCCAGAGCGCCCCGGGGGCCGGCTGGTGGCGGTCGTCAGCGGCAAGGGCGGCTGCGGCAAGAGCTTCGTGGCGGTCAACCTGGCCTTGGCGCTGCGGATGGAGACCTCGGCCAAGGTCTGCCTGGTGGACCTCGACCTGCAGTTCGGCGACGTCGGCGTCATGCTCAACCTGGACCACGCCAAGACCATCACTGAGCTGGTCGACGGGGACGGGCAGCTGGACTGGGAGTTCGTCGACGACGTGCTCGCCGACGGTCCGCTCGGCCTCCGGGTCCTGCTGGGCCCATTCAGCCCCGAGTACGGCGATCTGGTCAAGGCCGAACACGTGCGCTCGATCGTAGACATTTTGCGACGAGAGTTTGACTACGTCGTTGTGGACACCGCCAGCCAGCTGTCGGAAGCTGCGCTGGAAGTAATCGACGCCGCCGACCGCATCCTGGTGGTCGGGGCGCTCACCATCCCGGCCATCAAGGACACCCGCCTCATGCTGAAGACGCTGGAGTCGCTTCGGGTGGAGCGCGATCGGATCGTGGTGTTGGTGAACGGCCACGACGCGCACGCCGTCTACGACTCCCCCAGCATCGAGCGCAACCTGAAGTTCCCGGTCCGGGTGCAGATCCCCTCGGAGCCGCGCCTCGTCGGTGGATCCATCCACCGGGCGGTGCCGCTCTTGGTGGGCAACCCGGACGCCGACATCTCCCAGCTGTTCAAGGGCCTGGCCCGCAGCCTCCTGCCGTCCGCGGACCCGGCGGTCGAGATCAAGGTCGAGAGCAAGCCGACTCCCGGCCACCGCTTCAGCCTGCGGCGCTAGAGTACCGAAGGAGCAAATCCCCATGTCACTGCTGGAGCGGGTTCGAACCAAGGGCGAGTCGGAGCCGGAGGAGGCTCCCCCCGCCGCCTCCCCGATGGAGGCCCAGCGGACCACGCCCGCGGCGCCGGCAGCGCCGGCTTCAGGCGCGCGCCTGGCTGCGGCGGTGACGGCGGCCCATGAGGCGGAGCAGCGTCAGGCGGCTCCCCCGCCGACCGCCGGGGCGGGCTGGCGAGAGCGCACCGAAGCGGGGCGCCAGGCCGAGCAGCGGCACACCACCCACCCCCAGTACGCCTCCATCAAGGCCCAGGTCACCCAGGCGCTCCTGGAGGAGTATTCGGACGTCTCCAAGGCGCCCAGGGACAGCCTGGTGGCGAAGATCGGGGAGCTCACCGGCGCGGTGCTGGAGGAGCTCAGCATCTCGATCACCCGCAACGACCGCCAGCGGCTGGTCGAGCAGATGGTCAACGACGTGCTGGGCCTGGGGCCGCTGGAGTTGCTGCTCAAGAGCCCCGACATCACCGAGATCATGGTGAACGGCCCGGACCAGATCTACGTGGAGCGCCAGGGGCGCATCCACCGCTACCCGGCCCACTTCGACTCCAACGAGCACCTGATGCAGATCATCGACCGGATCGTGAGCTCGGTCGGCCGCCGGGTCGATGAGAGCTCGCCGATGGTGGACGCCCGGCTCAAGGACGGGTCGCGCGTCAACGTGATCATCCCGCCCCTCGCACTGAAGGGCCCCACGGTCACCATCCGGCGCTTCAGCAAGGACCCCTTCACCATCGACAACCTGGTGGACTTCGGGACGATGACCCCGGAGATGGCCACCTTCCTTCGGGCCTGCGTCAGGGGTCGCCAGAACCTGGTGGTCGCGGGAGGCACCGGCTCGGGCAAGACCACCACGCTCAACGTGCTCTCCGGGTGGATCCCCGAGGACGAGCGGATCGTCACCATCGAGGACTCCGCTGAGCTCCAGCTCAATCAGGACCACGTGGTCACCCTGGAGTCCCGTCCCGCCAACATCGAGGGGCGGGGCCGGATCGGGATCCGTGAACTGGTGATCAACTCCCTGCGGATGCGCCCAGACCGGATCGTGGTGGGGGAGTGCCGCGGCGGGGAGGCGCTGGACATGCTCCAGGCGATGAACACCGGGCACGATGGCTCGCTCACGACCGTCCACGCCAACAGCGCGGCCGACACCCTCTCGCGTCTGGAGACCATGGTGCTGATGGCCGGTGCCGACCTCCCCTCCCGGGCCATCCGGGAGCAGATCGCCGCCGCGATCAACATCATCGTCCAGCAGGCGCGCCTCCGGGACGGCAGCCGCCGGGTGGTCTCGATCTCCGAGGTGCGCGGCTTCGACGGGGACAAGGTGGCGATCCAGGACATCTTCGTGTACCACCAGGAGGGTCTCGACGACGAGGGCCGGGTGGTGGGCCGCTTCCGGGCGGTTCAGGAGCCGGCCTGCCTTGCCGACCTCAAGGCGATGGGCGAGGGTCTCGACCCCGCCATCTTCACCGAGGCCCCGGCGGCTGCGGACAGCGCGGCATGACCCCTCTCGCCCTCGCGTTCGACGCCCTCGGCGCCCTGGCCGTCTTCGCCGCCATCGCCGCGGTGGGTCTGGCCCGCACCCGCAGCCGGGAGGCGGACCTAGACGACCGGGTGCACCGCTTCGCCGAGGCCGGGGCCGGCCTGGTCATGAACATTCCCCAGGGCAAGGAGGGGACCGAGGCCTCGGGCCCGCTGAGCCGGCTGGTGGCGCGGCTGCGCGGCGGCACCCGCACCGGCGCCCAGCTGGTCACCAACCAGCGGGGCCGCAGCGCCGCCATCGCCGAGGCGCTGGGCCGGGCCGACCTCAAGCTGCGGCCCGCCGAGTGGTACCTCATCCGGATCGGCGCGGTCGTCCTGCTGGCCCTCATCGGGCTGGCGGTGTACCGGAACCTGATCTTTGCCGCCGTCCTGGCGGTGGTGGGGGTGTTCATCCCGCCGCTGGTCCTGCGCTTCCGCGAGCGGCGCCGCTCGCGCCGGTTCAACGACCAGCTGGGCGATGTCCTGGTGCTGCTCAGCAACGCCCTCAAGGCGGGGTACAGCTTCCCCCAGGCGATGGGCAGCGTGGCTCGCTCCGCCAACCCGCCGGTGGCGGAGGAGTTCAGCCGAGCCAATCGGGAGATCCAGCTGGGGGTGAACACCGACGAGGCGCTCGCCCACATGGTCACCCGAATCCGGTCCGAGGATCTCGACCTGGTGGTCACCGCGGTCCAGATCCAGCGCGTGGTCGGTGGCAACCTGGCCGAGATCCTGGACAGCATCGCCTTCACGATCCGAGAGCGGATCCGCATCAAGGGCGAGATCCGCACCCTGACCGCCCAGGCCCGAGCCTCCAGCTACATCATCACGGCGCTGCCGATCGTCCTGGCGCTGATCCTGCAGGCCATCAATCCCAGCTACATCGAGCCGCTGCTGAGCTTCAAGGGCCCCGGCCCCTACGTCCTCATGGTCTGCGCCGCGTCGATCGGCGTCGCCTACTACGTCATGCAGCGCATCGCCAACATCGAGGTCTGAGCCATGTCTCCAGAGGCGATCGTGGTCGGCGTGCTGGCGGCGGTGGCGGTCTTCTTCGTGGTGGTCGGAGCCACCTCGCGTCGGGCATCGCCGGTGAACCTCCTGGACGCGCGGCTGGCGGTGTACGAGGCCCCCGAGGGAGCCCAGACCCTGGACCAGATCGAGCTCTCTCGCCCCTTCAGCGAGAGGGTGCTGCGCCCCTTCTTTGACCGAATCGGGCGGCGGGTGGCGGCGTTGCAGCCCCGGGACCGGGCCCAGAAGCTCCAGGTGATGATCGACCTGGCGGGCCGTCCGATGGGGATCAACGCCGCCAGCCTGGTGGCCATCCAGCTGGTGCTGGCGGTGGTGCTGGCGCTGGCCTGCTTGGGGCTCGCCGTGCTGCTGCACCTTTCCCCGCTGCTGGGACTGGTCTTCGGCGCCGTCTTCGGCTACATCGGCCCCCAGTACCTCCTGAAGCGGACCGTCTCGGCCCGCCAGAAGGAGATCACCCTGGCCCTGCCCAACAGCCTGGACCTCCTCTGCATCAGCGTCGAGGCGGGGTTGGGGTTCGACGCCGCGCTCACCCGGGTGGTGGAGAAGTTTGACAACGCACTCTCCCGCGAGTTCGCCTTCGTGCTCAACGAGATCCGCCTCGGCCGCCCGCGCCAGGAGGCTCTCGAGGAGTTGGGCAAGCGCTCTGGGGTTCAGGAGCTCAACGCCTTCATCCAGGCGCTGGTTCAGTCCGACCAGCTGGGGGTGGGGATCGCCCGGGTGCTGCGGATTCAGTCCGACGAGCTGCGTCGCCGCCGCCGCCAGAAGGCGGAGGCCAAGGCCCAGCAGGCCAGCCTGAAGATGCTCTTCCCCATGGTCGGCTGCATCTTCCCCACCCTCTTCGTCATCCTGCTGGGACCGGCGGCGGTCCACCTGCTGTTCCATGTCAACTGAGAACCTGGAGCTGTCCGTGGGCTCCCCCCTGGTATCGGTGAGGCTGGCGGACGGCCGGGAGCTGGCCGCCCGGGTGCGGGTGGCGCGCGGTCCCTGGCGGCGCTTTCTCGGCCTCATGGGCCAGCGGCAGGTGGGCGCGGACGAGGGCCTGTGGCTGGTCCCCTGCAAGAGCATCCACATGTTCTTCATGCGCACCGCCATCGACGTGGTCTTCCTGGACCGCGGCGGGCGGGTGGTGCGCTCGGTTTCGCGCATGCGCCCCTGGTCGCTGCGGCCGCTGTCGGTCACCTTGCTGCCGGTGCGTTCGGCGCATTCGGCGCTGGAGCTGTCCCCGGGAACCCTGGAGCGGGTCGGCTTCCAGGCGCCCGGCCAGCTCCTGTTCAGTCCGGTCGACGGGGCCGGCTCTTCCCACCAACCCCAGCTGACTTTGGAGTAGACCGATGGTCATGTCGCAAACCGAAGCCACCAACGACCAGGAGGGGTACCTCCAGGCGCTGGGCCCCCTCAGGGTCCTGCTCGAGGACGACAACCTGACCGAGATCATGGTGGTCGGGCCGGAGATGGTGTACGTGGAATCCCACGGCCGGATCCTGCTCACGGACGTCCGCTTCAAGGACCAGGAGCACCTGCTCAAGGTCATCGACCTCATCGTCTCCGCCGTGGGCCGGCGCATCGACACCCGGCAGCCCCTCTGCGACGCGCGGCTTCTGGACGGATCGCGGGTGAACGCCGTGGTGCCACCGGTGGCGATCGACGGGCCCCTGCTGACGATCCGGAAGTTCGCTCGGGAGCGGCTGCGGATCACCGACCTCATCCACTTCGGGACGATCACCGAGTCGGCGGCCTCGTTCCTCCAGGCCTGCGTCCTGGCTCGGGGCAACATCCTCATCTCGGGCGGCACCGGCGCCGGGAAGACCACTCTGCTCAACATCTGCTCCGGCTTCATCCCTCCGGATGAGCGGATCGTCACCGTTGAGGACGCCGCCGAGCTGCAGCTCCACCAGGAGCACATCTGTCGGCTGGAGGCGCGTCCCGCTGACGTCCGCGGTGAGGGCAGGATCGCCATCCGCGACCTGGTGATCAACGCCCTCCGCATGCGCCCCGACCGGATCGTGGTCGGTGAGGTGCGCGGGGGCGAGGCGCTGGACATGCTCCAGGCGATGAACACCGGTCACGATGGGTCCATGACCACAGTCCACGCCAACTCGCCCCGGGACAGCCTCTCCCGTCTGGAGACCCAGGTGCTGATGGGCGGCATCGACCTGCCCACCAAGGCGATCCGCCAGCAGGTCGCCGCCGCCATCGACATCGTGATCCAGCTCAACCGGCTCCGCGACGGCAGCCGACGGATCACCGCCATCAGCGAGGTGGTGGGGATGGAGGGGGAGACGATCAGCATGCAGGACATCTTCCTGCTGCGCTCTGAGGGAGCCGACAACCAGGGGAACCTCAAGACCACCCTGGAGCTCACCGGCGTGCGTCCCCAGATCCTGGACCGGCTCTTCGAGATGGGGCTGCCGCTGCCACCGGAGATCTCCCGACTCTTCCCGGACCGCCGGGGCGACCAGGTGTCCGCGGTGAAGCTGCCCACCCCGCCGGCGGGCCCGCTGCAGCGGCGGCTTGGCTAGAGGGACCAGTTTGGGGGGGGGCGCCCGGCGGCTGCTCGCCGGTGCGGGCGCCGCCCTCATGCTCTTGGCCTGGGCGCTGGCCGCCACCCCGGTGGCGGCTCTCACCGGCTCGCCCACCGGCTATGACGGGGAGCTCTTCTCCCTCGTCAACCAGGACCGGGCCAGCAACGGGCTGGGGTCGCTGGCCTCCAACGCGGTGCTCTCCGAGATCGGCGAGTCGCGGCCCTACTACGGCTGCAGCGTGGCGCCGATCTATGGCCGGGCCGCGGACATGCTGAACCGCGACTACTTCGCCCACCAGATTCCCGGCTGCAGCGCCGACGGCGGCTACGTCTGGCCGATCATGTCGGCGGATGGGGTGGCCTGGCGCGCGGCGGGTGAGAACGTCGGCTGGAACTCTGGGACCTCCAGCCCGGCGGTGGCCATCAACAGCGCCTTCATGGCCTCTCCCGATCACCGGGCCAACATCCTTGGCAACTACAACCAGCTGGGGGTGGGGTCCTGGTACACCGCCGGCCCCTGGAACTACAGCGGCAGCGGGGGAGGACCCTTCCTCGACGTGTACATGTTCGCCGAGGAGTTCGTCCTGGTGGCCTCCGCCCCCCCACCTCCGCCGCCACCCAAGCCCACCCCGCCGCCAACCTCAGGCGGTGGGGGCGGCGGGGGGCACTCGAAGCCGACGCCCACCCCAACGCCCACCCCCACCCCAACTCCCACCCCCAAGCCCAAGCCACCGCGAAGGGGAGTGGAGGCCCGGTACCCCCGCACCGGAGGGGGGCTCCTCTCCAATACCATCGAGCAGGTGATCAGCGGCTACCTGGATGAGTGAGGCGGCGGGGGCCAGCTCCGCTCTGGTTTTGGAGGCGGAGGGCCTCCACAAGGCCTTCGCGATCTCGCGCGAGCCCAGGGAGGTGGTTCGAGGGGTCTCCTTGCAGGTCCGCCAGGGAGAGTTCGTCGCCATCATGGGCCCCAGCGGCTGCGGCAAGTCCACCCTCCTGCACATGCTGGGGGGATTGAGCCAGCCGGGGGCGGGCCGGGTGCTGATCCAGGGCACCGACCTGTACCAGCTCAGCGACCGCGACCTCGCCGCCTTCCGCCGCAACCAGATCGGGTTCGTGTTCCAGTTCTTCAACCTCCTGCCGAGCCTCACCGCGGCCGAGAACGTGATGCTCCCCTACCGGCTGGAGCGGGAGCGGGTGTGGCCGCTGCGGGGGCTGGGGCGGGACCGCGACGCCCGCCAGCGTGCCGCCGAGGTGATGAATCTGCTGGGCTTGAGGGGACTTCAGGGACATCGCCCCGAGGAGATCGCCGGAGGCGAGCGGCAGCGGGTGGCGGTGGCCCGCGCCCTGGTGACCGACCCCGCGGTGGTGCTGGCTGACGAGCCGACCGGGACCCTCGACTACCACGGCGGCCGCGCCGTTCTGGAGCTGCTGCTGAAGCTCTGCCGGCAGGAGCAGCGCACGATCGTCATGGTGACCCACGACGTGCGCACCGCCGCCTACGCCGAGCGGGTCTCGATCATGGTCGATGGGGAGATCCGGGAGACGGTCGACCTGGGGCGGCGCAGCGTCCACGACACCGCCCCCCTGTTGGAGCGCCTCTCCGCCCATGGGCTCTAGGGGGGACACCCTGTGATCCCCCTGATCTGGCGCCGGAACGCCGCGGCCCGTCTGGTGCTGGCGGTGGTGGCGCTGGCGCTGGGTGGCGCCTCGATCCTGGGAACCCAGCTGGCGGCGGCGGCTCTCCGGGGCCAGGCCGCCCAGGCGGCGGACCAGGCGGCTGGGCGCGCCGAGTTCGACATCGCTCCGTTCAGTCGGCCGGGCTTCTCGGCCGCCGAGGTGACCGCGGTGGGCAAGCTGGCGGCGGTGGCGGAGGTCGGGCTGCTCACCAGCAAGCCCGATCTGGCCAGGCTGCCAGGAGGCGGCTTCCAGCAGGTGCTGCTGATCGTGGTGTATCACTCCGGCGTGGCACTTCGCGGGCTGCCCCTGGCATCGGGGCGGGCGCCGGCCTCGGCCCACGAGGTGGCGGTGAGCCAGTCCCTCAGCCCGGGGTTCTCCCTCGCCAGCGGACGCTCGGCCCCGGGATCGGTCGGGCTCGGCCGGTCGCTGGACCTCACCGAGCAGAAGGCCGTCGGAAGCTTCAGGGTGGTGGGGGTCGTACCCGACTCGGGCCCGGGCGCCCCATTCACCAGCGACGCCGTGTACATCACCCCGAGGGCGGCCGGGACGCTCTTCGCCTCCGGCCTCAGGGTCAGCGACATCGCGGTCCGGCTCTCGACCGGGAGCACCCTCGAGGAGCTGGCCGGACAGCTGCCCTCGGCGTTGCACCAGGACTTCACGGTGAGCGCCGCCCGGTCCTCGGGCCCGAGCACCATCGCCGAGCTGGGCCCGGTGCTTGACGCCATAACCGCCCTAAGCCTCCTGCTGGCGGTCGCGCTGGTCGGCGCGACCCTCTCCGCGGTGGTGCTGGAGCGACGGCGGGAGATCGGGCTGGCCCGGCTGGCTGGGGCCAGCCGCACCCTGGTGTTCCGCAGCTTCATTCGGGAGGCGCTGGCCGCCGGCTTCCTCGGCGGCCTTCTGGGGGTGGCCGGCGGATACCTCCTCGCCGTCGTGCTGGTGGCGATGACCACCCCCTCCGGCACCCAGCCCCCGGTCGCGGTCCGGTTCCAGTGGCCCTGGACCGTCGGAAGCCTCCTCCTGGTCGTCGCCCTCGCCCTGGTCGCGGCGATGGTGCCGGCGGTCGAGGCGGCCACGGTGCGCCCGTTGGAGGCGATCCGCCCCCGGGCCCGGCGCCGGGGCCGCGGCTGGGCTCCCGCCTGGCCGGTCGCCGCTCTCCTCGCGGCGCTCGGGGCGGCGGTGGCGTTCTCCGCCGGGGGCAGCCCCGGGGTGGCCCTCGGCGCGGCCCTCACCTACGCCGCGGTCCTCTGCGCGCTCGGCTGGCAGGGGGCCAGGATGGTCGGTTGGATCGGCTCTCTGGTGGGGGCGCTGGTGGTCGCCCCGGTGGCCGCGGTGGCGACCCGGGCGCTGACCAGGCCAGGGCGGACCGCGCTGGCGCTGGGAAGCCTCTTCGTGACGGTGGCCACCGCGGCGGGGCTGGCGGGGCTGACCTCTTCGGCGCTGCTCTCCGGGAATGTCTGGGTGAGCCGCCTGTTCGTCGGCAACTACCTGGTCGTGGGACCGGTGGCCCAGCCTCCCCGGGTTGAGGCCCAGCTGCTGGCGACGGTCCGCGCCTCCGCCGGGCATCCCTCGGTGACCGAGGTCGCACCGGTCCGGTTCATCTCCGGGAGGGTGGGCCACCTGGCCGTGACCCTGGCCGCGACCAACGCCGCGGCGTACGAGAGCAGCGGTGCCCTGCAGTTCCTGACCGGGGAGCGCAGGACCGCCCTCGCCGAGGTGTCGGCGGGCAAGGGCGTGCTCCTGCCCCTGCAGGTGGCCTCCGCGCTCGGGGCGACCGTGGGCGACCGGGTCGCCGTGGTCACGGCGGCGGGCCGGGCGACCTTCACCGTGGCTGGGGTCGTCTCCCACACCCTTCCCGGGCCGGCGGGGGTGGAGAGCGTGGTGCTCTCGAGCGCGGCGGCGGAGCGCCGCTTTGGCGCCGAGGCCCAGGGTTTCGACATCCTCCAGCTGCGCGCCACCGGCTCCGGCGCCGCCCGGGCGGTGCGCCTGGCGGCATTCCGCTACGGCATGGAGAGCGAGACGGTGGCGGCGGTCACCCAGGGGGTGCAGCAGGGGATCCAGCACGACGTGGCGTTGCTCTCCGCCGTCGCCCTGGTCGGAGTGGTGATCGCCGTCCTGGCGGCGGTCACCACCGTGGTCCTGGACACCCGGGAGGCCACCCGAGAGCTGGCGCTCCTGCGGGTGGTGGGGGTGGGCCGCGCCGCTCTCCGCCGCGCCGTGGTGGGGGAGGCCGCCGCCACCGCCCTTCTGGCGACGATCCTCGGGGTCGCGGCGGGCGTGGCGCTGGTGTATCCGGAGGCGGCCGCCGCCTCGACCCCGGCCCTCCCCCTGCCGTTCTCGGTCTCGTGGGCGGCGGTGGGGGCGGTGGCCGGGGCGGTGGTGGTGGCCCTGGTGCTGGCGGCACTGCTACCGGCCCGGCAGTTGGGGGAGATGGATCCCACCGCGGCGCTCACCCTGGAGGGAGCTGAGGTTGTCCGACGGGGGAGGGCTCAGGCTGGAGGCGCTGCTGGAGCGGCGCAGCCGGCGGCTGCGGGTGATCGTGCTGGGTGTGGCGCTGGGTTGCTCGCTGGGCATCCTGGTGTATGCCGGATTCCGCCTTATCCCGCCCCACCCGTTCGGGCTTGCCGACGACTACCGGGTCTTCTACTCGGCCGCCAAGCTCCTCACCGCGGGGCACAACCCCTACGCGACCCGGGGGCTGGAGGCGGTGGAGCAGGCGGTGTACCACTACCCGCACCTTCAGCCGACCCTGGACAGCTTCGCCTACCTCCCGATCACCGCGACGGTGATGGTGCCCCTCTCACAGCTGCCCTTCTGGGTGAGCTACGCCCTCTACTCGGCGCTGGGGCTGGTGGTGGCGGGGCTGGTCATCTCACTCCTGGCCCGAGACCTCGGATGGCGCCACGATCGGCTGCTGGTGGGGGCGGTGGTGGTCTCCTGGGTGACGGTGCTGGGGTTCGTCTCGGGGCAGTTCGACGCCCTCCTGCTGGCGGTGGTGGCGGGGGCGATGCTGCTGGGCTGGCGCCAGCACCCCCTGCCCGCCGGCCTGGTGATGGGGCTGGTCTGGCTCAAGCCGGACCTCCTCTGGCCGGCGCCGATCTTCCTCTTCCTCGCCCTCTGGCCGCAGCGACGCTCAGCGGCCCGGTTCGCCCTGGGCTTCGCCCTCACCTCCATCGGCTGCCTCGCCGCCTATCCCGGGCTGCTGCCCGCCTGGTGGAGCGCGGCCCTCGGCTTCAGCCGAACCGTGGGGGTCTCCCAGCCCGACCTGGCCGGCCTCCCCTCACTGGCGGGGGCGGCGCCCGCGGGGTGGCGTCTGGCCAGCGGGCTAACCGCCCCGGGGAGCCTGGCGGTGGCGGCGATCGCCTTGGCGGCGATGGCCGTCTTCGCGGCCTGGATGATGCTCTCTCCGGACTGGCGCCGGCTCACCCCGGTGGGCCGGATCGCCTGGGGGGTCGCGCTGCCGCTGGGCATCTGGCTGGTGGCGACCCCCTACGCCCACACCAACGACGACCTCCTCCTGCTTCCGCTCCTCATGCTGACGGTCGGGCGAGACGCCCGGCGGGTCCACGGGCTCGGGCTGTGGCTGTCCCTGGCGGTGGTGGCGCTGGTCCTCCTCACCTGGCCGGGTGGGCTGGTGCCGTGGGAGGTCGCCACCGCCGCCGCCATCCTGCTGGGGGCGGCGGTCTGGCGGCGGCGAACCGACCCCCTGCTGACCGGTTTCGGGGCCGGGCTGGCGGTCCTCGCCATGGCGCTGCTGCCGCCGGTGTCCCCCTTCCACCTCCTGCAGGTGGCGCTCACCCCATTGGCCGCTGCGGCGGTGCTGGTCGAGGGCTGCCGCACCTGCTGGATGGAGGTGGGCGGCGCCGGGACCGGTCCCGCCTACGCATCCGAGCCCCATCTCGGGATTGCCTCATCGGCGGTCGGGGGATAATCGGGGCTAGTGAGCGTCTTCAACCGGCTCTACGACCCCACCCGGAGGGAGGTGCGCCACCACCTGATCACCGCCGAGCGGATCGGGGCGCTGGGCGAGGAGCTGAAGGAGCTTCCGGACTCCGAGTTCCCGGTTCGGACCGCGGGGTTCAAAGAGCGGCTGGAGGGAGGCGAGACCCTCGATGACCTGCTGCCCGAGGCCTTCGCGCTGGCGCGGGAGGCCGCCACCCGGGCACTGCGCATGCGGCCCTTCGACGTGCAGCTGGTGGGGGGGATAGTCCTCCACGAGGGGAAGATCGCCGAGATGAAGACCGGCGAGGGCAAGACTCTGGTGGCCGCGCTGCCCCTCTACCTCAACGCGCTCACCGGGCGCGGCTGCTTCCTCGTCACCGTGAACGACTTCCTGGCCCGCCGTGACGCCGGGTGGAACGCCCCCATGTTCCACCTCCTCGGCCTGTCGGTGGGGGCGATCATCCCCGACCTCTCCTTCCGCTACGACCCGGACTACAACGACGAGGCCCACAGCGATGAGCGGCTGCGCCACCTGCGCCCGGTGAGCCGCCAGGAGGCCTACCAGGCCGACGTGGTCTACGCCACCAACAACGAGATGGGCTTCGACTACCTCCGGGACAACCTGGCCCGGAGCAAGGAACAGAAGGTCCAGCCCGACCGCTACTTCGCGATCGTGGACGAGGTCGACTCGATCCTCGTCGACGAGGCGAGGACTCCGCTCATCATCTCCGGACTGGGGGAGGAGTCGACCGAGAAGTACTACCAGTACGCCTCCCTCATCCCGAGGCTCACCCCGGAGGTGGACTACACGATCGACGAGAAGACCAAGTCGGGCAGCCTCACCGAGGAGGGGGTCGACAAGATCGAGAGGATGACCGGGATCTCCGACGTCTACGCCATCGAGCACGTCGAGGAGGCCCACCAGATCAACCAGGCGATCAAGGCGCACGCCCTCTACTTGCGCGACCGCGACTACATCGTCCGGGACGGCGAGGTGGTGATCGTCGACGAGTTCACCGGCCGGACGATGACCGGGCGGCGCTGGAGCGATGGGCTGCACCAGGCGGTCGAGGCCAAGGAGGGGCTGCGGGTCCAGCAGGAGCAGAGGACCCTGGCCACGGTCACCTTCCAGAACTACTTCCGCACCTTCGAGGTGCTGGCCGGGATGACCGGCACCGCGCTCACCGAGGCCGAGGAGTTCCACAAGATCTACAAGCTGGAGGTGGTGCCGATCCCCACCAATCAGCCGATGATCCGGCTCGACCAGCCGGACCTCATCTACCGCAGCGAGGAGGCCAAGTTCAAGGCCATCGCCGAAGAGATCGAGGAGCGCCACCGGCAGGGGCAGCCGGTCCTGGTGGGCACGGTCAGCATCGAGAAGAGCGAGAGGCTGGCGCGGCTGCTGGACAAGCGCGGCATCCCCCATGAGGTTCTCAACGCCAAGCTGCACGAGCGCGAGGCGGAGATCGTGGCGGCGGCCGGGCAGCGGGAGGCGGTCACCATCGCCACCAACATGGCCGGCCGCGGCACCGACATCGTACTGGGCGAGGGGGTGCCCGACCTCGGCGGCCTCTACATCATCGGCACCGAGCGGCACGAATCGCGGCGGATCGACAACCAGCTGAGGGGCCGGTCGGGCCGCCAGGGGGACCCGGGGGAGACCCGGTTCTTCCTCTCCTTCGAGGACGACCTGATGCGGGTCTTCGGCGGGGAGCGGATGCAGGGACTGATGGGGCGTCTGGGGCTGACCGACGAGACCCCGATCGAGTCCAAGATGGTCAGCCGGCAGATCGAGTCGGCCCAGTCCCGGGTCGAGGGGTTCAACTTCGACAACCGCCGCTACGTCGTCGAGTTCGACGACGTGGTCAACACCCAGCGCGAGATCGTCTACTCGGAGCGGGACCGGATCCTGGAGGGCATCGACACCCGGGCCAACCTCAGCGAGTGGCTGGCGGAGGTGGTCCAGGATTTGGTCGGCCTCTACTGCCACGGCCGGCACAAGGCGGAGTGGGAGCTGGAGGCCCTCTGGGAGCGGTTTCGCTACATCTTCCCCTTCCCGCCGGCCGAGGACGTCGACCTGGAGCAGCTCGGCGACACCCCGGAGGAGCTGGGTGAGACCGTGACCCAGGAGGCCGAGCGGCTGTATGCAGAACGGGAGGCCGAGTACAGCCCGGAGCTGGTGCGGCAGGTCGAGGTGCAGCTGATGCTCAGCCTCATAGACGAGAGGTGGGCCGACTACCTCACCACCCTGGAGCACCTCAAGGACGACATCCGCTGGCAGTCACTGGGCCAGCGGGACCCTCTCGTCGAATTCAAGGCGGAGGCCTTCTCCGCCTTCCAGGCCTTCCAGGAGTCCCTGAAGCAGGAGATCATCCGCTACCTGTTCCACTCTCAGATCCAGCTGCAGCCGGCGCCCGAGCCGATGGAGGGAATCGCCATGCACCCGGAGGCGCCGTCGGTGGTGCCGGGCACGCCATCGGAAGCGGGGGCGCTGGAACCCGGCCCCGCGATCTCGCCGGAGAAGTTGCCCGCCCAGCCCGCCCGGCTGAATCCCGGAGCCCCCAACGGCCAGCACGCGGCCAGCCCGGCCGGCTCCCCTGCGGCGGTCCCGGTGGTGAGCCGCAACGCCCTCTGCCCCTGCGGGTCGGGGCGCAAGTACAAGAGGTGCCACGGAGCGACGGCGGCCTGAGCAGCCGGTGGACCCTCGGATCAACATTGCAGCCCCGTGCCGAATTGCCCTGAGGCGGTTCGCCGTCAATCACGGCAAGGCGGGCTGGACCAAAGAAGTGAGGGCTTCCCAGCGGGCGGAGGTCATGCGCTGGCCCGGGCCTCCTCACTGATGCTCACTCCGAGAGGCTGGGAATGGTCCAGACCAAGTACGAGCCAGATGGCCATGTCCATGAACAAGGCCAACTGGGGAAATACGGTAGTCCTGTCGATCGAGTTGGCGAGCCACCCACGGATACCAAGAGCCCCGACCACGTAGGTGACGGCAAGGGCAACCAAGTAACCGAACACAATGCCCCATAGCCAGGCGCTGGAGCCCATGCCCCAGGCGCTTCGAGTGCTCCTCCAGTAGGCAGATCCGACGATCCCGACCACGATGGCGACCACTGCGATGGGGCAGGTATGGACGATGCTGGACAGGGTCGCCATTAGTCGAAATGGAACGCTCTCATTTGACTGTGCGTGTTCAAAAAAGCGGTTTCCGATTCCATCGATACCCATTAATGCGAGCCACAGTGAACCGGGCGCCAGGACCGCGCATGCCCACACCGCAGCTACGATCAATGGCCGAAAGCGCAGGCTCGCAAGTTGCCGCGCATGTTGAACGAGGGCGGCCAAGCCCTCGCGGGCGGTCGCGCGGCTGGACTTGAG
>DAHUYV010000070.1 GCA_027306885.1 Candidatus Dormiibacterota bacterium
CCCCGCTACACCGTCAACTGAGCCCTATTGGAACTGCAGGACCACCCGTTCCCCGGAGGATCCCGTCTCGCTTCCGGCCAGCAGCGATCCGGAGACCTGGGCCGCCCGGCTGAGCTTGATCACGTACACGGCTCCGCTGAACCCGGGCACGCTCCCCGGCTCCACGCTCGTCACCAGCTGGCCTGACACCGGCTGAGCCACCGCCGTGCCGGCCGCCACCCCGCTCATCTCCACGTAGACGGTGGTGGGCCCATCGAACCCGGTGACGATCTTCGGCGGGCCGCTGCCCTGAACCAGCTGGAAGACCACCCAGAGCTGGGTGCCGTTCTGGTGCAGGCCGTACCTGGCGCCCTGCACCTGGTACCCACTGCCGCTCCCTCCGAACGTCTGGGTCCCGGTGAGGGTCAGCGCTGAGGCTGGCGTGCCCGTCGGCTTGGGGCTGGCGGCCGGAGAGTGCCCACCGGTGGGGGCGGGCGTGGTCAGCCCGGTCTTGGCGGGCGCCGGTGGAGCGGACGAGTGGTGGGTCAGCGACCATCCGATGAGGAAGACCGCCAGAGCGGCGATGGCTATGGTGGCGGTCTTGGTCCAGCTCCGCGGCGAGGAGGGCTGGGCGGGCTTGGGCCCCGGCGCCCCGCGCTCTGGGCGGTGGGGTGGGGGGATGCGCTGGTACCCGGGCGCCGCCGGGCCGCCCGGGCGCCTCGGCGCCACCGTCTCCGCGGGACGCCGGGGCGTCGCCGTCTCCGACGGGAGGTGGCGGGAGTCCATCGGGGTCGAGAGCGGGTCGGGCGGCAGCTCCACCGGGGGCTCCGGAGTGGGCATGACCGCTGGTATATCCAGGAGGTCCGCCCTGGGCTCCCACCCACCGGCGACGTGACTGGGCAAGGAGGGTGGTGGGGGAATCCAGACCGGGGGAGGCGCCTTGGTCGGCTCGCCGGCCGCGGCCCCCCCGGGGTTGTCCTCCCGGAGGCTGGCCGACTCCTCCAGCGCCACCTGCATCAGCTCATCCCGATCCCCAGCCTCAATCGGCTCTGGCACCGCCTCCGGCACCTGCGCCTCTCTCAGCGGTCGACCGTCGGTCGCCGCGAGCGGCACCCATGCCGGGAGCTGCCGTTGGGCGTCCGGGCCGCGCTGCCAGGGACCCAGCGGGGAGATGGAGGGCGGCTCCGCCTCCGCGGCGGTCCAGGGGTTGTCCGGGACGGACGGTGCCGACTGCTGCGGAGTGGCTTGGTCGCCGGCCGGGTCGCCCGGATCCGATTCCCCCTCCTGGCCCAGCTCCTCCAAGGGGTCGGTGACGGCGCCTGCCGAGAGCGACCAGGGGTCCTCAGTGCTCGAGTTGGCCGGGTCGCCCGGATCCGATTCCCCTTCCTGGTCCATCTCCTCCGGGGCGTCGACGGCGGCGCCTGCCGGAAACGACCAGAGATCCTCGTTGCTCGAGTCGGCCGGGTCACCCACCGACGGGTAGCCATCGGCAGAGCCCAGCTCCTGCGTGGCCGGCAAGGAGGGTGCCAGGTCGACGAACTCCGGGACCCCGCCGGCGGGGTCGGTGTCCGGCTCCGGCGCCTCGGCATGCCCCATGGGGAAGATCTCCTCCGGAGAGCCGAGCTCGGCCGGAGGCTGATCTGACCCATCGGGCGCGTCATGAGCCTCGATCTCCGCCTCCAGCGCCGCGGCGCCGTCCGGCGAGGCGGCCACCGGCGGGACCGGCTCGGCGGCACCCGCCACCGAAAGGGTCGGCTCAGAAGTCGGGTCCTCCCCTTCCTCCAGCGGCTGGTCCTCCTCTTCGACCATCGCCTCACCCAGAGTCGGACCCTCGAAGGAGGGCAGGGCGGCGGTGGTCGACCAGAGGGCCGGATCTGGGATCGCCGGGGTTGGCCGTTGGCCCGCCTCAGCTGCTGGTTCGGCCGCGGGCGGCACCTCCATGATCTGCGCCTCGGAAGCCGAGGCTGCCACGGCTACGCTGCCAACCCCCGACTCCGGCGCCACCACCCGGGCGCGCTCCAGGAGCGCGGTGGCGGTGGCGGGGGGGATGTGCACCTTGGCCAGCTGCGAGATCCGTTCGGTCTCCTCGCGCAGGTACTGCATCCCGGTGCGACAGCGCTCGCAGGTGACGAGATGCGTCTCGAGCTCCACCTGCCGCTCCTTGGACAGCTCGCCGTCCAGAGCACAGCTGAGCGTGAGCAGGCTGCATTTCATGGTCAGATGGAGATGTCCCGATAGATGCTGCCGAACTCGCGGCGGGCGGCGGCGACCAGTCGGGAAGCCGCCTCCGGCGAGCACTCCAGAGCGACGGCGATCTCGCGGTACGAGAGGCGGGCGAGGTCGCGCAGCAGCAGGGCGGATCGCCGGCTGAACTCGGTGGCGAGCATCGCCCGTTTTGCGGTGTTGATCCGGGTCGCCTCGGCGGCGCTGGGCCCCAGCGTGATCAGCGGCGGCCGCTTGGCGAAGAGCCGGCCCACCCCCTTGCGTTGCGGAGGGTAGTGCTGGTGCTGCCGCGCCGCCTTGGTCACCGAGCGGTAGAGGATCGCGCGGCCCTCTCGCTGCAGGCTCACCGGCGGGAAGTGACGAGCCTGATGGAGCCCTGCGGTCACGTACTCCACCGCCTCCTCAGCCGTGCCGGTGAGGTGGATCGCGTACGCCATCAAGGCATCGAGTTGCTGGCGCGCCAAGGCTTCCAGCTGGCTCGCGGCGGTTGGGGGTCGTTCTAAGACGCTGTTCATGACGTTGCGTGTTCGCACACGCGAGCTGGGCGCAAGCATAGCGGGACTGGGCCAAGGTTGCAACCCAAGGTATCGCCGCAGCCCGGATCGCACTCTGGGGCGATCGTTCCCTCAACCAGGAATGACACCGAGGGCCGGGCGCCGGAGAGCGGCGGCGAGGGGGCACGGCCCATCCGCATCCGGGAGCGATGCGAGCTGGAGCTGGAGCTCAGAGCCGGATGCCGGGGGTTCGCCCCACGTCCGGCGGGACGGCCCCTGCCTCAGCCCGGCGGGTCGTAGGGAACCGGCGCCGGACCCCTCACCTGGGGCGGGTCCAATCCGGCGCGGAGGTACGCCCCCCGCGGGATGCCGATGTCGGCCAGCCAGGCCCGCCCCACCCAGTGGCGGGCCCGGGTCTGGAGGCAGCCCACCTTGGGCGCGCCCAGCATGAGGGTGTGGTGAGCCCGGATGCACTCCCCGGCCACCTCGCCGGTGTCCGCGTCCAATCCCGAGGGCAGGTCCACCGCCAGCACCGTCGCCGAGCTGCGGTTCACCCGGCGAATCACCCCGGCCACCGGCTCTCGGGGGGCCCCAGCGGAACCCGTCCCGAGCAGGCCGTCAACCACCAGGGCGGTGTCCTCGAGCACCCGACCGCTGGCCAGCTCGGAACTGGGCTCCTCCGTCAGCGCCAGTGCGAGAGCGCCCGCCGAAACCGCGGCCCCGGCAAGGCCGGCGCTCGCGCCCAGCTCCGGGGCGGGAACCGGCAGCAGGATCCTCACGGCAAAACCCCAGTCCTGCAGGTGCCGGGCGCAGACCAGGGCATCGCCTCCGTTGGTCCCGCGGCCGACGAGGACGGCCACCGAGGCGCCCCGGCCCCCGGCGTCCAGGAGGAGCTCCCGGGCGAGCGATGCACACTGGAACCCGGCCAGGGCCATCAGCATCTGAACCGGCACCCCCATCGCCACCGCCGCCCCGTCGAGGGCGCGGGCCGCCTCCCTCGTGGCAAGGGTGGTCAAAGGGCCGTGGCTCCGACCGGTCGTCCGCCGCCAGGGGCCGGCTGAGCCGCCCACGCCACCCTCACCCGGTCACCCGGGCGCAGCCCCAGCTCCGCCGCCGCGCTGACCCGGTCACCGGCAATCTCCAGGTGCCCAGCGCTGTTCCACAGCAGGGCCAGGCCATCGGAGATCTCGTGGTAACTGGTCACGAGCCGGGTCACGCGCCTTCCATCCGGGAGGGAGACGCCCGAGGGAAGCGGGGTGTACCACGGGGTCCGAGCCACCGCCAGGATCACGTTGCCGAAATGGTCGACCAGCATCACGGTGGCGGTGGTGCCGGCCGCGTCCCCCTCGGGGAGCAGCCGGGGAAGCAGCGTCGGGCTGGGCAGCTTGGCGCCGAGGCCCTCGACCCGGAGGTGGCCGAGGGCCAGCCGCGCAGCCAGCGGCCCGATCAGGTCACGCCCGTGAAAGGTCCCGCTGAGCTCGGCAGGGAGGTGGGGTTTCTGGTCGACCCGGACCGCCTGGCGCTGGCGGCCGCGCTGCCAGAGGAAGTGCAGCAGCCCATTGTCGGGAGCGACCACCAGCTGGCCGTCGACCACGGCCGCCACCAGCGGGCGATCGCTGCCGACGCCGGGGTCGACCACGACGCAGTGCACCGTGCCGGTGGGGAACGCCGGTGCACAAGCTGCCAGCCAATATGCCCCGGCGCCGATGTCACCCGGCGGCACTCCGTGCGTGATCACCTCGATCCGGAGGCGTGGGTCCACTCGCAGCATCGCCCCGAGCATCGCGCCCCCGTACCCGGCATCGGACCCGAAATCCGTCAGAAGCGTGAGGGTGGCGGCCATGGGATCGGCCCATTGTGACCGATGGGCACGCTTGGGACTGAGGCCGGTCCCGGGCGGCTTCGAGCGGTGACGTCGCGCTAGGCGCTGATGCCGTCCGGCCGCCGGGCCCGGAGCAACGCTGACCCCACCCTGGCGTGGACCCGGTGGGTTCTGGTGATCACCACCTCGGCGTCTTCCGCCTCGGGGAGCTCGCGATCGGTGCGGGCGCAGGCGAGGCGTCCCGTCCCCCGAGCGGTGCCGGCCCGGGTGGCGGCTTCCAGTTCCTCGTCGGCGACCACGACAGTGATCGCCAGCCTCCCTCGCGTTCCGTCGGGCCAACGCCAGAGTCCCCCGGGTCATGTCAGGGCCGATCGCCCGGACCTTGAGGCCCACCCGGGGAGCCCGGGTCGAGGACCAACCCGCCCGGCCGAGGGTCCGCTACGGCTTCGGAAGCCCCGCAGCTGAGCGGGGCCCCGACCAGCACTTGGCCCAGGCCGTCCCCTTCGCCGGGCGGGAACAAAGAGAAGAGGGGGGCGGCTCCGAGCCGCCCCCCTCCTCGACCAGCGAACCGGCCGGTCTCAGTACTCGGGCATCGGCGGCGCCGCGGCCGCCCTCTTCTCGGGGAGATCGGTGACCAGGGACTCGGTGGTCAGCAGCAGCCCCGCGATCGAGGCCGCATTCTGGACCGCCGAGCGAGTGACCTTGGTGGGGTCGATGATCCCCGCCTTCACCATGTCCACGTACTCACCGGTGGCGGCGTTGAACCCCTGCCCGGCCGGGAGGCTGCGGACCTTCTCGACCACGACGGAGCCCTCGGCGCCGGCGTTGTTGGCGATCTGCCGAGTCGGCTCCTCCAGAGCCCGGAAGACGATGCTGACCCCGGCCTGCTGGTCGCCCTCCAGCTTGAGGCCCGCAAGCGCCTTCTGCGCCAGCAGCAGGGCGGTGCCACCGCCAGGCACGATCCCCTCCTCCACCGCGGCCCGCGTGGCGGACACCGCGTCCTCCATCCGGTGCTTGCGCTCCTTGAGCTCCGTCTCGGTGGCGGCCCCGACCTTGATCACGGCCACTCCACCCGCCAGCTTGGCGAGGCGCTCCTGGAGCTTCTCCTTGTCCCAGTCGCTGGTGGACTTGTCGATCTCGGCCTTGATCTGCTCGATCCGGCCCTTGATCGCTTCGCTGGTGCCGGCACCCTCGACGATGGTGGTGTCGTCCTTGGTCACCTTGACCATGCGGGCCCGGCCGAGCTGGCCCAGCTGCACGCTCTCGAGCTTGAGGCCGAGCTCCTCGCTGATCACGGTCCCGCCGGTCAGGATCGCGATGTCCTGGAGCATGGCCTTGCGGCGGTCACCGAAGCCCGGGGCCTTGACCGCCACTGCGGTGAAGATCCCCCGGATCTTGTTGACGATGAGGGTCGCCAGAGCCTCGCCGTCGACGTCCTCGGCCACCACCATGAGGGGCTTGCCGCTCTGGTGGATCTTCTCGACCACCGGCAGCAGGTCGGCGATCGCCGAGATCTTGCGGTCGGTCACCAGGATGTAGGGCTCGTCCAGGACCGCCTCCATGGACTGGGTGTTGGTGACCAGGTAGGGGCTGATGTACCCCTTGTCGAACTGCATCCCCTCGACCAGGTCCAGCTCGGTGGCGATCCCCTTCGACTCCTCGACGGTGATCACGCCATCCTTGCCGACCTTCTCCATCGCCTCGGCCACGGTCTCGCCGATCTGGGGGTCGGCCGCGGAGATCGAGGCGACCTGGGCGATCTTCTCGCGCTCACTGATCGAGACCGAGTGCTTCTTGATCTCCTCGACGACCACGTCGACAGCCTTCTGGATCCCGGCCTTGACCTGCACCGGGTTGGCGCCGGAGGCGACGTGGCGCAGCCCCTCGTTGATCATGGCGGAGGCCAGGACGGTGGCCGTGGTGGTCCCGTCGCCGGCGATGTCGTTGGTCTTGCTGGCGACCTCCTTGACCAGCTGGGCTCCCATGTTCTCGAAGGGGTCCTCCAGCTCGATCTCCTTGGCGATCGTCACCCCGTCGTTGGTGATGGTCGGGCTGCCGAACTTCTTGTCCAGCACGACGTTGCGCCCCTTGGGCCCGATGGTGATGCGGACGGCGTCCGCCACCTTGTCCGCTCCCCGCTTCAGCGCGGCGCGGGCCTCCGTGTCGAACAGCAACTGCTTGGGCATGCTTCCGGTCTCCTCCTCAGATCCCACGCGAACGGGTCGGCTTCGCTTTTGCCCCATGTTAGCACTCTGATGGTCCGAGTGCTAGCAGGCTGCGCCCCGGAGTGCTAGGCCGGTTGCGGCTGGCGCCGCCATCATGTTGACGATGGACATGGGGCGACCGGAGAGTCGAGTCATGCGGCCGCTGCTGGGCACCGAGGAGCGCGAAGCCGCGGCGCGCTTCCTCCTGGCGCAGGGGTGGGCGGGACTCCACCTGGGCGACTCGCTGGTGCGCTGGGAGGACGGCCCCAATGCGCCCCGTCCTCCCCTTCTCGGACTGGTGGGCGGCGCGGGGGAGGTCCGGGCCCTCGCCTTCGCCCCTCCGGGCCGGCTGCAGCTCCTGGTTCCCCTGGCCGCGGACCGGGAGGCGGCGATGGAGCTGCTCGAGCGCCGGAAGGCGGATCTGGAGCGGGTCGTGGGACTGGAGGGCCAGCTCGCCAGCCGAGTGCTGGACGACTTCGAGCGCTTCGAGTCCGAGATCACCGTCGCCGCCTGCCTTCGTCCCCCCAGCCGCCCCCTGCCGGTCGCGCGCCGGGCGCGCCCGGGTGATGAGGTGGATGTGCACCGCATCTATTCCCACGTGAGCTGGATGAAGATGGACACGCCGGGGGCGTGGGAGGAGCGGATGGCGAGGGAGCCCACCTGGGTGGTCGAGGTCGACGGCCGCCTCGTTGGCGTCGCCCGCTGGTCCAGGCGCTACGGCCGGGTGGTGGAGGTGGGCGGGGTGGCGACGGCCCCGGAGGCTCGCCGTCGGGGGGCCGCGACCGCCGGGGTCCTGGCAGCCACGGCGGCAGCGTTTGCCGCCGGCCTCACGCCGGTGCTCTGCTTCGGCGATGAGGGGCTGGCCCCTCTCTATCTGGGCCTGGGGTTTGAGAGGGTGGGGCGAAGGGTCATGTTCCGCCGCCCTTCCCCGCCGGGCCCGAGCCTATGATCGAACCGTGGCAGACCTAAAGGCGGTTCTGGCCTGGTCGGCGCTGGCCGCCGGGGCGGCGGTGGCGGCAGAGCGGGTCGCGGCTCGCCTTTGGAGCGATCCCAAGGGGTCGGCGCTGGACTGGGAGTTGGTGCGCCGGACGGCCTACTCCCGCGCCGGTGCCGACGAAGCCGATCTCATCGATGAGGTGGGAGACGGCTACGAGCCCCTGGTCCGTGAACTGGTCCCGCTCCTGGCGGACGCCTGCGGGACCGGCGCCCAGTCAGCCACCTTCGGCCGTGTCCGGGTGGTGGGGCGGCGCGGCTTCATCGACCAGAACCTGGCGATGATGCAGCGGGTGATCGGACCTCTTGAGGAGCTTTCCGGGGCTCTGCGTCCCAATCCCCTCCTGCGCGTGCCCACCAGCCTCTACCTCGGCACCCTGCTCGGCTACATGGGCCGTCGGGTGCTGGGACAGTACGATCCCATCCTGACCTTCGGCGACGCTCCCGAGCCGGGGCTGCCCGCGCCGGCGCTGCTGATCGTCGAGCCCAACGTGCGCGAGTTCCAGCGCCGCTCCGAGCTGCCGCTCGACTCGCTGCGCCGGTGGATCATGCTCCACGAGCTCACCCACGCCTGGCAGTTCGAGCTCCACCCCTGGCTCGCGCCCCAGCTCACGGGGCTGGTCCGCGAACTCGCCCGCCTGCCCAAGGGCCCAGGCCCCAAGGGGGTCGAGGAGTTGCTGCAAGCGGCTCGCCAGCTCCGCCCCCAGCTGGCCGCGATCGGGCGGGTCCAGGCGGTTATGGCGGTCCTGGAGGGCCACGCCAACTTCATCATGCGCGAGGTCGGTCATCGCCACCTGGCCGACTTCGACACCCTGGATGCCGCGTTCCATCGCCGCCAGGAGCAGCCCAACCCGCTGGAGCGCTTGCTCCTTTTGGCCTCGGGCGTGGCGCTGAAGCTGCAGCAGTACCAACAGGGCGAGCGCTTCCTGCGCCGGCTGCAGGACGGCGGGGGGCAGGCCGCCCTCGACCGGGTCTGGACCGGTGCCGATTCCCTGCCCACTTGGGGGGAGGTGCGGCGGCCGGAGCGCTGGCTCGAGAGGATGGGATACTCGCAGGGCGCGCCGGCATGGCCCAGCCCCCACCCCGCCTGAGCGCGGCGCGGCAAGATCGCCGAGGCCGGTTCACGGATATCATCTGATCGATTTCTTGCGTACACTGCGCGGGTGAACTGCCTGCGGGTGGAGGGCGGGCTGCGGCCGCGTTCCCTCGACGCCCTACCGGAGCTGATGCCATGAAGATCACCCTGCGCCGCTCGCGCCCCCGTGCCACCACCTCAGACGGCTTCTTGCGCCGCATCGCCAATCAGCTGGGCGGCGGCTTGGTGCCGGCCCCGGTCCTGGTCCCGGTCGGCGGCCCATTCCCCGAGCGTCGGCCGGCCTCCGATCGCTTCCACCCGGTGTTCGGGCGCCGCCGCGACGAGGGCCCGCACTCCGACAGCCCTGAGGAGCCCGAGGCCAACTCAGACGAGGTTGAGGCGGAGTCGAGCCCACCTTTGGTCCCGCCCGCCCCCTCGATGCCCGAGGAGAGCGCGGAGGAGGAGCCGGTCGAGGCGGAGACGACCGAAGACCTTCCGGTTGCAGGTGCCTCGCCGGTGGAGTCGAGCTGGACCGGCTACGAGCCGGAACCAGTGACGGCCGAGCCATCGCCCTTCTCGTTCGAGCCCAGCCCGGAGAGGCAGGACCTGCCGGCCTGGACCCCGAGCCCGCTGACCGAGTCGGCATTCCCGGTCTTCCCAGCGGAGCCGGAAGAGCCGACTGGCGGCCCGTGGTCCACCGACGCCACCTCCGAGGTCGTGGCCTTTCCCGGGAACGATTACCGGGAGGAGACCTCGGAGGAGCCCACCTGGCCGGCAACGTCCGAGGGGCAGCTCTGGTCGCCCCCGGTTGAGGAGCCGTCGTCGGAGCTGCCAGAGGCGATCCTCGAGGCCACTCCATCAGTGGACGAGCTGCCGGAATCCGAGTTCACCACGGTGGGTGAAGAGGCACCTGAGGAGGAGCCCCCGGTGGTGGTCGAGGCGGTGGCCGGCGATGAGGTGCCCGCCGATGATGCCGAACTGGCGATCGAGCAGGTCGTAGCGGAGGAGGAGGTCCCCGCCTACCCCGAGGCCGAGCCCGCCTGGGCCGTCGCCCCCCTGCCGGAGCCGGAGGTAGAGCCCGTGTACGTTGGCTATCCCCAGGAGACCGCGGCCGCCCCCTACGCTGGGGCAGTGACCCTGGTCGAGGACGCGAGGGCCTTCCCGCTGCCCGAGGGCGACGTGCTGTTTCGCAACCTGCGGGCCGGGTTCACCGACCCCGCGCGCCTGCTCCGGCACCTCGCCGGCGAGGGCCACACCGGGGTCCTCCACGTGGCGGCCGTCGACTCCCGGAACACCTACGTGGTCCTGGTCGACGGGTACGTGGTGGCGGTGGCGAGCGACGCCCAGGGCCGGCTCACCACCACCAACCGGGTCTCCTTCCCCAACTTCCCCAACAGCCAGGACATCCTCAACGTGATCACCTACCCGCGAGAGATCGCGAGGGGGCTCGGCCTGCTGCTTCACGCCCCGGTCCACTTCCGCGGGCTGGGGGCGATGTTCGTCAACCTCGATGGGTTGCGCAGCTACCTCAGCAAGCACTCCGCCTCAGGCGGGATGGTGGTGGCCTCCGACGCCGGCACCGGGGTGGCCCTCTTCGACGACGGTCGCCTGGTGGGGGCGTACAACGGCAATCAGGCGCCGGAGTCCGACCTCACCCCCCTCAGGGAGCTGATCAAGGACCTGGACGCCGAGATCGACGTCCGCTTCGGCGGGCCCAAGGACCTCGACCCGATCCCACTCGACACCCTCCTCGCCGGCTACCCGCTGTGACCGCGGGCGGTGAGCCGGGGCCGACCGACAGTCGGGCGCAGTTCGCCCGAGTGGCCCAGGCTTACCGCACCAGCGTCACCCACTCCGACCCGGTCTCCCTCGCCCGCTTCATCGAGGTGGCGGAGCTCCGCCCCAACCACCGGGTGCTGGACGTGGCCACCGGCGCCGGGCACGTGGCCCTGGCGGCCGCGCCCCTGGTGCGAGAGGTGGTGGCGCTCGACATCACCCCGGAGATGCTGGAGCAGGCTCGGGGCCAGGCTGCCGAACGCGAGGTTCGCAACATCGAGTTCGTCCTCGGCGACGCCGAGGAGCTCGAATTCCCCTCGGCCTCCTTCGACCGGGTGACGGTCCGCGCCGCGCCGCACCACTTCAAGCGCCTCATACCCGCCCTGGCGGAGTTCCACCGGGTGCTGGTTCCCGGGGGCGCCCTGGCGCTCAGCGACTGCTCGCCCCCGCCGGTGGTCAGGGACTGGCTCGAGGTCGTGGAGATTGGCCGGGACTCCTCTCACATCCGCAGCCGCGCGCTGGAGGAGTGGCGGGCGCTGCTCCTGTCCATGGGATTCACCGTGGAGCACGCGGAGCGGATCGAGCAGGAGATGGACGTCCTGCACTGGTTCGAGCGCTCCGGGGTCGAGGACGCCACCCGGCGGCGCCTTCTCGACTACTACGAGACCGCCCCCCAGGCGGTGCGCGACCAGCTCACTCCCCAGTGGCGCGAGGGCCGCTTCTACCACCGCTACTGGCCGGGGCTGCTGCGCGCGCGCAAGCCGCTCGAGCCGCTCTTCTGAGTCCGGCCGGGGTAGCCTTGGGCTGATGGCGGAGCCGGTCGACCTCAGCGGGGCGCATCGGGAGCTGGATTCGCTCAAGCGCCAGATCTGCCACTGCCAGCTGCGCGGCGAGTGCCTGGGCTGCAAGGGGGTGGAGATGGTGCGGCAGCAGCTCGAGGCGGTGGTGGCGGCGGCCTCCCAGCCGGTGCTGCTCCAGGTGGGCCAGGAGGCGGCGGCCAAGGACATGCTCGCCCAGTTCAGCCAGATGCAGGAGCGTCTCATGGACGACCCCGAGATCCGTCGGGCCGCGGACGCCTTCCGGGAACGGCTGATGGAGGACCCCGAGGTCCGCAAGCTGATGGAGGATCTGATGGGCCGGCTGGGGTCCGAGGGCGGCGAGGCTCCGGATTGACCCGCCGGCGATCGGTCCTGGTCCTCCCCGGCAACTCCGCCCGGATGGTGGCCAAGGCGGCCACCCTCACGGTCGACGAGGTGGTGCTGGACCTTGAGGACGCGGTCCCGCCCGACCCCGAGCTGAAGGCGAGGGCCCGGGGCCAGCTGGTGGAGGCGGCCCTCGCCCAGGACTTCGGCGACCGCCGGCTGGCGGTGCGGATCAACCCGGTCAGCGGGGGCGCCGCCCTGGAGGACCTGCTCCAGGTGGTCACCGCCCTCGGCCCCCGCCTCCACAGCGTCGTGGTGCCCAAGGTGGTCCACCCCGGTGAGGTGGCCTTCGTGCACCACGTGCTCGGCTCCCTTGCCGGCGGAGCCGAGGTGGGGATCCAGATCCAGATCGAGAACGCCGCCGGCCTGGCCGCGGTCGAGCAGCTGGCGGCATCGTCGGACCGGCTGGAGGCGCTGATCTTCGGCCCCGGTGACTTCGCGGCGTCGATGGGGATCCCGCAGCTGAGCATCGGCGGCGCCGACCCCGCCTATCCCGGGGACCTGTGGCACTACCCGCTCTTCCGGATCGCGGTCGCGGCCCGGGCCAACTCCCTGCAGGTCCTCGATGGCCCCTACTCAGCCCTGGACGATCCCGCCGGGCTCGAGGCGGCCTGCCGTCGAGGGGCCGCCCTCGGACTGGACGGGAAGTGGGTGATCCACCCCGCGCAGCTGGCGGCGGTGAACTCCGCGTTCACGCCCAGCTCCGGGCAGCTGGAGGGCGCCCGGGCCCTGCTGGCGGCCCTGGCCGAGGGTGGGGCGCGCAGGATGGGCGGGCAGATGGTCGACGAGGCCAGCCGCCGCCTCGCGCTGTCGATCCTCAGCCGGGCCGGGGAGGGCTAGGGTGGAGGGGGATCAGCCCACCAGCCGTCCGGCCGCCGCCACCCGGGTGGTGCACTCCGCCGGCCCCCCCGACCCCCGGTCCGGAGCGTTGGTGCCGCCGCTGGTGATGTCGGCCACGTTCGCCCACGGCAACCCCGAGGGGCTCGCCTACGGTCGCGATCGGAACCCCACCTGGGAGCTGCTGGAGAAGGCGGTCGCCGACCTGGAGGGGGGCGCCGGCGCGGTCAGCTTCGCCTCGGGGATGGCCGGAGTCGCCGCCGTCCTGGACCTCCTCCCCCTGGGGGCGGAGGTGGTGGTGGCGCGGGACGCCTACAGCGGGACCCGGGAGCTGCTGGCCCACCTGGAGGCGACCGGTCGGCTGCGGCGTCGAGTGGTCGACGCCACCGACCCCAGGGCCCCGGAGGCCGCCCTTGGGGCCGCCATGGTCTGGCTCGAGGCGCTGGGAAACCCCCTCCTCAGCGTTCCCGACCTGCCCGCCTGGAAGGAGTCCGCCGGCCGGGCCGGGGCGCTGCTGGTGGTAGACAACACCCTGGCGACCCCCCTTCTCTGCCAGCCCCTGGCGCTGGGGGCCGACCTGGTGGTCCATTCCGCCTCCAAGCACCTGGGCGGCCACAGCGACCTGATGCTGGGGGTCGTGGCTGGGGATGACCCCGACCTGCTCCAGCGGCTGCACGCCCACCGCACCCGCCAGGGCGGCTGCCCAGGGCAGCTCGAGGCGTGGCTGACGCTCCGCGGCATGCGCACCCTCGCCGTGCGGATCGAGCGCCAGGCCGCCTCCGCCGCCTGGCTGGCCGGAAGGCTGCTGGGATCGCCCCGGATCAGCGCTGTCCACTACCCAGGGCTCATGGGGCACCCCCAGCACGACCGGGCCCGGCGGCAGCTCAAGGGGGGATTCGGCGCGATGCTGTCCATCGAGGTCGACACCGACGCCGCCGGCGCCGAGAGGGTGTGCGCCGCCACCCGGATCTGGACCAATGCCACCAGCCTCGGGTCGGTGGAGTCGCTGCTGGAGCGCCGGGCCCGCTGGGCCGGCGAGGAGTACCTCCCGGCGGGCCTGATCCGGCTCTCCGTGGGGATCGAGGAGCGGGAGGACCTGCTTCGCGACCTCGCTCAGGCGCTGGCGCTGGTGGGGGCGGGACCCGACCTGGGCTGAAGGATTGCGGTGAGCAGGGCGAGGAGCGCCTCGCGAGTGCTGGCCAGCTCAGCGCCGCCCACCGCGATCTCGGCCAGCGCGCCGTCCATGGTGAGGGCGATCGCGTGGGCGAGGGACGGGACCGGGCCCGCCAGCTCCCCCTCGGACCGGCGATCCTCCAGGAAGGTCGCGATGAAGCCGTGGATCGTGTCGCGCCTCACCTGCAGCGCCGCCGCCACCGCCGGGTTGCGGCGGACCTCGGCCATCGCTCCGAGCAGGAGTGCGGCCTCGCCCTCCTCGGCCAGTCGACTGAGATAGAAGTCGACGGCGTGCTCCAGGCGGGCCTTTGGGTCGGCGATCGCCGCCATCCGGCTGCGCAGGCCCTCGATCTCCGCGTCCGCGCCCAGGGTGCACGCCGCCGCATACAGCTCGGCCTTGCCGCTGAAGTACCGGTAGATGAGGCCGACCGACACCCCGCACTCGGCGGCGATCTGGGGGACCGAGGTCGCCCGCGGCCCGGAACGGGCGAAGGCCCGCGCCGCTCCCTCCAGGATGCGCTGGCGCACCTGGTCGGCGTGCTCGGTGGCGGTGGTCGCGGGGATGGGCAGGAGGACTCCCTCCGGGTGAACGGACGGCTGACCCTGATACCCTTGCAGGGTACCTGAATGAACATTCATTCAGGTACCCTGGACCGGGAGGCCAACCGCTTGCCCTTCGTTCGCCTCGGTGCCTTCGCGCACCGCCATCGGCACTTCATCCCCGGCGGGGGGCTGCTGCTGATGGTGGTCCTGCTCCTGATCTCGGGGCCTCTGGGCGGCTCCTTCACCCCCGGGGGCTTCTCGGTTCCCGGATCCCAGAGTCAGAGGGCGTCACAGCTCCTGACCCGCAACTTCGGGGCCGCCACCACCCAGCTGTTGCTCGTCTACCGGAGCCCGAGTCCCGACGTCACCAGCGCACCGGTGCAGGCGGAGGTGGCCCGGAGTTTCGCCCGCCTGGCCCGGCAGCCGGAGGTGGCGAGCGTCCAGTACTACTCCAACACCCACCTCCCCATCTTCATCGGGGCCGGAGGCCGGGAGACCTTCGCGGTGGTCAACCTCAAGATGAGCGAGTCGGCCGCCACCAACCGCCTGGCTTCCCTGGAGTCGCACCTCGTCCAGCCCCGGGGGCTGACCATGTGGGTGACCGGGGCGGCGCCGATCGACGCGCTCTACAACAGCGCCCTGGAGTCCCAGCTGCGGACCGCCGAGCTGATCGCGCTGCCCATCTCGCTGGTCCTGCTCCTCATCGTCTTCGGGTCGGTGATGGCGGCCCTCCTCCCGCTGGTCATCGCCGGGCTGGCGGTGCCCACCGCCCTCTCGGTGATCCGCCTGCTGGCGGCCCACCTCCCGACCTCGATCTTCGTCACCAACGTGGCCACCATCGTCGGCCTGGGCCTGGCCATCGACTACTCGCTGTTCTTCGTCAAGCGATTCCGCGAGGAGCTGACCCACAGCACCCCGGAGGTGGCGGTCAAGGCCGCCACCGCCAGCGCCGGCAAGGCCGTGGCGATCTCCGGAACGGCGGTGGCGCTGGGTCTGCTCTCCCTCACCCTCTTCCCGGCGACGGCGTTGGGCAGCATGGGCGTCGGAGGGGTGGTGGTGGTGGCCTGCACCCTCCTCTTCGGCCTCACCGTCCTGCCCGCCCTCCTCTCCCTCCTCGGTCACCGGGTGAACTGGCTCCCCCTGCGCCGGCGGATGGGGGGCGCGCGTCGGCCCTCCGACCACCATTCCAGCTTCTGGGGATGGGCTGGGGAGCGGGTGATGCGCCACCCGATCGCGATCGCCCTGCCCACCGCGGTGGTGCTGCTGGCGATCGGGACCCCGTTCCTCAACCTCCGGCTCTCGACCGGAGCCAGCGTCGCCGAGATCCCCTACGGCCCGGCCCGCACCGGGTACGCGCACCTGGTGAACAACTTCCCCCAGGCGGGAGGGGTCAACGACCTCAACCTGGTGCTGAGGTACAGCCGACCCCTTGGTGAGAGGCTGACTCCCACCCAGCAGCGTCAGCTGGCCGACTACGTCGGCCGGGCGGAGCGACTCAAGGGGGTGCAGGGGATGGACGGGGTGCTCAGCCCGCCCCCGGGGCTCGCCTCGGCGGCCTACCTGAAGCTGCTCAGCCTCGCCGCCGACCAGCGACCGGCCGCCGTCAACACCTACATCAAGGGGTACCTCTCCGGCGCGGTCGTCCAGTTCGAGGTCTCGACCGCGTACGGTCCGGACTCCAGCGGGGGCGCGACCCTGGTCGGCCAGCTCCGGTCCCTCTCCCCGCCGTCCGGCGCCCAGGCGCTGTACAGCGGCGGGGCGGCGGTGTCGGTGGACTTCCTCCAGGCCTTCGCCAAGACGATCCCCTGGGCGGTGGGGCTGGTGGTGCTGGCCACGATGCTGGTGCTCTTCCTCACCTTCGGCTCGGTGGTCCTGCCGATAAAGGCGGTGTTGATGAGCCTCATCTCGATCAGCGCGGCCTTCGGGGCGATGGTCTGGATCTTCCAGGAGGGGCACCTCTCCGGGCCGCTGGGGTTCACCTCCCCGGGCTCGATCACCGCCACCGACCCGGTGCTGATGTTCGCCTTCATCTTCGGCCTGTCCATGGACTACGAGGTCTTCCTGCTTACCCGCATCCGCGAGCGCTACCTGGTCACCGGGGACAACCGCAGGGCGGTCCAGGAGGGGATGGCCTCGACCGGTGGGGTGATCACCTCGGCGGCGTTGATCATGATCGCGGTGTTCGGGGCCTTTGCCCTCGGCCACGTGCTGGACATCCAGATCATCGGCCTTGGCATGGCGGTCGCCGTGGCGGTGGACGCCACCCTGGTCCGGGGCATCATGGTCCCGGCGTTGATGAGGCTGCTGGGGCGGCTCAACTGGTGGGCGCCGCCCGGGGCGCAGCGGCTGGTGGCGCGGTTGGGCCTGTACGAGCGGTCGTCGGCGTTGCCACCGGCCGAGGCCCCCTGATCAGCGGGCCAGCAGCGCCGCCGAGCAAGGGCCGATAATCAGCCCGTGATGGCGGCCCCAGAGCAGGCCTCGGATCGGCGCGAGGTGCTGCGGCGCCTGGACGACGTCCTGGAGGCCCTGGAGCAGCTGAACCTCGCCGAGGCCAGCCAGCTGCCGGACCGGGTGCGCCGGTCGCTCCTCGCCCATGAGATCCCCTTTGAGGACGGGGTCGAGGTCCGGGTGCTGATCGAGCGGGTGTGGCACAAGCAGGAGGTGCACATGCTCAGCCCGCGCCAGGAGCGGCGGCGCACTCCCAGCCGGCGCTCGGCCGGACGGCGCCACCCCGGCCACGACGTGATCGAGAGCATCCTGAGGCAGGTGCACCAGGGAGAGGGCACCCCCAACTGAGGTCGCGCGGCGTCGGGCTCAGCTGAAGAGCGGGGCTCGGGCGCGCCGGCCGACCCTGGGCAGGACCAGGAGGCCGGCCAGCCCCACCACCGCCAGGACCGCCAGGATCTGAAAGGCTCCTGCCAGGTTGTGATACGAGCTCAGCGCGAGCAGCCCGATCACCAGCGGGCCGAGGGCCTGGCCGCCGGTGGACCCGAGGCCCCAGACGAAGGCGTTGGCGGTGGTGGAGCTGCCTCTTGGAGCGTAGTCGGCGACCAGTGACATCAGCAGCGGGAAGCCGCTGAAGTTGAAGATCCCGAAGAGGCCGAGCAGGACCAGGCTGCCGGCGCCTCCGGTGTGCAGGTACCCGAAGGTGGCGGCCGCCGCCCCCGTCGTGGCGAGGGCGAGCATGAGGCGCTTGTCGACCTTGTCGGCGAGGAGCCCGAAGAGCGGTTGGCCGACGATCCCGCCGGCGTACAGGAGGGTCACCATCAGGCCCAGCTCGCTGGAGAGGCCCAGCCCCCGCTCCCTCGTGAAGTACACCGGGAGCCAGGCCACCATCCCGGTGAAGGCCACCGAACGCAGGAAGGACACCAGGGTGAGGACCGCGATGTTCCGGTCCAGCCAGGGCCCGCTCTTGGCGGGAGCCGCCGCCCCGGTCGTCCCCCCCTGCGGCCGGGCGTCGACCCTGGTGGTCCAGAGCAGCAGGGCGGAGCCCGCCGCGACGGCGGCGAACACCACCACCGCCCCGGTGTGGGAGGAGATCAGCCCGGTGACCGCGAAGAAGATGGTGGGATAGAGGGCGCGCCCCAGGCTCCCCAGGGCTCCGTTGGCACCGAGGGCCCGGGCTCGGGCCGAGGGCTGGAAGGCGGCGCTGATGAGGCTGGCTCCGAGGGGGTGGTAGGCGGAGCTGCTCACCCCGGCCACGACCGCCGCCAGCATGGCGAGGGCCTCCTGCTGGGCGGAGTTGCTGCTGGCGACAGCGGTGGCGAAGAGCAGCAGACCGATGGCCAGTCCGAGGATGCCCAGCGCCATCTTGGCTCCGCGGCTGCCTCCCCGGTCGGCCAGCCGGCCCACCCCGATCCCGGCGGCGCTGGAGCTGAGGTAGAAGACGGTCAGCATCACCGTTATCACCGCGGCCGACACGTGGCCGCGGCTGGTCAGGAGGTCGGCCATCACCGGCACGAAGAAGACCGTGCCGTCGTTGACGAAGTGCGCCAGAGAGGTGGTGCCCAGCACCGCCCAGCGGCCGCCCCGGGGGAGGACGGGCGCTGGGGGCTCGGCGGCCGTCCCCGTCACCACCTGGGAGTCGTCACTGCCCGATGCCGACCCAGCCATCCCAACTCCTTCCCGGACTCGCCCAAACCGGCCAGCCCCGGGGCCCGCCTGCGCCATCATTGTATACATAACTACGGACTCGGGGCCGAGCCCAACCCGTCCCGCTCTCGACCCCCACCTATCCTGAAGATCAATGAGAACCGGGTGGGGCCGCGGGTTCGGCTGGGGGGACTTGATGATTCTCCTGGCGACCGTCACCTGGAGCGTCAACGTGGTGGTGGTCAAGGTGGCGCTGGGTCAGAGCGGGCCGCTCACCTACTCGGCGATCAGGTTCCTGCTCGGGGGCCTGGGCCTTTGGGCCCTCGCCCGCCGGGTGGAGGGCCCGCTGCCTCGACCCCGGGGGGGCGACCTGCTCCTGGTTCTGGCCGCCGCGGCGCTGGGGACGGCGATCAACCAGGCCAGCTTCACCGGGGCGCTGGCGTTGAACAGCGCTGACTTCGTGGCCCTGGTCCAGGCGGCGACCCCCTTGCTGGTGGCCGGCTGGCTGGCGACCGTCGCCCGCCAGCGCTTCGGCCTCCGGGTGTGGCTGGGGCTGACGCTGGGCCTGGCCGGGCTAGTGCTCGTGGTGCACACCGGCGGCGGCACCCGGGCCACCGGGCTGGGCACCGTCGTGGCGCTGGTGATGCCCACCAGCTGGGCGGCCTACGTCCTCATCCTCCCGCGGCTGCTCCGCCGCTACCCGCCCCTTTCGCTCTCCGCCCTGGTGACGCTCTGGGGGGCGGTCATGCTGCTCCCCTTCGGAGGTGTGGAGGCGGCCACCGCTCCTCCCCACATCAGCTGGCCGTGGCTCGGGCTCCTCGCCTTCAGCACCCTGGCCGCGGTGGTCGCCACCACCTGGCTGTTCCTCGCCGCCCTCCGTCGACTCGGTCCGGTGCGCACCTCGGCCTACACCTATCTGCAACCGTTCGTGGCGGTGCTGTCGGCGGCCCTCCTCATCGGCGAGCCGGTCCTGCCCCTTCAGCTCCTCGGGGGGGCGGTCATGCTGGTGGGGGTCGCCATCGGGCGTCCCCGACCCCAGCGCGTGGACCGGCCCGGCGTGCCCCCCCGAGAGGGCCCGGGCGACCCGCCCGAGCAGCGGCCCAGCGCCCCGCTCACCGCGCTCCCCAGCTGAGCGGTCGGCGGTGCCGAGAGCGAGGCGAGCGCGGAGTCCGCAACCTCTCGAGCCGATAGACTCGGGGGGCGGAGGCGATCGGGCGGCGATGATGTAGGAGGGTGGAGGTTGACCCGGTCGGGGCCCCGGGTGGCGGTGGTGGGGCTTGGCGCCATGGGTTCGGCGGTCGCGTATCACCTGGCCAACCGCGGCGCCGAGGTGATCGGGCTGGAGGCGTACGGGCCGGGGCACGACCGGGGCGCGTCGCATGGCGAGTCGCGGCTGATCCACCAGGCCTACCACGCCGATCCCGCCTACGTGCCCCTGGTCCTCAGGGCTTACGAGCTGTGGCGCGAGCTGGAGGCCGAGTGCGGCGAGAGGCTGCTGCAGGTCACCGGAGGGCTGGTCCTGGGGGCGGCGGACTCCGGGCTGGTGCGCGGTGCCCTGGCCAGCTCGCGGCGCTGGGGCATCCGGTCCCGCCTGATGACCGCCTCGGAGGTCCGGCGGGAGTTCCCGCCACTCGATCCTCCCCGCGGGGTGACGGCGCTCTACGAACCTGACGCCGGGGTCCTCAACCCGGAGGCGGCGGTGCTCTGCCATCTCCGGGGGGCAGCCGCCAAAGGGGCCGTGCTGCACTTCGGCGAGCGGGTCGTCGGGTGGTCGCGGGCCGGGGACGGGGTGGAACTCCGCACCTCTTCGGGCTCCCTGCAGGTGGACCGGGTGGTGCTCGCCGCCGGGGCCTGGACCTCGGACCTGGTTCCGGAGTGGAACCTTCCCCTGGAGGTGGAGAGGCAGCTGATGGTCTGGC
>DAHUYV010000076.1 GCA_027306885.1 Candidatus Dormiibacterota bacterium
CTGCGGGCCGCCCACTCGGCCGGTTGGGCGGTTCTGGTCAAGGAGGCGATGGCCAACGGGAGGCTGGTCTCGGGCCAGGATGGCGGGCCGCCGGGTCCGGTGGGCCACCTGGCGGACTTGCGGGGGGTGGGCCCCGATGCGGTGGCGCTGGCCGCGGTCCTGGCGCAGGAGTGGGTTGATGTCGCGCTTTCCGGCGCGGTCACCACCGGCCAGCTGGAGTCCAACCTGCGGGCGTTGGAGGTTCAGCTGTCCGAGGGTGAGAGACAGGGGCTGACCGCAATCGCCGAGCCGTCTGCCCTCTACTGGGCCACCAGAGCCGCCCTCGCCTGGAGCTGAGGAGGACGCTCGGGGCCCTGACGTTGCGCTAGGTGGGTGGATGCTGGCCGCCGCCCCGGGTGGCCCAGCGGTGATCTTGGGCCCGATTGTCCGATTGGTCCCGCGCCCCCCGGGGCTTCCGCAGGGGCGCGAACCTGATCTGATAGGAGACTCCGGGCGCCGCTTCGAAGCTGGGGTCCTTGCTGCCGACCAGAGCGCGCGGCCGGGTTCCCTGGCGGCCTATGGAGACCGCCTGCGCGTCGGTGCAGTTCGGCACCGTCACCCGCGTTTGGAGGGCGCTGACCACCGTCGCCCCGGTGCAGCTTCCGGTGCCGGAGTAGTGGTAGACGACCAGGGCGCGATCTCCGGCCAGGGTCTGGGCGCTGACTCGGTTGTTCACCAGGTACTCCCAACCGCCCCCGGCCAGCTGGACGGCTGCGCCCTGCCCCCGGCCCTGGGCGGTGGAGATCAGCAGTCCGAGGGCGCGCGCCAGCTTTGGCGCTATCCGGGTGCGACCGGCCCACTGCCCGACGTAGTAGATCGATGGGATCCCGAACACCGCGCTGCTGACGATGTGGGGGACTGCCTGGGAGCTGATCAGCTCCCAGCCGTCGCCATCGATGGCCGCCGACGGATCCACGGCGCTCACGATGGCCGCCCGGTAGCTCCAGGTCGAGGCACGGTGGGCGTCGTACAGCCGCAGGGTGTCCTCGGTGCCTCCGAACTGCGGGGCCACCGCGCTGGCGTCGATGAGCGCCGCCGGGTTCGCCTTCCAGGCGGCCCGGGACAGCTGGCTCATGTAGCGGAGCAGCAGTGCCGCGCCCATCCCCAGCCGCGGGCGCGCCAGGCTCTCCGCGGACGGCGGCGGGACGAGGAACCCCCAATCCAGCTTGAGCCCGTCC
The DNA here is from genome assembly GCA_027306885.1 of Candidatus Dormiibacterota bacterium. Taxonomy (GTDB): domain Bacteria; phylum Chloroflexota; class Dormibacteria; order Aeolococcales; family Bog-877; genus JAJYXT01. The sequence continues at coordinate 1,218 of DAHUYV010000076.1, forward strand.
GCCCCGAGGGACTGGGGGCCGGAGCCCACCAGCGCCGCGACCTGGGAGCGGAGCGTCGATTCAAACCCCGCCTGGGTGGGGTCGTAGCGCAGCAGTCTGCCGTTGGCCGCTTGGTCCACCCACAGCTTCCACCAGAGCATCACCTTCACGCCCTGGGCGTGAAGCTCCTGGATCAGCGCACGCATGCCGCCCCAACCTCCGAAGCGCGAGCTGGGGACCGGCTGGCCAAGGCGGGCCTGCCACTGCGCGTCGATCACCAGGGTGAAATGCTTGACGTGGAATTGCTGGCGCCAGGCGGAGACGAAGTTCAGAACCCACGCCGACGTGAAGCGCGGCGAGGTGCGAGAGGCTCCGCTCAAGAGCTGCTGCCCCCACGTGTCCACCATCGGCCATGACCACCAGGAGGGGCGCTTTCCCGGCGGGGCCGCCGTGGGCGCCTCCCCCATCGAGCTGAGGGCCAGGTGGTACTGGCTGAGGCCCGATGCGGGGTCCGGGGCAGAGGTGAAGACGAAGGTGGGAAAGCCCAGCCATGGACCCCGCGCCGGGTGGCCCGGGACGCCAGCGGGGGCCGGCACGACGCCCCCGGCTCCGGTGTCGCGGAAGGTCGCGAGCCTTCTCAGTGCGTAGTTGACCGTGACCGCGGCATGAGGGGTGATGGTGAGGGCCGTGGCGTCGGGCACCTGGACCAGGCCCACTCCCGCCCAACCCCGGCCGACTCGGAACTGGAGGTCGAACGGAGGTGGCGCGAAGGGCGCGGTGTGGTACGGGGGATGGACTCCGAGGTAGGTGGTGGGGGAGGGCGAGAGCGAGAGAGTGACCGGGTCCGGGCTGAAGGCTCGATGCACCGCCGAAGGCGGCAGCGCGTGAACGCCGTCGGTGAAGAAGGCGGGTGCGGCGAAGGCGTCGGGCCCGAGCTGGGCGGTGAACGCCACCGTGAAGAAGGAGGGGTGGGAGCGGAGCACCGTCTTCTCCAGCAGCTGGTCCGCCGCCGTCAGGACGTAAAGGCTGAGGCTGGGCCCGTCGGTGGTGACCAGGAAGTGGGCTCGAGCCGGGAGTCCCTCTCGGCCCACCAGGGCGGTGAGGGGGAAGGAATAGCTCCCCGCGGCCGAGGCCACGCTCACCAGGGCGGTGCGGCGGCTGACTGCGAGGCGGTACGAAGCGGTGGCCAGGGTGAGCGGCGCACCGGGATCGTCCGACTCCGGCCACCGCCACGTGGAGGAGGTGGTCACCACCGGCGCCGCCGGCTCGGATGATCCCTGCCGGGGCTGACTTGCCCCGTGACCGACAACCTCGCTGCCCGCCGCTGCCAGCAACGCCATGGCGGCCGCGGCTGCGGCCCACCTCGCCCGGCGGTGACCGGTGCGCGGGTTGGCCCCGGTCACCGGGGCACCGGCAGCTGGCGGTCTCTCATTCGAAGGCGCTGCCGCAGGCCCTGGGAATCCTGAGGCGTTGGCCGCCGTGAGTCGAGTACGGGCGCACCTCCATGACTCGGTGGCGGCCGAGGGCCTGGTGATCTCGCTGTGTCCAAGCCATGCTTGTCGGCGCCCTTGGGGACGGGCCCGGCCGTCGGCGGCCGCCGACGGCCGGGTCTAGCCCTACCAACTACAACGGCGGTCGGCTCTCGTGAGTTTCAGGTGCTCGCGGGCTCCGGGGATGAGCCACCCCTCCCCGGAGGAATTCGCGACGCCGCGCCACCCATCGCTGTCCGCCATCATGGAGGGCCGCTCGGGGCCTCGTCCATGTTCCCGGCGAACCCCGCGAACTCACGGTTCCTAGAATGTCGGGATGAGACTGCCGGGGGCGGGCTTGCGATGGCCATCCCGGTTGGACCATCTGGGGGGCAGGGCGGCGCGGTCAACGCCGTGGGTTGCCCACCTGGGCAAGGGGGGGATTGTGGAGGGGATGGGACCCCACCGGCCTGAGTTGTGGGCCGGAGAGGGCGAGCGCGCGAGGGCCTCGGGAGCGGTCAGCGGAGGCCTTGGCGGGGAGCCGACCGAGGACCGTTGATGGCGGAGCGGGCCCGAGTCATGGGGCGCGATGAGGGACTCTCCCCGGTGGCCGCCACCCTGAGCCTGTTCCAGGCCCATCGGCTGCTGGTTGCCTCGTTGGACCGCCGCCTCCTGGCGGCGGTCGGGTTGACCCTTTCGGCCGCCGAGGTGCTGGTCCGCCTCGGTGCGGCGGCCGACGGCACCAGGGGGATGATCGACCTCGCCGAGGACACCTGCTTCAGCAAGAGCGGGGTAAGTCGGATCATGGACCGGCTGGAGCGCCGTCGTCTGGTGCGTAGGCGGGTCTCGCCGGAGGATCGGCGGCACACCCTGATGGAGGTCACCGAAATTGGTCGTGAGGTGATGTGGGAGTCGCTGGCGATCATGCAGCTGGCCGCCGAGGAGGACTTTGCCCGCTACCTCAGCGACGCCGACATCAGCGCCCTGGCCGATCGGTTGGAGCAACTGGTCGCGGGCATTCGCGGGGCCGAGGGAGGGATCTCCGGCGCCAGGGCGGGGACCGGGGAGCGCCTCTGAGGCGCTGGGGGCGTGCTGGTGGCACCGGAGCCGCCGGGGCCGAAGCGAACGAATACCGGAGGTGGAGCGACTTGACTGAGCATGTGAGGCGTCGCCGGCTGGGAGAGGGGGGGCCCGAGGTGGGCGAGGTCGGCATCGGGACCAACAACTTCGGTCGGCGCCTCGACGCGGCCGGTGCCGAGCGCGTCGTCGGGGCGGCCCTCGATTTTGGGGTCAACCTGTTCGACACCGCCGACATCTACGGTGATGGCGAAAGCGAGCGGTTCCTGGGCCAGGCGCTGGGAGCTCGTCGGGAAGAGGCGGTGGTGGCCACCAAGTTCGGAATGCCGATGGCGGGGCTGGAGCCTCGGGACCGGCGCGGCGCACCCCAGTACGTGCGGTCGGCGGTGGAGGGGAGCCTCTCGCGCCTCGGCCTGGAGACCATCGATCTGTATCAGATGCATGAGCCCGACCCGGCCACACCCATCGCCGAGACCCTCGGGGCGCTCCAGGAGCTGGTCCAAGCCGGCAAGGTCCGCTGGGTGGGCGTGTCCAACTTCACGGCCGGGCAGCTGCGGGAGGCCACGGCCGCGGCGGAGCGACTTGGCCTGCGGGAGCTGATCTCCTCCCAGGATGAGTACAGCCTGCTGAACCGCTCCCTGGAGCGCGATCTGCTGCCCGTCATAAGGGAGTTGGGTCTTGGCCTTCTGCCCTACTTCCCCCTCGCCAGCGGACTGCTCACCGGCAAGTACCGGCGCGGCCAGCCGCCACCTCCGGGGAGCCGGCTGGCCCGGGCCGGCCAGACCGGGGCGCTGACCGACCGCCACGCCTTCGACGTGGTGGATCGGCTGGAGCGGTTCGCCGCCGAGCGCCAGGTGAGCCTGCTCTCGGTGGCCATCGGCGGCCTGCTCGGAAGACCCGAGGTGGCCTCGGTCATCGCGGGGGCGATGAGCCCTGAGCAGGTACGGGCCAACTGCGCCGCGGCCAGCTGGGTGGCGAGCGAGCAAGACTGGGTGGAGCTCGACCGGATCACCTCGGCACCGGCCGCCCGTGGCTGACCGAGAGGAGCTCGCGCGGCCGCCTCGGGTATACATCTCCTGTGACATGGAGGGGGTCGCGGGAATCGTGGATTGGGCCCAGGTCACCCCGGGGCCGGAGTTCGCCGTCGGCCGCGAGCTGATGCTGGCGGAGGTGAACGCGGCGATCCAGGGGGCGCTGGCGGCCGGCGCTCGCGAGCTGTTGGTCAACGACTCCCACGGTGCCATGGCCAACCTCGCCCCCGATCGGCTGGAGGGACGGGCCCAGTACCTGGCCGGGCGCCACAAGCCCCTCTACATGATGGAAGGGCTCGGCCCCGAATTCGACGCCGTCTTCTTCATCGGCTATCACGGCGCGGTCGATGGGCCCGCCTCAGTCCTCTCCCACACCTACAACCCCGCGGTCGTGGCGGGGGCAGTGCTGAATGGCGTCCCCGTGGCAGAGGGCGGCCTCAACTGCCTGGTGGCTGCCCACCACGGGGTGCCTGTGGCACTGGTCAGTGGCGATCAGCACGCGGCCGCCGACCTCAGGACCCTGACTCCGACGACCGAAGTGGTGCAGGTCAAGACCTCGCTGACCAGGTTTGCCGCCCGGAACCTGCACCCTGACGAGGCCCGCGAGCGGATCCGCGAAGCGGCTGAGGTCAGCCTGCGGCGACTTGGCACCCTGACCCCGCCCTCCATCCCGGAGGCGAGTCGGGTCCGGCTGACCTTCCGCAACGCCGACCTGGCCGCCCTGGCCACTGCGGTGCGGGAGGTGGAGCGGGTGGGCGAGCTCGAGGTCGAGGTCGGCGGCGCAGACCGGCTCTCGGTCTTCCGCCACTTCGTGGCGGTTCTCCAGATCACACGGGGGGTGGCCGCCGAGCGTTGAGTCCCTTGGCGCTGTGGCGGGGTGGGCCCACTGGGGCGATACTCTGCCCATGGCCCAGGTCCCCGGCCCCTTGGCGTCGGCCCCGTTGGAGCTGATCGAACTCACCGTGGTACTCCGGCCCCGCCCCGACGTCGGCCTTCCCGACCCGGCGGTGCTCGGCGCCACCCCGATCGCCGCCCGAGAGCATCTGGAGGGCGGGCGCCTGGCCGACCTGCGCTCCGCGCACCCCGCTGAGCTGGAGGCCGTGGCCGCCTGGGCCACTCGGGAGGGACTTGAGGTTCGCGAGGCGTCCGCGGCGCGGCGGGTCCTGCGCCTGGCCGGCAGCCCGGAGCGCCTGGCGGCCCTGGTCTCCCTGACGGTCGACGCTCCGGAGGGGGCGCCGGTGGTGCTGCGCGGGACCCCAAGACTTCCCGGAGATCTGCACCGGGCCATCGTGGCGGTGCTGGGGACCGACCCGCGCCCGTGGGCTCGGCCCCACTTCCGCCCTCTCCCGCTTCCGGATCCGAGCGTCCCCCTGGCCCAGGCGGCGCCGCTCAGCTACTCGCCCGTGACGCTGGGCGAGCTCTACCAATTCCCTCCCTCGGCCCCGGGCTCCGCCGGCTGCGTCGGGCTCCTGGAGCTGGGCGGCGGCTACGACCCGGCATCGGTGCGCGCCTACTTCTCCTCACTGGGGGTGGCGGCGCCGGAGGTGGTGCCGGTGGTGGTGGCGGGGGGGACGGATCGACCCACCGGTGACCCCCAGGGTCCCGACGGCGAGGTCACCCTGGACATCGAGGTGGCGGGGGCGCTGGCGCCCGGCGCCCGGCTGGCCGTGTACTTTGGCCCCAACACCGATCAGGGCTTCCTCGCCGCCATCCAGGCCGCCATCCATGACCAGGTGAACCAGCCCTCGATCCTCTCGATCAGCTGGGGCGGGCCGGAGGCGGACTGGCCCCCGGCCACCCGGGCCGCCTTTGAGCACGCCTTCGAGGACGCGGCTCTCGCCGGGATCACCGTCTGCGTCGCCGCCGGCGACAGCGGCTCGTCGGACGGAGTCCCTGGCGGACTGGCACATGTCGACTATCCCGCCGCCAGCCCGCTGGTCCTCGCCTGCGGCGGGACCCGGCTGACGGCCTCAGCCGGGTTCGTGGTATCAGAGGTGGTCTGGAACGATCAGCCGCTGGGTGGGGCGACCGGGGGAGGGGTGAGCGCCGCCTTTCCCCTGCCGTCGTGGCAGGGGCAGGCCGGGGTGCCCCCGTCGGTGAACCCCGGGCACCACCCAGGGCGGGGCCTCCCCGACGTGGCCGGCGACGCCGATCCCGAGACCGGATACCGCGTCCTGGTGGACGGGACCGCCGCGGTGTACGGCGGAACCAGCGCCGTGGCTCCACTGTGGGCGGCCCTGCTGCTGCGCTGCTCCGCCGCCCTGGGCCGCCGGATCGGGTATGTCAACCC
>DAHUYV010000095.1 GCA_027306885.1 Candidatus Dormiibacterota bacterium
GGGATGCCCGCCGCCTTCCGGCGAGATAGCATCGCAGGGTGAAGCGCCCTTCGATCGAGGTCGTCGGGTCGGGCATCGTCGCCGTCGAGCCAGACCTGGTCGAGCTCACTCTCGGGCTCATGTTCCGAGCGCCAACGGCGGCCGCCGCGCTGGAGCAGCTGGCGGCCGGCGGGACCCAGCTGGCGCACCTGCTGGACGCCCGGGGGATCCCTCCTTCCGACCGCCGGACGGAGCAGCTCCAGCTCAGCACCCGCTACGACGACTACTCCCAATCCGTCATCGGGCACGTGGCCAGCCAGGCGACCGCGGTGCGGCTTGGCGCAGTGGACCAGGTGGGCCCGCTCCTTGACCAGGCGTCCCGGCTCGACCTGGGAGACGCGTTGCAGGCGAACGGGCTGGTCTGGGTGAGCACAGGGGAGGCGGAGGCCCGCCGGGAGGCCCGCCGACTGGCCGTGGAGGACGCCCTGCAACGGTGCCGCGAACTGGCCGCGGCGGCCGGGCTGAGCCTCGGGCCGGTGCGGTCGATCGGCGAGGAGCGCCCCCTCGACATGGGTGGCCGCCGGCGCCTTGGGCCGATGTCGCTGGCGGCGGCGGGGCCGGTGTCGGTCGAGCCGGGCCGCCTGGAGTTCGGCGTGTCGGTCCGGATCGTCTGCGACATCTTGGGACCGGCGGACCCGGAGCCTCCCCGCGCTCCTTTCTGACTCAGCCACGGCTCAGCCCTGAGCCCTGGCACCGCCGGGCCACCGCTTAGAGCCGCCTGGTCCACGAGCATCCGCCGGCCCAGCGCATTCCGCCGGCACCGCCGACGGCGCAGAGCCCAAGTGGGACGCTGGGGCGAGCGGGGTGGTCCGATGCGCTGTGATGGGAAGCGACCGAGAGCCGACTGGGTCGTTCGTGGACGCTAAGTCCGGGACCGGGGTCGCCCAAGGGCGCCGCCACCGAGCGGTCCTCGGCCTCTCACCTGTCGGCCGGTGGAGCCACCGGGGCTATAGTGAACCGGATGTCGGCCCCAGCTAGGGCAAGTGGCTGAGGCACCCCCTTGGCACTTCCCGCGACCGTCGGCGAACTGCGCGGCAGCGAGTACCGGATGCGTTCTGTCCGAGAGGAGCTGCGGGACAACCTGGTGGCCCGCCTGCGCTCCGGGGCCGAGGTCTTCCCCGGCCTGCTGGGCTACCAGGACTCGGTCGTGCCCCAGGTGGAGAACGCGCTCCTGGCTGGCCAGGACATCATCTTCCTCGGCGAGCGGGGCCAGGCCAAGTCCCGGCTGATCCGAGCCCTGATCTCGCTCCTCGACGAGTACCTTCCGGTGATCGCCGGCAGCGAGGTGCACGACCATCCGTATGCGCCCATCAGCCGGTTCGGGAGGGAGGCGCTGGCTGACCGCGGGGACCAGACGCCCATCGAGTGGATCGCCCGGGAGCACCGCTTCGCCGAGAAGCTGGCTACCCCGGACACGTCGATCGCCGACCTGATCGGTGAGGTCGATCCGATCCGGGTGGCCGAGGGCCGCTACCTGGCCGACGAGTACACCATCCACTACGGGCTCCTGCCCCGGGTCAATCGCGGCCTGTTCGCCATCAACGAGCTCCCCGACCTCGCCGAGCGGATCCAGGTCGGCCTCCTCAACATCATGGAGGAGCACGACATCCAGATCCGCGGCTTCCAGGTCCGTCTCCCCCTGGACGTGGTCGTGGTGGCCACCGCCAACCCCGAGGACTACACCAACCGGGGGCGGATCATCACCCCCCTCAAGGATCGCTTCGGGGCCCAGATCCGGACCCACTACCCCCGCTCGGTGGAGCTGGAGGTGGAGATTGTCGAGCAGGAGCGGGCCCAATTCCATGGCCTGGCGGTGGACCTGCACGTCCCCCAGTACATGCAAGAGCTGGTCGCTGAGATCTCCCAGCTGGCCCGGCGCAGTCCCCAGATCAACCAGCGGTCCGGGGTGTCGGTCCGACTCTCGATCGCCAACCAGGAGAGCCTCTGCGCCAACGCCATCCGGCGGGCCATCCTGCTCCAGGAGCCGCTGGCGGTGCCCCGGCTCAGCGACCTGCCCGCCCTCTCCGCGTCCACCACCGGCAAGCTGGAGCTGGAGACCTGGGAGGAAGGTGAGGACCAAGGGGTGCTGGCCAAGCTGGTCCGCAGCGCGGTCCAGAACGTCTTCCGGCGCCACTTCTCCCTACCGGAGTTCGCCCCGCTCCTGGCCCGCTTCGAGAAGGGTCTCACCGTCGAGGTGGGCGAGATGATGGCCGCCGAGCGCTACCAGGCGGCGGCTGAGCAGATCCCCGAAACGACAAGGATCCTGGCCGACCTGGACGAGCCCCGCGAGCCCGCGGCGGTCGCCGCGGCGCTGGAGCTGGTCCTGGAGGGGCTGCACCTGGCCAAGCGGGTCAACAAGACCGCGGTGGACGGCACCACCGTCTACAACGGCTGAGGCCCCGGTGGCCGCGGCCCGCTACAGCCGCTGGGACGGGACTCAGGAGGGGGAGTCCCCTGACGTCCAGGAGCTCTTCTCCCATCTGGCCGAGGATGTCTTCCAGGGATGGGACTTCGAGTCGGCTTTGCGCCGGCTCCTGGGGCAGGGCATCCAGGATCTGCAGGGCCGGCGCCTGCCGGGGCTCGAGCGGCTGATCGAGCAGCTCCGCCAACGGCGTCAGGAAGAGCTGGAGCGGTACAACCTGGAGGGGCTCTTCAAGGACATCGAGGAGCGGCTGGACCGGATCATCCAGCGGGAGCGGCAGGCCCTCGCCGAGCGGCGGGAGGCGGCCCAGGGAGGCCCGGGGGAGAAGTTGGCGGAGGGGATGGTGGCCGCCCGGCTCGAGCAGCTGGACCAGCTCCCGCCCGAGGCCGGTTCGGCGATCCGCGAGCTCCAGCAGTACGAGTTCCTCGACCCCGCTGCGGAGTCCGCGTTCCGCGAGCTCCTGGACGAACTCCGGCGCCAGCTGGTGGATTCCCACTTCCGCCAGCTCGGTCAGGGGATGGGAGAGATGGGACCGGAGCAGATGGCCGGACTCCGGGAGATGGTGAGTGACCTCAACTCGATGCTCGGCCGCAAGCTGGCCGGCCAGCCGGACCGCTACGAGCAGTTCATGGAGCGGTGGGGGGAGATGTTCCCTGACCACCCGGACAACCTGGACGACTTCCTCGGCCAGCTGCAGCGCCAGATGGCGGAGCTGGAGTCCCTGCTGCAGTCCATGTCCCCGGAGGCGCGCCAGGAGTTCGAGCAGATGATGCGGTCGGCGCTCTCCGACCCGGAGCTGCAGAGCGAGCTGAGCCAGCTGGGCAACCTGCTGGGAAAGCTGACCCCGGGAGGTCGGCTGGGCGGCCGGATGGGCTTCTTGGGCGGTGAGGAGCTGGACTTCCCGGCGGCGATGCAGGTGATGGACCGCCTCCAGGGCATCGACGAGCTGGAGCGGGCGCTGCGCGGCGCCTACCGAGGTGAGCCCCTGACCCCCGAGCTCCGCTCCCGCCTGGAGGAGGAGCTGGGGCGGGAAGCCGCCGGCGGGCTAGCGGGGGTGGAGCAGCTGCTCCAGGAGCTGGAGCGGAGCGGACACCTGCGCCGCGATCCGTCCGGGGTCGAGCTCACCCCCCTCGGGGTCCGGCGCATCGGGCAGAAGGCGCTGGCTGACGTCTTCCGCAACCTGACCCCGGACCGATTTGGGGGCCACGCGGTGAACCGCACCGGGGTGGGGGTCGATCCCGGTGACGAGACCAAGCGCTACGAGTTCGGGGACCCCTTTCGCGTGGACGTGGAGCGGACCGTGATGAACGCGGTGCGGCGGGGCGCCGGGCGACCCCCCTTGGCGCTGGACCGGGATGACTTCGAGGTGGTGCGCTCGGAGAGCACGGTGCGCGCCACCACCGTGCTGATGTTGGACATGAGCCGCAGCATGCCGCTCCGCGGCTACTTCTATGCGGCCAAGAAGATGGCCCTCGCCCTCGACTCACTGATCCGCACCCAGTACCCGCGGGACACCCTGTACGTGGTGGGCTTCTCCGACTACGCCAGAGAGATCCCGCCGGCGGCGCTGGCCCAGCTCTCGTACAGCGAGTACGTGTACGGCACCAACCTCCAGCATGGCCTGATGCTGGCGCGACGGCTGCTCAGCCGACACCGGGGCGGCAGCCGCCAGGTGATCATCGTCTCGGACGGTGAGCCCACCGCCCACATGGAGGGCGACCACGCCGTCTTCATGTACCCGCCTCTGCCGGAGACCTTCCACAAGACGCTGCTCGAGGTGCGCCGCTGCACCGAGGAGCAGATCGTGATCAACACCTTCATGCTGGAGAGCAACAGCCACCTGGTCCAGTTCGTGCGCCAGCTGACCCGGCTAAACCGGGGCCGGGCGTTCTTCGTGAGCCCCGACCGGCTGGGCGACTACGTGCTGGTGGACTACGTGAGCTCGCGCTCCCAGACGGGCTGAGGGCGATGGCGGCGCCCGCCCTCGACCACGGCCGCCGGGAGTTCCAGGGACGGCTGCTGACCCAGCTGCGCTCCCGCTATCCCCGCTGGAGCGTGGACGCGGCACCCGAGGGGTTTGCGATCCGCGCCCGCAAGGAGAGGGCCGAGGTGGAGATGACCCTGGAGACCCTGTACGAGAGCTGCCGACGGGCCGAGGCGTCGGTCCCGGCGGAGATCTCGCGCTTCGTGGCCGCGGCCGGTCCCCGGCTGGCCGCAGCCGAGTCCCGGCCCGCCGCTGGCGCCGCGGCGCTGGATCCCGAGGCGCTGGTCTGGTGCGTGCGCCTGGAGCGGGTGGTGATGGGCTTCAGCAGGGCCCCGGAGCTGGTCACCCGCCAACTCCCCGGCGGGCTCATCGCCTTCGTCTCCGAGGCCCTGCCCGGTGAGGTGATGCGTGGGGTGTCGGTCGAGGAGGCCGCCGCCTCCGGAATCGACCGGGAGCAGCTGGTCCTCCTCTCCGATCGCAACACCGCGCTCCGCCTGGGGCGCTGGCGGGAGGTGCTGGCGGAGCACCCCGATCAGGGCCGCTGGCTGTTCACCCACGACGTGCTTTTCTCCAGCAGCCTGCTCCTGGTTCCGGAGTTCCTATCGGCCATCGCCGAGCGCGGGGGCGGAGAGGCGGCCATCCTGGTGCCGGATCGGGGGATGCTGGTGGCGGCGGTGGGACAGGGGGCCGCGCCGGCCCAGCTGCGCCACCTGGCCCGGCGCCTGTACGGGATCGCCACGAGCCCGCTCATCCCCCAGGTCCTGATCACCGACGGACGGACTCTCCAGCTCCATCCCGCCGAGGCCGAACCCCGGCGACCGTGGGCGGGGTGGCGTCAGGTGCTGGGGCTGCGAGAGCGTTGAGCGGTCGGCGGCCGGCCCTGGAGGCGGCGCTGGCCCATCTGGCCGCTGAGGCGAGAGCCCGCTATGGCCTTCCGCTCATCCGGGTGCGGATCTCTCCAGCGGGCCTGGTCGGCTCGGTCGGGATACCCGCCCAGCTGACGGCGGTGGAGCGCATTCGCGCCGAGCTCTGGCCGGAGGCCCAGCGTCGGATCCTGGTGCTGGCGGAGCGGCGCGCCCGAGTCGCCCTTCACGCCGAGGGGTCCGCGCTGCGGGTCCGGCGCCGGCCGGGCTTCCCCGGAGGGGGGGAGCCCGAGCTCACCACCGAGCTCCTCCCCGGCGACCCTCCGGCGGCGCTGGTGGGTGCCTTCCCCTCGCACTTCCTGGTGCGCGCCCCCGGCGAGGCGGTGGGCTGGGTGGAGCGCTCCGCCACCTACCGTCTGGGGCCTGCCGAGCGGCGCCTCGAGCCGGGAGTCGACGGGGCGCCAGAGTGGGAGCCGGGGGCGGTGCTGGAGGCCGCCCTCTCCCAGCTCGGGAGGCCGTACGTCTGGGGTGGCACCGGCTCCGAGGGGATGGACTGCTCGGGCCTGATCTGGCGCAGCTTCCTCTCCGTGGGGGTGGTGCTGCCGCGCAACAGCCGGGCCCAGCGGCTGCTCGGCACCCGGCTCCGGCGCTCGGAGCTGGCGCCGGCGGACCTGGTGGCCGCGGTCAGCCTCGGGCCGGCGCGTCGGAGCCACGTCGCCCTCGCCATCTCGCCCGAGGAGGTGGTCCACGCCTGCAGCGAGCTGATGGCGGTACGCCGAGAGAAGCTCGAGGACTTCGAGCGCCGCTACCGAGTCATCACCATCCGGCGCCTTCCCGGGGCGCCCGGCCCCTCCCGGTAATCTGAGGCGGTGCAGCCAACCTCGGCCCCCGACCGGCCGACCGGGACCGGCCTGCGTCTGCCCTCCCGGCTGGAGGGGCTGCGGGAGGCCCGGGTCGACGTGGTCGGCGTGGGCAGCGTCGAGGGGGGCGAGATCGCCCGGTTCCTCCTGGACTCCGGCTTCACCCGGGTGGTCGGGCACGACCTCAACCCCGGCCTGGACGAGCTGGCTCGGGCCCATCGCCTGGCCCACGCCGGGCTAACGGCGGAGGAGGCGAGGGAGCACCTCGGGCGGCTGCTCTCGGGGCTCTTCGAGCTCCACCTGGGGGAGGATTACCTGGGGGGGGTGGAGTCCTCCCAGCTGGTGATCCCCACCCAGGCCTGGTTCCTGCATCCGCGCAACCAGCCGCTGCAGCGGCTCCGGGACCACGGTGCACCCTTCTACTCCCTGATCCAGGCGTACCTCGACCTCAGCCGCGGGCCGGTGATCGGGGTGACCGGAAGCCACGGCAAGTCGACCACCTCCACCCTGGTGGCGAGGGGCCTGCGCGCCGTCCGGCCGGTCGTCTGGCTGGCCGGCAACGACCGGCACAACCACCAGGCGCTCGAGGAGGTGGCCCGGGACGCCGAGGGAATCGGCTGCCTGGTGCTGGAGATCTCCAACCGCCAGCTGCTCCAGATGCATCGGGCGCCGGCGGTGGCCTGTCTCACCAACATCACCCCCAACCACCTGGACGAGCACGGCGGCATGGAGCAGTACGTCGCCTGCAAGCGGCGCATCTTCGAGCTCCCCGGCTGCCGAGTCCTGGTTCGCAACGGTGACGACCCGGTCAGCCGGGGGCTGGGGCCAGCGCCCCAGGGGGTTCGGGAGCTGGTGGCGGCGGTCGAGGAGCAGCGGCTGCAGGGGGCGGACGGCTGCTTTGAGGAGGGCGGCTGGGCGGTGGTCCGGGTCGCAGGGGTGAACAGGCCGGTGCTGGATCTGAGCAGGCTGAGGCTCCAGGGCGAGCACAACCGGGCGAACCTCAGAGCCGCCCTGGCGGTGGCGGCGGGAATGGATGGGGTTTCGCCGACCCAGCTGGAGGCGGTCGCCGCCGCCATGGCCGAGCAGCGCTCCCTCCCCCACCGGGTCCAGCTGGTCTGGCAGGGGGACGGGGTTGACTACTACGACGACCTCTCCAGCACCACCCCCCAATCGACGGTGGTGGCGGTGCGGACCGTGCGGCGGCCGGTGGTCCTGATCTGCGGGGGAGACGACAAGGGGATCCCCTTCGAGCCGCTGGCAGAGCTGGCCGGGAGAGAGGTGCGCCACCTGGTGCTGCTGCCCGGCGCGGGGTCCGAGGGCATCCGCCAGGCGGTCCGCCGGGCGGGCCACGAAGAGCGGCTCCACAGCGCGGACAGCCTGGAGGAGGCGGTGGCGGTGGCGCGGGAGCTGGCGCGCCCCGGTGAGGCGGTCCTGCTCTCACCCGCCTGCCCGGGGTTCTTCACGGCCCACTACGGCGCCGGGGGCTACCGTCGGGCGCTGCGCGGCCGGCCTACTTCTCCTCGTCCACGAAGGCGGCCAGCGTGAAGGGCTCCAGAGCCACCACCTCGAACACCGCGCCGCAGTTGGGACAGTCGACGAGCGACCCCACCTCCTCGTCCCCGAGCAGATCCATGTCGGTGCCGCAGTCGGGACAGCTGCGGTCGGGCTGGTTGGCCAAGAGGTTCCTCCTAGATGCCGGGAGCTGAGGGGGCCAGCCCCCCGCAGCCGACCAATGTACCGGGGCGGTCCGGGGCGGGGCGCACACCGGCCCCACTGGAGCCGGCGCCCGAGCTGGGGGCGCTGCTGGGGCTCGAGGGGCTCTGGCTGAAGCGTGAGGACCTCTCCCCGGACGGCTCCCACAAGGGCCGGGCCATGGACGTCATGGTGACTGGGCTGCTCCGGGAGGGTGGGGACCAGGCGGTCATATCCTCGTCGGGCAATGCCGCCCTGGCGGCCGGCGCGCGCTGCCGGGAGCACGGGTTGAGGCTCCTCAGCCTGGTCTCGCCCTCCACCCCAGGGGTGAAGCTCCGCCGGCTGGTCGCCGCCGGGGGAAGTGTGGTGATCAGCCGCCGGCCGGTCGAGCTTCTCCACCACGCCGCCGGGGCGTGGGGGCTGGCCGACCTCCGCGCCTCCACCAACCCGCTGGGCCCGGTGGCGTACCGCCAGATCGCCGCCGAGCTGGCCGTGGCCGGCGAGTGGGCCCAGCTCTTCGTGTTCTCCTCGAGCGGGGCCACGGCGCTGGGGATCGCCCAGGGGTTCGGCGCCCTCGGCGCGTCGGTCCCGACGATCAACCCGGTGGAGGGCGACCCCGGCGGGGAGCTCACCCGACCCTGGTACCCTGGCGCGCCGAGCGCTGCTCCAGCCGGGGTTGGGGAGCTGGGAACCCGCAAGAGCCGCCTGGCGCCACTTCTGCGCCGCGCCGTCCGCGCCTCCGGAGGACGGGGCTGGCGAGTCTCCCGGGGCGATCTGCTGGAGACTCGGCGGTTGGCGGAGCAGGTCGGCCTCCACACCTCGTGGGAGGGGCTGGCCGCCCTGGCCGCGGCCCACACGGCGGCGGCCTCGGGGGTGGGCGGCAAGGGCCGCTGCCTGGTCCTCCTCACCGGCGCCGCCTGGCAGCTGGACCTGGAGCCGGCGGCCGAGGAGTTGGCGCCGACCGCCGACTCCCCGGCTGAGCTGGACTCGATCCTGGAGGCAGCGGGCTTCCGGCGGGCGCCGTGAGAGGGGACTCCGTCTTCTACCTCGGCCCGGACCCCCTCCCGGCCCTCGGGACCGGGCTGGCCGTGGTGGCCCGGGAGGACTGCGGCCTTCGCCCGGGTGACTCCGAGCTGCACATCTTTCCGACCCCGACCCGGTCGGGACGATCGCTGCTCGAGCTCCCCCGGGTGCAGGAGCTGCTGGCCGCCAGGGCAAAGGGGGCGATTATGTGGACGGGCTCGGCGCCGGCCGAGCGGCGCCTTCGGGAGCTCGGGGTCCGGGCGGCCAACAGCCCGGCCCAGGTGGCCCGCCGGCTGGAGAACAAGGCCCACTTCTCCATGGCGGCGGCGGCCGCCGGGCTTCCGGTCCCCCCGACCGTGACCGGAGTCGCCGGACCCGAGCTGGCGAGGGCGGCGCTGTCGCTGGGCCTGCCCCTGGTCTTCCAGCTTGCCCGCGGCTACTCCGGTGCCGCCACCTACCCGGTCAGCGACGAGGCGGAGGTGGTCCGCCTCTGCACCGAGTTCGCTGGCCACCCGGGCCGGGTCTCCAGGCTGGTCAACGGCCACCCCGTCACCGTTTCCGGGGTGGCGCTGCCCGATCGGGTGGTGGTGGGCCCGGCCTGCCGGCAGCTCACCGGGATCCCCGAGCTCACCCCCCATCCCCTCGGCTCCTGCGGCAACGACTTCTCCGCCGCGGTGCCGGAACCGGAACTGGTGCGGGAGGTCTCCGTGCGCGCCGCCGAATGGCTGCGTCGCGAAGGGCACCTGGGAGTCTTCGGGGTCGACCTGGTGGTCGAGGAGGGAGGGGCCGCCTGGTGCATCGAGGTCAACCCCAGGCTGGTCGCCTCGGTGCCGCTCTGGTCGCTCTCAGCGCGGGACGCCGGGCCCTCCTTGCTCCAGCTCCATCTGGCGGCCTTCGGGCTGGCGGACGACCAGCCCGGGCCGCTGCAATGCCACTGGTCCCAGCTCATCCTGTACCAACTGGAGGACGAGGTCCCGGCTCCGCGGATCGCCACCGGCCACGGGGTGGTGGCGCCCGATGGCGAGTTTCTCGCCCGAGGGCCGCTCGACCTGCAGGGGCCGCCGCCGGGCGCGGCTGCGCTCGTGGTGCGGCGCCCGTCGGGCCGGGGGCGGGAGCTGGCCCGGCTGCTCACAGAAGGCCCGATCACCGCCGCGGACGGCAGCCTGCTGCCGTCACTCCAGGGCTTCGTCAGGCGGCTCCGCGAGGGGCCGGAGGGGGCCTGAGACCCGGCGGCCTCAGGTGCAGGCCACCACCAAGGCGGTGCGGTCGTCACGCTTGCGGCCGCTGCGCACCAGCGCCTCCGCCGCCAGCTGGGGATCCTCCAGCTCCAGGCTGGGCCTCAGCTCCTGGAGGCCGAGCAGGTCGGGGGCGAAGTCGCCGGTCACACCGTCGGTCACCAGGGCCAGCCGGTCCCCCGGTTCCAGCTCCAGCGCGCCCCGCTGGACGGTGAGCGACGCCTCTGCCCAAGGCATGCCCAGAACGTTGTAGACGACGTTCCCCTCCCCCTGGTCGCTGCTCACCTGGGCCAGCGCACCGCGATGCCAGAGGTAGAGACGGGAATCCCCGATCGAAACCCATAAGAGGGCGCCGCCGGCCACCCAGGCCAGGGTGGCGGTGGTGCAGCCCAGTTGGCGCCGGGAGATCTCCCCGTTGGCAAACTCGCAGGCCTCGGCCAGCACCTGTAGCGACGGAGGGCCGGCCCGGCGGCAGAAACCGGCGATCGACCCGGCCGCGAACTCCGCCGCGCGAGCGCTCCCCGGGACGCCGCCGACACCATCGAACACCCCAAAGAGGCCCAGCTCCAAGCTCGCCAGGGAGCGGTCCTCCCCATGCAGTGGCTGCTCCGCGCTTCCGAACGAGATTCTCACGTTGGCCCCCGTGCTCCGTCATGATAGTCCGCTGGCACCTGCGGTCCGACAGCGGCTGCTCGCGGCCCGCGCTCCCCGGCCCACAGTTCCCCGCGCCGCCGGCGCACCGGTTTCACCCCCCCTCCGAGGCGGTACCGTGGAGGTGTGGAGTTTCGCGACTACTACACCACCCTGGGGGTGCCCCGGACCGCCACCGACAAGGAGGTCCGCACCGCCTATCGGAAGCTCGCCCGCGAGCTGCACCCCGATGTCAACAAGGACCCCAAGGCCACGGAGCGCTTCAAGCGGGTGAATGAGGCCTACGAGGTGCTCAAGGACCCGGAGAAACGAGCCAAGTACGACCGGCTGGGGGCGGACTGGGAGCACGTGGAGCGGACCCAACCGCGTCGTCCGCCCCAGCCCCCGTTCGGGGACAGCCGCCGCGGGGCCCGCTTCGGCGGATTCAGCGACTTCTTCGAGACCTTCTTTGGCAGCCGCGGCGCCGAGTCCGGCCCCGACCCCCTGGTCGAGATGGAGCTGGAGCGGCTCCGGCGCGAACAGTCCGCCCCGCGGCGGGGCCAGGACTCCGAGCACAAGGTCGACGTGACCCTTCGGGAGGCCGCCACCGGGAGCGATCGCACCATGCAGCTCTCGATTGACGAGGAGTGCGGTGCCTGTCAGGGCACCGGGCGGGTCGCCGAACCGCCCTCTGACGGCGGCACCGCGGTGCAGGTCGAGCTGCGCACCTGCCCCACCTGCCACGGCACCGGACGGCAGACGCGTCGCCGCAGCCTCCGGGTCACCATCCCCCGCGGGGTGACGGAGGGCTCGCGGGTGCGGGTGGGTGGAGAGGGCCGGGCCGGGCCCCACGGCGGAGCGCGCGGCGACCTCTACCTGCGAGTCCACCTGGAGCTCGAGCCCGGCACCGAGGTGAAGGGCCGGGACGTGTACGCGGATCTCCCGGTCCGCGACTACCGAGCGGCGCTGGGAGGGCGGGTCGCGGCCCGGGACCCGGCCGGAGGCGGGCTGGAGGTGACGATCCCGGCGGGGACCTCGACCGGGCGCACCCTTCGGGTCCCGGGCAAGGGGATCCCCGCCCTTCAGTCCGGGGCCGGCGGCGGCGATCTCTACCTCAGGGTGAGGGTCACCCCCTCCACCCGCACCCCGCTTCCCGAGGGCGAGCGCAAGGCGTACCAGGAGCTGGAGCAGGCGGACAGCCGGGGTGGGTGAGCCCACCCGCCGCCTCGGCCTAGTGGCCGTGTGGGCGGGGATGCGGCAAGTCACGAGCGCCGGAGGCCGGCCCTGAGGGTCCTGCTGGCCTCGACCGGTCTGGCCGGCCACCTGGGGCCCCTCCTGCCGTTCGGGGAGGCCGCCCGGCGCCGGGGCGATGAGGTGCTGCTGGCGGTCCCGCCCGCCCAGGCGGAGCTGGCCCAGCAGTCAGGCCTGCCCTGGCAGCTCACGGCCGATCCGCCGAGGGACCGGGTGGCCGCGGTCATGGAGCGCTTCGCCAACGCCACCCGGCGCGAGCGATGGGCACTGATCGACCGGGAGCTCTTCGGGCGGCTCCAGACCGAAGCGGCGCTGCCGGCGCTGGAGCGCCTCTGGCAGGACTTTTGCCCCCAGCTGGTGCTGCGCGAGCCCTGCGAGTACGCCTCTGCGGTGCTGGCAGAGCGCCAGCACACCCCGCACCATCAGGTGGCGATCTCCCTCGCGGAGGTCGAGTCCGCGGCGCTGAAGCTGGCGGCGGTGGCGGTGGATCCGCATCACGAGGGGGTCAGCGCCGCGATCCGGCGGTCTGGGTACCTCTCCCGGTTTCCCCAATCGCTCGACCCGTCTCCATACCCCCGCACCCTCAGGTATCGCGAACCGGAGCCGGCGGCGGCCGGCTCTTCCCAGCGGTGGGGGCCGGATGGTGGCGGGCCGCTGGTGTACCTCACCCTCGGCACCATGGCCCCCCGCCTGCCCGCCGCTGCCACGGCGTACAGAGCGCTGCTGGAGGCGGTGAGCGGCCTGCCGCTGCGGGCGTTGCTCACTGTCGGCCGGACCTTCGAGCGAGAGCTGCTGCTTCCGGTGCCCGCCAACGTCCGGGTGGAGCGCTGGGTGCCGCAGGCAGAGGCGCTGGCGGAGGCGTCACTGGTGGTGTGCCACGGCGGCTCGGGGACCACTCTTGGAGCGCTCGGTGCCGGCTTGCCGCTGGTGATGCTGCCGATGTTCGCCGACCAGCTCCCCAACGCCGCCCGAGCGGCAAGGGCGGGAGCGGCGGTCGTGGTCCGGGCCCCAGGTTTACCGGGCGGTCCGATCGCCACCTTTGGCCCCGACCAGGTGGCGGCCATCCGGGCGGCGATCTCCCGGGTGCTTCAAGACGCGGAGGTCACCAAGGCGGCTCGGCGGGTCCAGGCCGAGATGCTCGGCCAGCCTCGGGTGGATCAGCTCCTGGACCGGCTGGCGAGCGGCTGAGGCGTTCCCGTCGGCGGCGCCAAGCCGTCAGGAGGTGCCGCCGAGGTCGACATCCT
>DAHUYV010000108.1 GCA_027306885.1 Candidatus Dormiibacterota bacterium
GGGCGATTCCGGATCCGGTCCAGCGCGCCGGGAGGTCGGGGGTGCCGGGCGGGTACCCGCTGACGGGATCGGCGGGGAAGAGGCCCGCCCCGGCCAAGCCCGGCCCCACCACGGCGAGGCACCGGGGCAGCCCCTTGGATCCGGGCCCTGGCGCCTGGGCCGACCGCGCTCCGGCGGCGCAGGCCCACGTCGGGCCACCAGTGACGAGGAAGTTGGCCCGCTGGGTCCAACCCGATCCGCCAAGGGCGAGGGCGCTGCCCGGATGCCGGCTGGCGCGGTACTCCTCTCGGACCGCCCCGTCAAGCACGAAGCTGCCAACGAAGAGGGGCGCCGCCAGTTCGCCGCAGCTCAGGGCGCTGGGCAGGGCGCGCGACGACCCCCTCATCGGGGACGGCGGGGCTGAGTCGGCCTGGAGGTCGCGGCCGGCGCCAACCCCGTGAGGTGGATGGGGACCGCCCTGCTGGGTCGTCCCCTGGGGCCGACAGCCGTCGAGGTCGACCACCCAGCCTGACCAGGGGCTTCGGCATCGGCTCCCCTCCGGAATCTGCCGGGTCGGGCACCTGCTCCTTCCACCGCACTCGGTTGATCCGGGGGACCGACCTCGTCGGCCGACCGGGAGCGCCCCACCAGCGGCCCCGGTTGGCCTCGCGGCATGGTAGCAGTGGGGTGGTCGGGGCGATTCCGCTTCCGGCGCTGGTGCGCCGCTATCCTGGGCTGGTCATGGCCTTCAACCCGTCCTGTCTCGGGCGCCGCTACTCGGCCCCAGCCCAGGTTGTGGACCGGGAGCACCATCGCTCCTACGCGCGGGCGGTGTACGGCGGCGAGTGGGATCCAGAGCGGCCGCTGGCGTGCTACGCCTCCGTCTACCTCCTCTGGCCGATCGTGCCCCTGCTGTTCTCGGACCCTGAGGTGGGGCTGGACCTGCCCCGCCTCCTGCACGGGGAGCAGGACTTCTGGTTCGACCGGTCGGTGCAGTTCGGAGAGGAGCTGGTTCCGACCGGAGAGGTGACCCGGGCCGAGGAGCGGCGCGGGATGGTCTTCCTGGAGCTCACCTGCCACGGCAGCGATCCAAACGGCGCCGTGATCGCCCACTCCCGGAGCCTCTTCCTGGTCCGGGGCGGCTCCGCATGAGTGGTTCAGAACGCTTGGACCACTTCCCGCCCCCAGAGGGCTCCCCGGGGCCGGCGCTCGAGGAGCGGCTCACCCAGGAGCGGATTGATGCCTACGCCGAAGCCTCGGGGGACCACAACCCCATCCACCTTGATCCTGACTTCGCCCGCGCCGTGGGCCTGCCGTCCACCATCGCTCACGGCCTGCTCACCATGGGAGCTGCCACCGCGCAGCTAGAGCGGTGGGCCGAAAGCCTCGCCTACGTGGCCAAGGTGACCTGCCGCTTCTCCGCCCCCGTGCCCTCCGGCGACGTCGTCACCGGGCACCCGCTGGTGATCCGGTCGGCGCCGGGCCTGGCGCAGGTGGAGATGGAGGTGCTCAACGGGGCCGGAGAGAGAGCGCTCACCAAGGCGGAGGCTGAGCTCCGAGGCCTGTGAGCGATCCGGGGCTCAGGGCAGGCCGGACTGCAGGCCGGCGATCACCTGCAGCAGGCTGAGCGACTTGGCCGGGCGACGGATGGTGAACGATCTTCCGAACCCGGAGAGGGCCAGCGACGTCCCCTTCCCGTCGACGAACAGGAGCGGGTAGGGAGCGCCACTGGTGGCCACCAGCACTGATCCCCCACCGCTCTCGGCGACCTCGACCACCCCCTGGCCCTGGAAGGTGCGTGTGCCTCCGCGGCGGGCCTTGGCCTCCCCCTGGGTCAAAGCGGTGGCGGTCTGGGTGGGAGAGGTCAGCGAGGCCAGGCCGTTGGTCAGCTGCTGAGCCAAGGGGTTGCTGGCCGGGACCGAGACCCACTTCCCAGTGAGCACCTGCTGCAGGGCACTGCCCCCGACGCTGGCCCAGAGGGTGGAGCTGCGGATGTAGTCGGTGGAGCCCACCTCCTCGAGCTGGAACTGCAGCGGTCCCAGAGCGAAAGTGCCCTCGCCCACGTTCTTGCCGGCGACCTCGAAGGTGAACGACCCGGTCCCGCTGCTCGTCGCCACCTTGCCCGCCATCTGGAACGACGAGACCGACCGCAGGGCCGCGGCCGCGTCCTTGAGGATCCGGGGCCCCGACCGGGCCGCCTCTCCGTTGCTGCCGCACCCCGCCAGCACCAAGAGGGCGGCGAGAACCAGCCCCACGCCGCCGCCTCTGGTCAAAGATCTGAGCGGCTGCATCTGCTCCACGAGATCTGCTGGTCCTCCCCGACGGGCCGGGACTCCCGACCTCGAGGCACCATACCAACCAGGCTACACTCGGCGACAGAGATGACGATGTTCGACCTCTCGGGACGGGTGGCGATGGTGACCGGAGCCTCCCGGGGGCTGGGCCGCGCCGACGCCCTGGCCCTCGCCGCGGCCGGCGCCGACGTCATTCTCACCGACCTCTTGGTGGAGTCCGACCCGGCCATCGAGGAGACCGCCGCGCGCAGCGACAGCGTGATGGCGCAGGTGATGGCCTCCCAGGGCGGAGTGCACACCGAGGCCACCGCCGCTGAGATCCGGGAGCTCGGCCGACGCTCCGTGGCCATCCAACTTGATGTCACTGACCGGCAGCGGGTGCGCGAGGTCTTCGACCAGGTGGTTGAGGACTACGGCTCGCTGGACATCCTGGTCAACAGCGCTGGGGTCTCTGACCATCTCGGCCAGATCATGGATCTCTCCCCCGAGCTCTGGCACCGGGACCTGGAGGTGAACCTGACCGGCGCCTTCAACTGCACCCAGGCGGCCTGGCCCCACATGCGGATGCGCAACTACGGCCGGCTGATCTACAAGTCCACCGTGAGCGCGCTCCAGGGCGGGTTCGGCCACGCCAGCGTGGCGACGACCGGCGCCGGGGTGCTGGGCCTGATGCGCTCCATGGCGCTGGAGGGAGCGCGCCACCGCATCACCAGCAACGCGGTGGTTGCCGGGGCCATCGAGACCGAGGGGTTCCGGACCTCGCCACCCTCCACAGTGGACCGCATGGTGCTGCGCACGGCAACTCGGGAGCTGGGCCGTCCCGAGGACATCGCCGCCGCCGTCTGCTACCTGGCCAGCACCGAGGCCGCCTACGTGACCGGGGTGGCTCTGCCGGTGGCGGGGGGGCCGGATCTCTTCACCTTCTGATCGGATTAGGCCTCCGACGGTGGCCTTTCCGCTCATTACCGCCCGCCCTTTGCTATAGTGGCGGCCGCCAGACAGTTCCGGGCGGCGATTCAAGGCACGACCGAGTGGTCCTGGCTGAGTAAGTAGTTGGAGGATGCTCGGTTGAGCCTCGTCGACGTGACCTTGACCTGCAGGGAATGCGGGTCTGAATTCATCTTTACCGCCGGAGAGCAGCAGTTCTACCAGTCCAAGGGGCTGGTCAATCAGCCCACCAGGTGCCAGCCGTGCCGGCAGCTGGCCAAGGCCTCGCGCCAGGGCGGCAACGGCGGGTACTCCTCGTCGGGTCCGCGGCCGCCACGGCAGATGTTCGAGGTGGTGTGCGCGGACTGCGGGACCCTGACCCAGGTTCCCTTCCAGCCCAAGTACGACCGGCCGGTCTACTGCAGCTCATGCTTCGACAAGCACCGGGTGGCCCGCTGAGCGTCTGAGCAACTCCAAGCGAGGCCCAGCCGAGCGCCTGGAGACCGAAGTCGCCACGAGGGACGACCGCTTTGGCTCGGGCGTTGCGGTGAAAGCCTCTCTCAAGTGACGCCCATCGTGGGCGGTGCCCGGATGGGGTTGCCGGTCGGCACCCGTACCGGGTGTCACGCAGACGCCGGGCTCAGGAGCACCCCACTCCGGACGCTGGCCGGGGATCAGCGGGGAGGGGCGGCCTCCCGGAGCCGAGCCATCGCCAGTTCCAGGCGGTCGCTGAAAGGGGAACACGCCCTGATCACCAGCTCGCCGGGGACCGCCTGTGGGTAGGAGCCGAAGCTGACCTCCGGGTAGGTGTTGGCCAGCTCCGTGAGGAGCGGGAAGAACTGGGACTCGGCGGCCCCGGTGTAGCGCTGCTCCGCCCATGCCAGAGCGCTCCCGCCGGCGCAGTAGGTGGGCAGCACCACCTGGTCCACTATGGGGCGGAGCTCGGTCGGCACCCCGGGCAGCACCAGGAGCCAGCGCTCGCCCGCCTCCCCGGCCAGCGGCATCGCCACCGGAGGGGCACTGCCCACCGGGTTGGGCAGCACCACGGCGCCCTTGGGGACCAGGGCCATCTTGCGGTTCCCGGGGTTCGGCTCGGGACTGGGAAGGCGCCCTCTCCGATGCAGGTCGGCGACCCGCTCCCGGATCCGCTCGATGGTCGGACCGTGCTCCACCAGGGGCACTCCGAAATGCGCAGCCACCGCGGAGAAGGTCCGGTCGTCGGGGGTCGGGCCCAGGCCCCCGCAGCAGAACACCCGGGCAGCGCCGTGCTCCTCGGCGCTGCGGAGTTGCTCGATGATCTCCTCTTCGCGGTCGGGCACCACCACGATGCGCGCCACCGGATAGGGGGTGTCGCGCAGCCGACCCGCGAGGAAATGGGAGTTGGAGTCCGCGGTGTGCCCGGAGAGCAGCTCGTCTCCAACTGCCACGATCCAACTGCCAAAGGCCATCGGGAAACCACCTCCTTATGAGAGCGATCAACTCAGCAAGAGCCAGCGGAGTGGTGCGCCAACTCCCCTGAACGATATAATCCGGCCACTTTGGCTGTCGCCGGCCCCTGGGGCCGACGCGGCCGGTTCTGCTCCGGCCGGCTTTGCCGTGCCGCTGGGAGGTGTAGGAGCCGATGACTCGAACCGTTCTGCTTCCGGTGCTGCTGGCCGGCATCCTGGCGATCGCCTACGGAGGGGTGCTGGCACGCTGGGTGCTGCGACGGGCGCCCGGCAACGAGCGGATGCAGGAGATCGGCCAGGCGATCCGCGAAGGCGCCTCCGCGTACCTGAACCGCCAGTACTCGATCATCGCCATCATCGGCCTGGCCCTGGCGATCCTGCTGGCCCTGGGGGGCCTGATCAACAACTCCCTCGGCTGGAAGACGGCGCTCCTGTTCCTGTTCGGGGCAACCCTCTCGGCGGGGGCCGGGTACGTGGGGATGAACGTCTCGGTGCGGAGCAACTTCCGCACCGCCGAGGCGGCCCGGAGCGGCCTCGGCCCGGCTCTCCGGGTGGCGTTCAACGGTGGGGCGGTGACCGGATTCTTCGTGGTCGGTTTCGGACTCCTCGGCGTAACCATCGCCTTCTGGATCCTGGACAAGCCCTCGGCGATCGTGGGCCTGGCCTTCGGGGCCTCATTGATCTCGGTCTTCGCCCGGCTGGGCGGCGGCATCTACACCAAGGCCGCCGACGTCGGCGCCGACCTTGTGGGCAAGATCGAGGCGGGGATCCCCGAGGACGACCCGCGCAATCCGGCGGTGATCGCCGACAACGTAGGTGACAACGTGGGCGACTGCGCGGGCATGGCCGCGGACCTCTTCGAGACCTACGCCGTGACCGCGGTGGCGGCGATGCTCCTCGGCGAGCTGCAGTTCCACAACTTCGGGCTCACCGTCTATCCGCTCTTCCTCGGGGCGATCAGCATCATCGCCAGCATCGTCGGCACCTTCTTTGTCCGGATCGGCAAGGGGGGCTGGATCATGGGCGCCCTCTATCGCGGCCTGATCGTCGCTGCCGTGGTGGCTGTGGTCGGCTTCGCGATCCTGACCGCCGCCCTCAGCGCCGGCGGCCAGCTCTCCCAGTCGGTGCTGGGCCACCCGGTGATCAACCTGTTCTGGTCTGGGGTGATCGGGGTGGTGATCACGATCCTGATCGTGGCCATCACCGAGTACTTCACCGGGGCTCAGTTCAACCCGGTCCGGGGCATCGCTCGCAGCTCCCAGACCGGCCACGCCACCAACATCATCGCCGGGCTGGCGGTGGGGCTGGAGGCGGCCGCTCCCCCGGTGTTCGTGATCGGGGTGGGCATCCTCGGGGCGTACGCCCTGGCCGGCCTGTACGGCATCGCCATCGCGGCGATGGCCCTGCTGAGCATGGTGGGGATCGTGGTGGCGATCGACGCCTACGGGCCGATCACCGACAACGCCGGGGGGATCGCCGAGATGGCCAACCTTCCCGAGTCCGTGCGCAACGTCACCGACCCCCTGGACGCGGTGGGGAACACCACCAAGGCCGTCACCAAGGGGTACGCGATCGGTTCGGCGGCGCTGGCGGCCCTGGTGCTCTTCGCGGGATACACCGAGACCCTCGGCCGCCACAACTTCAACTTCAGCCTCAGCAACCCTCGGGTGATCGTCGGCCTGCTCTTCGGCGGCATCCTGCCGGTCCTGTTCGCCTCGCTCTCGATGCAGGCGGTGGGCCGGGCGGCGGGAGGGGTGGTTGAGGAGGTTCGCCGCCAGTTCCGGGAGATCCCGGGGATCATGGAGGGGACCGCCCGGCCGCTGTACGGGAGGGCTGTGGCGATCGTCACCGCCGCGGCCCAGCGGGAGATGATCCTGCCCGGGCTCATCCCGGTGGCCGCGCCCCTGCTGGTGGGCTTCATCCTGGGCCCCGTTGCGCTCGGGGGAATGCTGATCGGCACCATCGTGGTGGGGCTGTTCCTGGCTCTCCAGATGACCTCCGGGGGTGGTGCCTGGGACAACGCCAAGAAGTACATCGAGGAGGGCAACTTCGGGGGCAAGGGGACCGAAACCCACGCCGCCGCGGTCACCGGGGACACCGTCGGGGACCCCTACAAGGACACCGCGGGGCCAGCCATCAACCCCATGATCAAGGTGGTCAACATCATCGCCATCCTGATCGCCCCGATCATCGCCACCCACTACCTGATCCGCTGAGGAACGCTCTCCGCGGGTAGGCTGGAGCAAGGCCATGGAGGACCCAAGCCAGGTCGAGTACCTGGAGGAGATCGGCGATCTGCGGCGTCGGCTGCGCGCGCTGGAGGAGGCCCAGGGCGCGCCGGGGCTGATCGCCGAGTACGCCATCGAGGTCCAGCTCCTGGAGGCGCTGCTGCTCGCGGCCCGGGAGCTGGCCGAGGCGCTGATGCGCAACCCCGAGCTCGGCGAGCAGCTGCTGGTGCGCGGGTACGACCCGCGGAAGTTCCAGGACGTGTACTCGTTCGTCTATGAGGTGTCCATGGAGATCGACCTTGCCGGGGCGCAACTGGCGCGCGCCGTGGCCGAGACGGACTTTGCCCAGCTCCTGATTCGGCAGGACGCGATCAGCGGCTGAGGCCGGCCCCAGCCAGCCCGGGCAGGCTGATGGCGAAAGCCACCAGCAGCACCAGGCTGGCGACCAGGAAGGGCGCGCGCAGACCCGAGAGCTGAGCCAGCAGGCCGCCCAGCGCCGCACCGACGGGGACCGCCCCGATCCCCACCGTGCGGAAGGCGCTGGTGACCCGCCCGAGCAGCCGGTCGGGTGCCTCGCGCTGGCGATAGGAGACCACCACCACGTCCCACATGGTGTTGAGGAAGCCGTTTACCAGGAAGACCGGGACGACCACCAGAACGGTGGGCAGGGCCCAGATCAGGGCCATCCCGACCGCGTTCACCGCCAGCACCGCCCGCAGGATCCCCGGTCGCCGCAGACGGCGCCCCAGCCGGACCGCGACGGCGCTGGCCAGCAGCCCGCCCACCGCCAGCACCGCCAGAAGCAGCCCGTAGGCCACCGGGCGAAGTCGCATCACCTCGAGGACAAAGAGCACCAGCACCCCACTCAAGAGGCCGTAGGCCAGGTTCGAGAGCGCCACGAGCAACGCCAGGACCCGCAGCGGCCGGTGGCGCCACAGCCAGGTCATCCCCTCGGTGAGTTCGGACACCAAGCTGGAGGCTGGCCCCGGGGCCGGCCGAAAGGCACCACGCACCCGGGTTAGAAGGAGGACCGCCACTCCGAAGGAGGCCGCGTCAGCGGAGAACGGAGCCACTCGGGCCACGGTGAACAACACCGCCCCCAACGCCGGGCCGAGAAGGTTGCTTCCCACGGCGTAGGCACCCTGGCTCACGGCGTTGGCCCGCTCCAGCTGCGGTCCCTGGATCAACTTGGGGAGCAGGCCGGTGGCGGCGTTGGCTCCCAGGGTGTCCGACCCACCGAGCAGGAAGCCGAGGGCGCACAGCCAGGGGATCGACAACAGTTGGAGCCAGAGGCCAGCGATCACCGCCAAGACCAGGACGATCCGGACCACGCCGGCCACCTGCATCAGAAGGCGCCGGTCGTGGCGATCGACCAGCACCCCGCTCAGCGGGTTGACCAGCAACCAGGGAAGGCTCTGGCTGGCCGCGACGGCCGCCACCAGGGTGGGAGTCCTGGTCAGGGAGGCGGCCAGGAGCGGCATGGCGGCGAGCCGCACCCCGTCGCCAAGGGCGGCGGCAGCGTTGGCGGAGGCGTAGGTCCAGAATCGGCCGTCCAGTCGGTGCGACCTCTCCGGAGAAGACCTGGACTGCGGCAGCACGCGGCATCTCCGATGAGGGGGGGAAGGCCCCGCCGGGGCCTCCCTCGGGACGCTTCCGGCGCGGAGGCGGGACCCCCATGGTACGGGGACCGGCACCGCCGGCGATCCTGGAATCGCTGGACCTCCGAACGTCGGTGCCCATACTCTGCACTGGTGTCCGTCGACGGCCGCCGCCACATCCTCGCCATCGGCGGCCTGATCTCTGGTCTGTTCGCCGAGCGCATGGCTCCCCTGCTCCGCTACGCCATCTCCCTCACCGGCGAGCCGGAGCCCCGAGTCCTGATCCTCCCCACCGCCAACGAGAGTGACCTGCGCTGGGTGCTGGAGGGCCACCCGCGGCTGGCGGAACTGGGAGCTCGCCCCAGCCACCTGACCCTCTTCACCCAGCCCAACGTCGCTGACCCGGCCGCCCTGCTGGAAGCCCAGGACCTCATCTTCGTGGGCGGTGGCAGTGTGGCCAACATGCTGGCCGTCTGGCGCGTCCACGAGCTGGAGCTGCCGCTGCGCCGGGCCTGGGAGAAGGGCGTCGTCCTCGCCGGGGTCAGTGCCAGCGCCATCTGCTGGTTCGAGTCCGGCACCACCGACTCCTTCGGCCCGCGGCTGCGGCCATTTCACCAGGGGTTGGGCCTGCTTCGGGGCAGTTACTGCCCCCACTACAGCCTCGAGGAGAGCCGCCGCCCAACCTACCGGGGGCTGGTGGCCGCCGGTGTGCTGCCGGCAGGCATCGCCTGCGACGACGGAGCGGCGGCCCACTTCGTCGACCGTGAGCTCGCCGAGATCTGCGCCGAGGCCCCCGGGGCGACCGGGTATCGGGTGGTCGCAGACGGGGGCGGCGGATTCAGCGAGACCCCGCTGCCGGCGCGCTGGCTGGAGTAGTCGCCGCGGCCGATCGGCGCGCGATCACCGATCTTGCTAGCATGTAGCTGCACCTACGAACAGCGAGAGAGCGAGCCGGGGGGATTCCCATGACCGATCAGGAATTGAGCGCCAGGTCAGCCCTGGTGCGGAGCGCGGCCAGCTTGTTCTCCGGCGGTGTCATGTCCCACTCCGGCCATGCCAACCTCTCGGCCCGGCTCGACGGAGATCGGCTGCTGCTGACCACCGGAGGCACCGTGCGCGAGCTTACCGAGGAGGGGCTGGCGGTGGTGGGGCTGGACGGGAGCGTCCTGGAGGGGGAGCTCGATCCCACCAACCGCGAGATCGTGGACATGCACCTGATCGTCTACCGGCTCCGGCCCGAGGTGGGGGCCGTGATCCACACCCACTCGCCGCACCTGCTGGCGTTCGCCCTCGCCAACTGTGAGCTCCCCTGCCGCTACGAGGCGCTCCTGCGTTTCGGCCAGGCCACCCCGGTCCCGGTGGTCCCCTGGGCACCGCGCGGCTCGGAGCGCTCCGTGGACGGCATCGAGGAAGCCCTGCGCCAGTCCCCCGACACCTGGGCGGTGCTGCTGGGCAACCACGGGGTGCTCACCTTCGGGCGCGGCCCGGCCGAGGCCGCCGGGCTGGTCTCGGCGCTGGAAGAGGCCGCCGAGGCCGAGATCCGGGCCCGCGCGCTGGGCGGGGCCCGCGACCTACCTGAGGGCGCGCTGGCCGCCGTCCGGGCGTCCATGGCAAGGGCCCGGGGATGAGCCCCTGGGTCCCCCCGATCCCGGTCATCGGGGAGCTTCGGCTGGCCCCGAGGATTCCCTCCCGCAGTCGGGGGGCGTCGTCCGGTGCCTGAGCTGAAGCGCAACCGCACGGCCCACCCCCCCGCCGTGGCGCCCGTCGCCTTCCGGGTCAGCCGGGTCGCTCGGGCCCTGAGGAAGGTCTGGAGCGACCGTATCGAGGGGTTGGGGGTGTCACCCCCGCAGGCCGCGGTGCTTCGAGCCCTTCTCCACCAGGAGAAGATCGGGGTGAGGGCCCTGGCGAGGACGCTGGCGACCGACCCCATGAACGTGAAGCACCTGGTGGACCGTCTGGAGGCGGAGGGGCTCTCGGCCAGCGACATGGATCCCGGGGACCGCCGCACCCGCTGCCTGCACCTGACGGACCGGGGCCGGACCCTCGCTCTGGAGCTGGAGCGCCTGGGTGACCAGCATGAGCGCTGGCTGGGAGAGCGGCTCGGCCCGGACGCCCTGCAGGCGCTGACCGAAGCGCTGACCGCGCTGGAGGGGGCGGCGGGCATCGCCGACGGCGGCGGGAGCGACCACGGCCCCAGCGCCTGGGACCAGCGCCACCGGGAGCGCCCCTTCTCCTCCGACCCCGATCCGCTGGTGATGGCAGTGGCAGCAGACCTGCCACCCGGCCGGGCGCTGGATCTGGGGTGCGGGGCGGGGCGGAACAGCATCGGACTGGCGGAGG